>JBEKSF010000021.1:0-55776 GCA_049517295.1 Verrucomicrobiota bacterium
CTCCAATATCGGGCCGAAGGCGTAACCGGCCGCCATCACACCGATCCACGGGACGAGCGGATAGGTCACCGCCAGCGTGACGCCGGGCAGCGGTTGGACCGCGCCGGGCGGGCCGTGCAACACGCGCCAGGCCCCGCCCCACCAACCCAATCTTTCCGGCGTGACGGCGTCAAATGCATTATGCAACGCGATCATGGCAAGGCCAAAGGCGGCCACGGCCCAAAGCGGCAGCCACACGGCCGCGGCCAGCACCACCATCGACCATCCAATGGCCCAGATCACGATGGCCGGGAACCAATGCAGGGAAAAGTTGAACGTCCAGGCAAACCAATTGAGGTACGTCAATTCGAGAAACACCAGCCACAGGCCGCGCGTCAACAAATAAATGGAAACCTCCCCGGTGCTTTTCCCGCGTGACTTGTAGAGCCAGGCGCTCGTGCCGGCCAGGAAAAAGAAGACCGGCGCGCACAGATGCGTCACCCACCGGGTCAATGCCAGCGCCGGGTAGGTCTGGCTCAAATCCAGCGGGTAATACGGGACATTGGTGAAATCGCCGCGGGTGTGGTCCAGCGCCATCAGCACCATGACCAACCCGCGCAGCAAATCGACCGATTCCAGCCGGGGCCTGAGACTCGATGTTGACGGTTGCAAGGCGTCCTGCTTAACACGACCCTGCGGCCGCATCAATCGAATTGGCGACAGGCAACTGGTCACCGGCGCATCTTGATACAGCTAACATTGGGGATACAATTACAAGAAGCCAAGAATGTGGCTGGCGAGACGCCAGCCACGGCGACCGGGACGGTCGCGCCACCCGAGGCAGTGTCAAGATGCGCCTACTGGTCACGAAGCGGACGCGGGATTACATTGGCGCGGATGACAACGGAGCAGCAACTTGTCGCGGCCGCGCGGCGTTTGGCGAAACAGGCGGGAAGCCTTCGGTTCGCCGCGCCGGTCACCCACGTCTATAATCCGCTGGCGTACGCCTGGCGGGCGCATGAATTGTACCTGCGGCGCTTCGGAGGCGGGCCGAAGGAGGTTGTTTTTGTGGGGATGAATCCCGGCCCATTTGGCATGACGCAAACAGGCGTCCCCTTTGGCGAAATCAGCGCCGTGCGCGATTGGATGAAGATAGAGGCGAAAATCGGCCGCCCGGCGCGCGAGCACCCCAAACGGCCCGTCCTGGGCTTCGCCTGCCCGCGCTCGGAAATCAGCGGCGGGCGCTTGTGGGGACTTTTCGGCGGGCGATTCGGCGCGCCCGCGAAATTTTTCGCCCGCCATTTCGTTGTCAGTTATTGCCCGCTGGTTTTTTTGGAATCGACCGGACGCAACCGGACGCCGGACAAGCTGCGCCCGGCGGAACAAGAGGCGCTGGGCCGGGTGTGCGACGCGCATTTGCGGCGCGTGCTGGAAATCTTGCGGCCCAAATGGGTGGTCGGGATCGGCAATTATGCCAGCCGGCGCGCGGAACTGGCCGCCTGCGGCTTGCCGGTTCAATTTGGCCGCGTGCTGCATCCCAGTCCGGCGTCGCCGGCGGCCAATGACAATTGGGCGGGAAAGGTCACCGCGCAATTGCAAGCGCTGGGCGTTTGGGAATAATGGCGGGCGGTGGACAAATCAGCACTCAGCACCGAACCGGAGGTCATCGCCATTCAAGGCGCGCGCGAGCACAATTTGAAGAACATCTCGCTCGATATTCCGCGCAACCAACTGGTCGTCGTCACCGGCGTCAGCGGTTCGGGCAAGAGCACCCTGGCCTTTGATCTTCTTTTCGCCGAGGGGCAGCGCCGTTTCCTGGATTCGATGAACCTCTACGCCCGGCAATTCGTCGAACAACTCCCCCGGCCGGAGGTCGATCTGATCACTGGCATCCCTCCCTCCGTCAGCATCGAGCAGCGCCAATCCCGCGGCGGCGGCAAAAGCACCGTCGCCACTGTGACGGAAATCTACCACTTCCTGCGCCTGCTTTTTGCCCGTCTGGGCACGCAATTCTGCCCGCGCTGCCAGTGCCCGGTCCAGGCGCAGACGCGCGAGGAAGTGGGACGACGGCTGGCCGGCGAAATGAAGCGGCGGGGCGATTTGCTGCTGCTGGCGCCCGTGGTCAAGAATCGCAAGGGCTTCCACACCGAAGTGGCGCAGTGGGCCGCCAAGCACGGCTACGCCGAAGTGCGGGCCGACGGGAAGATTTATGCGACATCCGAAACGCTCCGCCTCGACCGCTTTCGCGAGCATGACGTGGAAATTGTCGTCGGCGTTCTGGAGAAGAAAAGTCGCCGCCGTCGCGAGTTGATCGAGGAAGCCCTCACACTGGGCCGCGGCACGCTCCTGGCGCTGGGCAACGACCGCCAGACCACCGTCCACTCCACCGAGCGCTCCTGTCCGCAGTGCGGACAATCGTTCGAGCCGCTGGATCCAAAGATGTTCAGTTACAATTCCCCGCGCGGCTGGTGCCCGGAGTGCCGCGGCTTTGGCGAATTGTTCTATCTGCCCGACGTCGAGCGCGGCGCGCGGGCCGAGGCGATCGAGGAATCGTGGTTCGAGTGGCAGGAAGGCAAGCGCGAGTTGTGCGGCGCCTGCGGCGGGGCGCGCCTCAATGAAATCGCCCGCTCCGTCCGCCTGCCCGGTCTGGGGAAAAACAATCCCATCGGCCCGTGTCCCACCATTGTCGATGTTTCCAACGCGGCGGTCGAGGCCGCGCTGGCCTGTTTCGGGCGGCTGCGCTGGCGGGGCCGCATGGCGGAAATCGCGCGCGACATACTGCCCGAGATTCGCGAACGGCTGAAGTTCCTGCGCGAGGTCGGCCTGGGCTACCTGCAATTGGGCCGGGGCGCGACGACGCTGTCGGGCGGCGAGGCCCAGCGCATCCGCCTGGCCGCGCAGTTAGGCTCCAACTTGAGCGGCGTCCTTTACATTTTGGACGAGCCGACCATCGGATTGCACGCCCGCGACAATCAGCAATTGCTGGCCGCGCTCCAACTGTTGAAGGCGCGGGGCAATTCCCTGGTGGTGGTGGAACACGACGAGGAAACGATGCGCCGCGCCGATTACATCATTGATTTGGGACCGGGCGCGGGCGTCCACGGCGGAGAAGTCGTCGCCGCCGGGACGCTGGAGGAATTGATGGCGCATCCGGCTTCGATCACCGCCCGCTGCCTGCGCTCGGCCAAATCCTTTCCAGCGCGCGGGCAGCGGCGGCCCGTCTCCGCCAACGGCAAAACCGAATCGCTCGTTTTGTCCGGCGCGAATTTGCACAACCTCAAAAACCTCACCGTGGCCTTTCCACTCCGGCGCCTGGTCTGCCTGAGCGGGGTGAGTGGCTCTGGAAAAAGCACCTTGCTGCGGGATTGCCTGCTGCCGGCGCTGCGCGCGAGGCTCAGCCGCGGCAAATCCAAAGCCGCCGCGCCGCCGGGGGCGGGAACGGTTTCCGGCGCCGATTGCCTGCGGGCGGTTTACGAGGTGGACCAATCGCCCATCGGCCGGACGTTGCGCTCGGTGCCGGCGACTTACGTCGGTTTCTTTGATGAAATCCGGCAGATCTTCGCGCAAACGCCGGAGGCCCGCCTGCGCGGTTACTCAGCCAGCCGCTTTTCCTTCAACAGCGCCCAGGGCCGATGCCCGGAATGCCTCGGCGCCGGCATCCTCAAGCTGGAGATGAGTTTCATGCCGCCCGCTTATGTCCCTTGCGAGACCTGCCAGGGCACGCGCTTCAACCGCGAAACCCTTGACATTCTCCTGCGCGGCTTGAGCGTCGCGCAGGTGCTGGACTTGAGCGTCGCTCAAGCGCTGAAGTCCTTCGCCCCCTTTCCGCGCATCGCACGCGCCCTCCAAGCCCTCAGCGACACCGGGCTGGATTACATCAAGCTGGGCCAGACCAGCCCGACCTTGAGCGGCGGGGAGGCGCAACGTTTGAAACTGGTCACGCATTTGTTGACAGGCTTTCGCAAATTGGACCCCCCGCCGCACCCGTCCTCCGCCTCGGCCAGCCTGTTCCTCCTGGAGGAGCCGACCATCGGGTTGCATATAGCCGATGTCAAACGCCTGGTCGATGTCCTGCAACGCCTGGTCGATGTCGGGCACAGCGTCATCGTCATCGAGCACAATTTGGACTTGCTGGCGGAGGCGGACTGGATCATCGACCTTGGACCGGAGGCGGGTGAGGGTGGAGGACGCATCGTTGCCCAGGGCGCGCCGGAAACGCTGGCCAAAAACAAGCAATCGCACACTGGACGATTCCTCCGTTCCCTGCTCCAATAGGGGAGAGAACACATGAGCGAGCCATACGAAGAGATAGTGCAAGGCGAATCCCTCCTGCGTTCGCCGCCGGGGCCGCGCCACGAGAGAATCTGCGCGCGCCTGCACGCGCGCCTCGGGGGCGGCCTGGCCAACAACACCGTCTCGCGCCTTCTGCCTCCCCGCACCCTCGTCCAGCTTTCCGCCGGCACCATGATCCGTCCCGACTTGGCGGTGGTGACCGTGGCCACCGGCAAACTGTGGCTCGCCGCCGAGATCATCAACTCCGAGGACCACCGCCCCGACACCGTGCTCAAAAAGTCCATCTACGAGGACATCAACGTGCCGCGCTTGTGGATGATCGATCCGCGCTACGACAACGTCGAAACCTACCACGGCACATCTTACGGCCTGGCCCTGCGCGGGATTCTGGCCGGAAGCGAGCGCCTGCACGAGACTCTTCTGCCAGGCTTCGATTTGACAGTGGCGGAGTTGTTTGCCGTTTAGAAGCCGGCGTTTATCTGGGCTGCGGTGATGTTAACTCCGCCGGTTTCTTAATCGGATCGATCAGTATCCTCTCCTTCAACTGGGTGATTAAGTTTGTGATCTCCTCGCTACCCATGCCGTCGCGCGCCACCGTTTCGGCCAGCGTAAGCGCCTCGTAGGATCGATCCTGGCAAGAGAGAAAATAGACATAGCGCGGCATGAGATCAAACGAGAACGGGCTAAAAGCAAAGGCCTGCCGAAATGCCAGGTCCGCCTCCTCCACCAACCGCTGCCGCGCCGCGCCAGGGGGGGCAAGATAAGCAGCCGGGGTGCGCACGTCTTTGAGCGCGCCAGCGCGCCAGGCATACAGAGCGGCAATGCTGCCTCGAAAATTGGATGCCATCTGTACGGACCACGAATTGCAGAATCCCTCCAAATGCGAAGCCCCCGTGAACGAGGTCAGGTCCTTTCCGTGGATTTCCAAGTCCCCGAATTGAACCACTTTCTGCATCGGCGTATCGTCCGTCAGCCATTTGCCGATTCTCCGTGCGACACGATTCTTCCAGTAAGCCCGGTCTTGGGCGATCACTTCCTCCGTCAACGCCGCCAATGGTTGCCGGCAAATCTCCAGAACCGGTCCATGCGGCTCCAGACAGGGCAGTATCCAGTTCATCGAATGCACCATCCTGTTGCCCGCCGGGTCTGTTTCCTCGATGAAACAGCGCCGGTCCGGGTTTCTGTCGAAAATATCTTTTATCACCGGCACGGCCAGCTCTTCGGCGTCGGCACTGGCATTGCCGGATGCCTCCGACACGCTTCGCATGTCGGCCCAGACTTCCTCCTCGGTGGGCAGATTGAGTTTCTCGCCGTACATGGCGCGCAAATAGGCTCGATACTCAGTGTTAGGGAAATAGAGCGGAGACATCGTAAAGAACGGGTCGCCAGCAATTTGCGATTTGCATACCATCACGGCCAAAGACCCGCCCCCGCACTGTTGCCCAAAGAATATGCTTCCTTTGGGGATCGAGTTGAGGAGGTCCTGGCCGAAGGTCTGAACCAGATTCGGGTCACTCCCAACCGTGATAAGCTCGCGCGCGCCATCGCATTCGCTTTGCAGATACCAGGGAAGGCTGATGCCCCCGCCGGGCTGAGATGGTTCGATCTCCTTTCCCTCAGAGTCCGCAAGGTCGAGCGCTTGCTTTTCCTTGGCCAAATAGAGCGCCTGCAAACGCTTGAGTTGATTGGATCGCAGCAGTTCCGGCGTGATCCTGACCAGCTTTTGCGTGAATGTGCTCCCAACGGGCTGGTTCGTTTCGCCTCGCGCGGACTCTGCGTCGAAACTGCCCACCGCCAGCGCCGCCGCGCCGGCCATCATCGCCAGGCCGCCGGCCGTCATCGGTCCCAGCCGATGGCGTCTCCGGCGCGCATCCAGCAGGGCGCGCACGCGCGCTTCCAGACTCGAGACACGCGCGATGGGCAACGCGGCCACGAATGGTGAAGAGCTAAACTGCCGCGCCACCGCCAACAAGTGGCCCGCGTAGTCGGACGCGCGTGTGTCAAGTGCAAGGACGGCGTCGTCGCAGGCGCGTTCCCGCTCCAGCCGCATCTGGCCAAGGGCGAGCCAAACCAGCGGATTAAACCAATAAAGGGCGCCGACCAAATTGGCGAAACCCTGGGTCAAACAATCCCGGCGTTTGACGTGAGCCAATTCGTGCCTCAGCACAAACCGCAGCCGTTCGCCTTCCCACCGCAGGCAATCCGGCGGCAGCAGCACCACCGGACGCCACCAACCCCAGGTCATCGGCATCAACGGAGAGGCCGATAGCAGCAGCCGAACACGCCGTTTGATCCCCAGCTCGCCGCGAACCGCTTGCGCGACGCTTTGCGCCGCCGCGTCGTCCAGCGGGCGCGAGGCATGTTCGATGCCGCCCAGCGCCGCCCACCGCCAAAATAGTCGTGACAGCGTGGCTGCCACGCCCGCGATCCAAAGTATCAATACCCATCGCTGCCAATTGGCCGGCCAGCGACCATTTGCAACCTGCCGCACTTGGGCGGGGAGGAGAGTTTTTACCGCGGCTGGTGACGATGGCAGGGCGACGATGCTGGTCGCGGCACGGCTCAAGGAAGACGATTTCCTGACGGGCGCACCTCCCGTCAAACTCCTGGCAGCCCCGCTGCCCGCCCAGGCCGGCGCGTGCCAAGTCGCCCCAAAAAACGGACCGCATGGCAGCAACAACAAGCCGCCGAGACAGGAAAACCAAAGAAAATGCCGCGCCGCCGCCGCCCCGCGCCGCCACACCGCCATTAACAGCCAAACCGCCGCCATCCATCCCAGGCTTTTGATCGAGACCACAAGCAGGAAATCCGCCGCGCTGTTCATGGTCAGCGACCCTCCTTTCGCGCTTTGTTGATGAGCGATTGAATCTGGTTCATCTCCGCCTCGGAGAGGCGGGTGTCCGCCGCCTCCAGCAGGCCCGCGACCGCCGCTTCGACCGAGCCGCCATAAAAAGTCGAAAGCACCCGGCGCAACGCCGACCGGCGGGCACGCGCCGCCGGTTGGGTGGGCAAATAGACATAGCGCGGGCCGTCCTGGCGGTGTTTGGCGTGTCCTTTGTCTTCGAGAATGCGCAGCAGCGCCCGCACCGCCGAGTAGCTGGGGGCGTCGGGCATTGCTTCATGCACCTGGGCGGCGGAAGCGCGGCCGCGGCGATGAAGGATGTCCATGATCTGGCGTTCGCGCCGGCTCAGCAACTGATCGTCTGTCATGCTAAGAAATTAGCATCTCGCCGCCCGGAACGTCAAGCCTCAAATGCTAATTATTTAGCGCCTGCTCCCGCGCCCCCGGCCGGGCGCACGCCAAAATTCTTCTCCAGGCTCAAGAGCCCGGGATTTCCTTCTGACGTGCATCTAGAGTCATAGATTATTGCTTCCTTTGTTTCCTTCGTTTCCTTCTGTTAAGCTGTTGGCTGCCCGGTTGGCGCCCGGCAGGATCATTCGAATCAGTCCATCGGTCAGTTTCATTTCATGGAAGTTGATGGTTAACCCCAGGGAGATACTCTCGATCAATCCCGGTCCCTTGAGCCGGTGGACTTCAATGGCCGCGCCAATCGCCTGGCGGCTCAACTCGTCGGCTTTCTGGAAGAGCGGATGCACGGGCCATCTCTACACCAAGCAAACGAAGAAAACGAAGAATTTTGTCATTTTCCGCCCTGGCCCGCCCGCCGATTCGGTAATTGCCCTTTGCCCGCAAAACCTTAGCTTTCCGGCGTGAACGAGAGTCTGCCCATGGTCAGCATCATCATCGCTGCCCGGCCCGACAACGCCGAGATCCGCGCCGTCGCCGCCGCCCGGCAACTGGATTATCCCCCGGACAAACTGGAAATCATTGTCGCCCGCGGCCGCCAGCCGTCCGTTCAGCGCAACGCCGCCCTGCGCGCCGCCCGTGGCGACATCATTTACTTTCTGGACGACGATTCACGGCCGCTGCCCGGCAACTTGCGCAGTGCGGTGGAACAATTCCATTCCCCGGCCGTCAAAATGGTGGGCGGCCCCAGTGTTTGTCCTCCCGACGCCCCCCGGATTGAGCAGGCCTTTTCCCTGGCGATGGGGGCGTGGCTGGCCTTTGGTCCCAGTTGCGCCCGCTATCGCGCCTTCGGCCGCCCGCGCGCCAGCAGCGAGAAGGAGTTGATCCTCTGCAACCTGCTGGCCCGGCGCGACGCCATGCTGGAACTGGGCGGGTTCAACGAGGCCCTTTATCCCAACGAGGAAAACGCGCTCATGGACGAATTGCAAAAGCGTGGCGGCCAGCTCCTCTACGACCCGCAACTGTTGGTCTATCGACGGCCGCGGCCCACCTTCAAAGCGTTCCGCAAAATGCTCTTGAGCTACGGCCGCGGCCGCGCCGAACAAGTCCGCCTTCATCCCACGGCGCGGTCGGCGCCGAATTTCGTGCCGCCGCTGTTTTGTCTGTTTCTGGTTCTGCTGCCTTTGCTGCCGCCGCTCTTCCGGTGGGCGCTGGCCGGCTATGGAGTGGCCGTGGTCATCCAGGCGCTCGCGATTCTGCCTCTGCGCAAGCTCCATTGGTTGCCGGCCCTGAGCGGCCTGATATTCACCAGTCACCTGCTTTACGGCCTTGGCTTCTGGCGCGGTTGCCTGACCGCTCCCAAACCCCCGCCTCCCGGCGTCTTGGCGGAAGTCAAACTGGAGCGGCTGTGAAACCAAAAACTATGGCGTGACCTTTTCGATCCCCGGCACGGGCGGCTCGGCGGGAAGTCCGGACGCCAGGCGAACGGGGGCGATGGCCTTGCGGTATTCCGGATCGCTCAAACTCCAGGAACGGGGATCCTTGAGAAGCGCCGCCACGCGGTTGGTGGCGTCGCCTCGCACCCCCATGCCGGCCCATTCCATCCACCACGTCCATCGGGGCTGCGCCTCCAGCACCGCCGGGGAGGGAGCGGCGCCCACTTCGGCCAGCGCAATCGGTTTGCCATCGGCCACCTTCAACAAATCGTCGTAGTACGCCTGCTTGAATTCCCCGTAACAGTCCAGGCTCAGAACATCGACGTATTGAGGACCGGGCCAGCATTCTTCGAATTTCAAAGTGGTGCCGATGGGCCGGTCCACGCTCCAAATCCAGATCAAGTTCTTGATTTGGTGATGGTTCACCAGGCGGTCGAACAACATCTTGTAGAGCGCCGCCGTGCCATATTGGCCGCGCCGGCCTCCCCACCAGAACCAAGTGCCGTTCATCTCGTGCAACGGGCGCCAAAGCACGGGTACGCGGGCTTGCTCCAGTTTCTTCAAATACGGCACGATAGCATCGACTTGCGCGCACCAGTGCTGGTGCAGTTCGGTGCCCGGCGTCAGCAGGTCTTTGTATTGGTCGTCGGTCAGCCGGCCTTGCACGGTGTTGAGGTTGATCACCACGTTGGTCGCCACGTTGGTCGCCCCGCCCGACCCGCTTCGGCGGCGACTAAAGGTCACCGGTTCGTCCGCCGTCGGCGGCACCTCATGCCAGCATATAGCGACCAAGGCCCCGTTGTCGTATTGTTCCGTGAGCTGTTCAACAATCTCATCGCGCACGTACGCCGAGTCCTTGTCGCCTTCTTTTGCGAAGCCCCAATCCTTGCCGAAAATCGCCGGCATCTTGCCCCAGGCCTTGTACGCTGCCTGGGTGTGCTTGTCTTTGTCCGCCGGATAATTGTGCTGGCCGCTCAAGGTTTGATGGCCGGAAATGGCGTAAAGGAATTTCAACAATTCCACCGCCTCCGGCGACGCGCCAGGAGTCACCGGCTGGACGGCGCTCGGGGCGCCGTCAAGCGCAAGAATATTGATGCTCAACAGTCCCATTAACACGCTCAAACCCAGTCGCGGCTTCTTCATCGGGTTCCTTTGCTTCTCTGTGTTCGGGCGGCATTGTTGCCGTTACTTGACTTCGCCATTCATCGCCGCCTTGACAAACTCGCCCGACGCATTGAGTTCGTAATCCCAATTGCGCAGCAGCGTCGGCCCCCATTCAGGATCAAAGCACCAAACCGTCCAACTGATTCCCCTGCCCTCAAGATACCTGATGATCGCCGGGCCGTATTCCTCGTTTTCACTGGTTCCGCCGGAGGGCGCGGCGGCAGACGATTGGCTGTCGGTGGCCGGCCGCCGGGGGAAGCCTCCAAACTCGGTTGCGATCACAGGGTACTTGTCGGCGACGAAGCCGAAATCCACCTCCCACTTTGCCTCCCACGGCCGGGGGCGTTTGTTTGCATAAGGATGCACCGTATAACCGATGCCCGGGGCATCAATGGGATTCAGCCGCACGGGCGTCAGATCGTACGCCCAATTAAATCCGGCCACCAGCGGAATGACTTGCCGATTGCACGCGCGGATCATGGTAATCTCCGTTTCGACCGTTTTTTTCCAATCGCTCCACACCACCGGCCCCAGCTGATCGCTAATGGTGCTCGGCTCGTTGAAAAGCTCGAAGAACGCCACCGTGTTGTGCCCGGCGTAATGCCGGGCCATTGTGTGCCAGAAACTGAAGGTTTCCTGCTTCGAGGTTTCGTACATCGGATCCTGGAATACTCCGGTTTCCAAATTGCCGATCGTGTGCCAATCCAGGATGACGTACATCCGCAGTTCCGTACACCAGCCCACGGCCTGGTCAAGCAACTTGATATATTGGGCCGGAGTCCGTTCCCGCCATGCCACCGGATGTATCGGAATGCGGACCACCTTGGCTCCCATCTCCTTGGCCTTCACAAAATGCTCTTTGCTCCAGTGCCCCTGCATCTCCAGTTTGTCCGGGTCCGAAAATGCCAATCCGCGGAACAACACCGTGTTCCCGTCAGGGTCAACGAATTTGTTTCCCTTGACCGAAATCAGCGGCATTTGCTTGTTGTCCGTGCTATAAGGCCGCAAACGGGGAGCCCCATCCCTCCACCACGGGTGGATTCTCTCCGGCGGGTTGGCTGGCGCTGGCTGCGCGGGCGCGTTGGTGGCCGTCTGCGCGACCGCACTGGCACCCAGGCACAACAAAGCCAAAGCATGCGCCACAATAGTCGCAATTTGTTTGATCATAATTGTTTGGGCCAGCCATCGGCGTGATAGCGACTGGCCGCCCAGAGCCTGTTCGTCAAGCTCCAGAGTGATGTTCACGGCCGCGATGATACCTTTCGGCAGGAATCCGTCAAGCGTCCCACTGCTACTCGTCGCGCCTTTACTCCGCCGTAAACACCGCCGCCTTGCGTTCCGGTCCAAAAACGATCACCAGGGCGCCGAGGCAAAAGGCGGCGAAAGCCGTCATCGCCATCGCGTTGGAATACGTGCTGCCCTTGGACAGTTGCGCCTCGACGTGCGCCGCGTTCCCGGCCACCAGGACGCCGCACTGATAGGCGAATCCCGGCAGAAAACCACGCACCGCGTTGGGCGACAATTCGGTGATATGCGCCGGTATCACCCCCCACGCCCCTTGCACCATGAATTGAATTAGAAACGCCCCCACCATCAACGACGCAGCCGTTGCGCCGGAGGACCACAGCGGAATCATCCCCACACCCACAAGCAATGCCAGCACCATGCTCCGCCGCCGTCCAATGCGGTCGGACAACAGCCCGAAAAACACGCCCCCGGCCAGTGCGCCCAGATTGTAAACAATGGCTATGTTGCCGACCTGCGCCTTGCTGAGGTGCCGTTCCTGTTCCAGAAAACTCGGATACAGGTCCTGCGTTCCGTGGGAGGACAGGTTCATCATCGTCATCAAAACCATCAAATATAGAAACAGCTTCCAATGCCGCGCCACCGCCCGGCCAAGCCCCGTCCATGTCTCCGCCCGGTTGCGCCGCCACACGGCCGATTCCTCGACTTTGTAGCACACAAACAGGGCCAGCATCGCGGGCAGGCACCCGATGAAAAAGAGCGCGCGCCAGCTCCAGCCTTCCGGCAGGAACCGGAAACAGCACGCCGCCAGCAGGTACCCGCACGGGTAGCCTTGCTGCAGGAGACCCGAAAAAACTCCCCGCCACCGCGGCGGGACCTTCTCCATCGACAGCGCCGCGCCCACACCCCATTCCCCTCCCATCCCGATGCCGAACAGTGCCCGGCAGACCATGAACAGGCCGAAAGTCGGCGCCAGCCCGGAGAGCACCTCCATCAGGGAGAAAAACACCACGTTCGCCATCATCGGACGCCGACGCCCGTAACGGTCGGCCAGCAACCCGAAAATCAACGCGCCCAGCGGACGAAAAGCCAGGCTTATAGTGATCGCCAGCGTCATCTGGTCCTTGAGAGACACGTGAAAATCCGCCGCCGCTTTGGAGAGCACGAAGACCAGCACGAAAAAGTCAAAAGCATCCAGCGTCCAGCCCAAAAAGCTGGCGATCACGGCATATACGGCGTCGTTATGTGATTTCAAGACCCGCAAAGGCTGGATCGACTCTGCGGTTTGCCCGGCCAAAGCGCAATCCCGCAATCAATCGCCAACCCCTCCGCTCCGGCCCAACCGCTCCCCGGCGGCCCGGTCGGTCTTGCAAACCTGCGCCAGTCTGTTACTAGTTTGGATTAACGGGATGAAGCGGATCATCATTTTGAGCCTGGCCCTTTTAGCCACGCTTGCGGCCGATGCTCTTCCGAGGCTGGCGGCGGTGCATGTTTCTCTGGATTACGTCGCCAAAAAGGCCGAGTTGCGCGCCCGCAAACCCTTTCGCTCCCCCCGCGCCGACCTGCCCGACTTCCTGGCCAAGCTGACTTACGACCAATACCGCGAAATTGAGTTCCGACATGACAAGGCGCTTTGGGCCGAGGAACGGTTGCCGTTCCGCTCCGAGTTCTTCCACCTCGGCTACCTTTACCAGGAACCAGTCCATCTCAACGAGTTCACCTCCACCTACACCCAGCCCGTCCGGTTCACGCCCGATTTCTTTGATTACCGCTCATTGCGACTGCCCGCCGAAATCCCCGCCAACACCGGCTACGCGGGCTTCCGGCTGTTGTATCCGCTCAATTCTCACGACAAACTGGATGAATTGGGAGCGTTTCTGGGGGGAAGTTATTTCCGCCTCCTCGGCCAGGGCCAGGTCTATGGCCTGTCGGCCCGCGGCCTGGCGCTGGATTGCGGAGAATTGGGCCGCCCCGAAGAGTTTCCCATCTTCACCGATTGGTGGCTGGGCAAGCCGCAAAAGGACGACGATGTCCTGTTGCTCTACGCCATACTGGACAGCGTCAGTTGCACTGGCGCTTATGAATTCCTGATTCATCCCGGTGTGACCACCGTGGCGGAAATCGAGGCCGTCCTTTATTTCCGCCAGCCTCAGGACATCCTGGCCGCCGACCCCCAGCGCAAGCCCCTGGCCACCATTGGCTTCGCCCCGCTCACAAGCATGTTTTGGTACGGCGAGAATTCAGAACGGAAGTTCGATGATTACCGCCCGGAAGTCCACGACAGCGACGGATTGCTTCTGCACTCGGAAAGCGGCGAAATGATGTGGCGGCCGCTGGACAATGGGGCGGCACTGCGTCACCAGATCCTTCACGCCAACAACCTCCAAGGCTTCGGCCTGCTCCAGCGAGACCGCAATTTCAACCATTACCAGGACTTGTTTCACTCCTATCAAAATGCGCCCTCCGTGTGGGTCGCGCCCCACGGCGTTTGGGGGGAGGGCGACCTGCATCTGGTTGAACTGAGCACCCAGTACGAGGGCTTGGACAACATCGTCGCCTTTTGGGACCCCGCCGCCAAACCGGCCCCGATGCAACCCTTGCATTTCGGCTACACGCTCTACTGGACGCTGGAGGGCGACATGCCTCTCTCCTCCAACCAGGTGATTTCCACCCGCGTCGGACTCAACCCCCGCGACCAGCGCCAGCGGCAGTTTGTGATCGATTTCAACCTGCCCACTTTGACCTCCGAGGATGATCCGCCCAAGGCCGAGGCCAGTTGCGGCGACAATGGCACCATCGCGCAGGTCCAGGTGTTCCGCAACGCGGCGGACAAAACCTGGCGGGTGTTTTTGAACATGCTGCCCAAGTCTGGGGATCCGAAGCCGGTGGACCTCAAATGCAGACTCAAGAAAGAAGGCCAGGTCGTGAGCGAAACCTGGTGTTACCGCTGGACCCCTCCATGAGCGCCACGGGCAGAATGGATGCCCCCGGACAGCTCGCCGGCCGTCCGCTGGAGGAATGGAACGGGGCCTACTCCAAGGTCGAGAGTTACTTCCACGCCTTGCGCGTGCGCAACAAAGTGCTCCTGGGCCAGTTGGTCGCCCTGGTCCTGGAGAGGGCCATGCAACGCTCGGCCCTCCAGCCACAACGCTCCGCCACCGAGTTGGCGGCCGAGGAAATGGACCACCTGGTCAACGAATGGTTCGCCCAGGTCTTGCAAGTCCCTGGCACCGGTGCGGAAATGCTCTCCACCCGCGGACGCCTGGCCCTCCTGCTGGCCGACATGCCCGGCAAATGGCAGGACCAGTTCCTGCGCCCGGGACCCTGGCCCGATGAGTTCGTGGCTGCCATGCGCGATAGCTACCTCCGCGCCGGACCGGATTTTCAACTGGCCAAGATGACGCCGCGCCCCCTGGACCTCGGCCCCATCACCACCCTGGACCAACTGAGCCGCCTGCCCTACGTCAAAATGACCGCCACTTGGGTGCTCTTCGGTCTGCTGCTCATCCTGCTCTTTCATCTCACCCACCGTTGAGCCATGCCTGCCGCCCCGCCGATCGCTCCTGCCCTTGCCGAACCGGCTGCGCCGCCGGGGCTGGCATCCGCGCCCCGAGTGCGGCACGGATGGCGGATTTTCATCTTTTATTCCTGTGCCGTCCTCCTCACCGGCCTGGTGTCGATGCTCTTCGCTGATCTGCTCTGGCGCACCGGCTTTACGCCCTCGGGGATCGTGCTGCTGTGCCTGTTTATTCTGCTCTTTTTCCTCATTGCGGTCGGCTGCATGCACGGGGTTTTCGGATTCATCCTCCGCCGGACCGATGACCGCCGCATCACCCGTCTGGCCGATTACCATGCGCAAAGCATTCAAGGCGTCAGCACCGCCTTGCTTTTTCCGATTCATAACGAACAAGCCGCCCGGGTCTGCGAAGGCTTGCGCGCCACTTACCAATCACTGGAAAAAACCGGCTTCCTTGACCGCTTCGACTTCTACATCCTGAGCGATTCCACCGATCCGGACAAATGGGTCGAGGAGGAGCGGCGCTGGTTCGATCTGACTCAAGACCTCGACGCCCTGGGCCGGATTTACTACCGGCGTCGCGTGACCAACGAGGGTAAGAAAAGCGGCAACATCCGCGATTTCCTCAACACCTGGGGACGCCGGTACCGGTACTTCATCGTCTTCGACGCCGACAGCGTGATGCGGGGGCAAACGCTGGTTGATCTGGTCAAGTTGATGCAGGCCCATCCGCACACCGGCCTGATACAAACGGTGCCGGCGCTGATCAACGCTCAAACCCTCTTCGGGCGCATCCAGCAATTTGCCAACCGCCTCTACGCCCCGATCTTCATCACCGGCTTGAACTTCTGGACCCAATCCTTCGGCAATTACTGGGGCCACAACGCCATCATCCGCACCGAACCGTTCATGCAGTTCTGCGACCTGCCGCAACTGCCCGGGCGCAAGCCCTTCGGCGGCTCGATCCTGAGTCACGATTTTGTGGAGGCGGCCCTGCTGCTCAGCGGCGGTTGGCAGGTGTGGCTGGCCTACGACCTGGAGGGCAGCTACGAGGAGGCGCCGCAAACGATGATCGAGAACGCCCAGCGCGACCGCCGCTGGTGCCAGGGCAACCTCCAGCACGGCATGGTCGTCTGGGCGCGCGGGCTCAGGGGACCCAGCCGGCTCCACCTGGCGCTGGGCATCTTCGGCTACCTGGCCGGCCCGCTGTGGTTATTATTCTTGTTGACATTCAACTGGATGCTCTGGTTCGAAACCCACACCGGCCTGTCCAGAATCACCGTGCGCCCCTTCACTCCTTTCCTCCACGCCACGGGCACCCAGCACGCCTTTATTATCTTCCTGATCTGCATGGTCGTCCTCTTCCTGCCAAAAGTCCTGGCGCTGGCGGACTTGAGCCTGGACCCCCGGCGCCGGCGCGCTTTTGGCGGCTTGGTCAACGCCACCGTCGGCGCGGTTTGCGAAACCGCCTTTTCCGCCTTGCACGCCCCCCTTCAAATGCTCTGGCACTCCCAATTCGTCGCTTCCTCCCTCTTTCTCATCGGCGTGCATTGGGGACCGCAGAAACGCTCCGCCCACGGTGTCACTTGGTCGGAGGCCATCCGGCAGCATTGGGGCCACGTCCTCATCGGCTTGGTTTGGGGCGCGGCGATCTGGCGCCTGGATCAGCCGACCTTCTGGTGGTTCGTTCCGGTGGTGGCGGGAATGGTCCTGAGCATTCCCTTGAGCGTCCTGACCAGCCGCCTCAGCGTGGGAGAAAAGGCCCGCCAGGCCGGACTCTTCCTCACGCCGGAGGAAACCGCCCCGCCCCCGGAATTGGCCGCCTTGCGCGCCCGAATGAACGCGCTGGAATCCGCCGGCCAGACCGCCCCGCAGCCCGCCGACGCCGGAATCGCCGATGTTGTTCTGGATCCCTACGTCAACGCCATTCATGTCTCGCTCTTGCGGGACAATGGGCGCAACCCTGTCTATGCCCAGGCCCTGGCCGATCTGGGCGCCGGACGGCCGGAAGTCCGCGCGTTGTGTGAACGGCTGCTGGCCGAAGGTCCAGCTCAATTGCGGCGGAACGACAAACTGCTCATATTGAGCGACGCCGACGTTCTGCAATGGCTCCATCGCCAGGCCTGGCTGCGTCCGGGCGCTTCCCTGGCCCGTTGGTGGCAGCAGCAAATCCGCCAGTACGCACGGTGAAGACGGCGCTTCGTATCCGCGTGCCTCCTCACAGGCAAACCAGCGAGATCGGCTTGGGCAACCGCACTACAACGGTGCCCGCGATCTTGTCGTGCCAGCCTTGCTTCTGGCGGTCCCAGCCAATCCAGAAGAAGCCGAGAAACAAGATCAAAATCGAAAACACCGCCGCCAGACTGCGCACAAACGCCACCAGAAAATTCAGCGGCTGACCGTCCTCCCTTACCACCTGCAAATTCAACACGATCCCTCCGACCGTCGTTCCTTTCCACGCCCACATCCCCGCAAAATAAGCAATCGCCACGAACATGCTCAGCGGGCCGAGTAACGCCATGCTCAAGCTCATCAACGCAATGTCCAGAAATCCCGCCCCCATCCTCGCCCAAAAACCGGCCCGCGGGCAAGCCAGCGCCTGCGGCGGGGTTACACCCGGCTCTGGCGCCGCCGCGCCCGCGCCGGGCGGGCTAAAGGACATCGCCGCCACGCTCCCGCTTGGCGGGCCAACCGGCACAGCCGCCGGCACTGGAGGCGAAACCGAGGCCGCGGCGGCCGCGTTCTCCCGGCGCAATCCAACCCATACTGCCGTCGCGACCGCCCCCAGCCCCCACAGACTGGCGACTACGAGGGTAATCAACCCAAGGACCGGCACCAGGTAACAGGCGGTCAGCAAAACTGCTCCGATCAGAAAAGCCACCAGCGGCGCTGGTCCATCCTTGAACCCAACCGCGCCGCCCAACCGGCCCCCCAGATGTTCCAAAACCGCTGTCTTCCCAACGAGCAACGCAAGGAATCCCGCCACCACCACAAAGGGCACAAGAAACACGCCGATGATGGTGAACGGGAGCAACAGACACACAACCGGAAGCATCAATTTCACCAGGATGCCAACGGCGAAGCTTGTGGCCGGACGGGCGCTGAGTTGATCGACGCAGCACCGCACCGGATGTGGAAACAGGAGCGCGATCAGCAGATAGACCATCAAGAAAGCCCCCGCCATCCACCATACCCAGCCCACTTCCAACGAGAGCGGCCGCAACTTGAACACGCAATGGACAATCCAACTCTTCAACCAGCTCAGGCGCAGGAACCCGGGCAACCCTATCCCCACTCCCACTTCCTGTGTCCGGCCTTCTATGGTCGCGCCGTTGGCGACCACGTTGGCCCCGCCGACGGTGACCGTATCGCCGCGGACAACCGCTTTGGGTCCAAAGTGCGCGTCGCCAAAAACGACGACGCACTTTCCGCCAACCTCGCCATCGACTTCGGCGTCGCCCCCAACCACCACCACATTGTTGTCAACATGGCCGCGGATAATTGCCGAGCCGCCGATGACGACGACCTCCCCGGCCGTATCCTCCGCCTTGAGTTCCACGTCGTGGCCAATCGAGACCAGCTTCCCGCGATCGATCCCCTTTGCCGTTTCCTGCCCGTCGGCCATAAAAACGGGGGCGCCGAGCCACGGCAAACCCAGCGTCAAGATGACAGTCAAATATATTCTTCGCACAGTTTTCATAAATATTCTCTTCGCGTCTTGGCCAGCGCCAGGCGCACAAAGAGCGTGCCCAATCCCACGCACGCCGCGTAGGCCACCAACCCCATCACCAGCGCGGCCAGCCAAAACCCATTGCCCAAATGTTCCGCCACCAGCGCCGCCGCTCCAGCCAGCGCCCCCAACGCGTTCCACAGGCACTCGACGCCCCCCGCCCATCGCGCCAGCGGATGCCTCAATGCCGCCATTATTCCCGGTTCGACGGCCAGGACTCCAACGAAAATCGCGGCCAGCATCCCGCACGCCAGTGCCAAATACGCCGTCCGCCACGTGGCCGGCCACGCCGCCCACCCCCGCGCCGGCGGCGTCCGCGCGATGGCATCCATCGTCCGCGAAATCAGCCCCGCCGGCGCGGGCAGGTCCGGCAGCTCTTTCAGAAGCCGGTCGATCTCTCTCTCCAATTGCCTCTCCTGTTCCGGGTTCACGCGCCCTCCCTCCACTCCTGCGCCAGGGCTGGAGCCAGCTTCTTGCGCAATGCCTCGCGCGCCCGGAAAATATCGGTCTTGACCTTCCCCAGCGACACGCCCAGCCGCGCGGCAATCTGGTCGTACTGCAGTCCTTCCAAATGAAACAGCACCAGCGGCACCCGCTGCGCCTCAGGCAGCCGCCTCACTGCTCGCTCGACGATCCGGTGCCGTTCCGCCCGCGCCAGGTCCTCCTCCAGGTTCCCCGGCGCCGCAAATTCGATCTCCACCTCCTCGTCCGATTCACTCCGATGAAACAACTCCGAAAAGAAACTCCACCGCGCCCGGTAGCGGGAAAGATGATTGAGGCTGAGGTTGACGGCGACGGTTTTGAGCCAGCCTCCCGCGCGCGGGTTGCCGCCCAGTTGGTCGAACCGCTCAAATGCCTTCAGGAACACCTCCTGCGAAATGTCCTCCGCCTCGGCCGGCACCGCCACCAGACGCAAGGCGGTGCTATAGACCATGTTTTGGTAATTGCGCATGAACGCCTCGAATTTCTGTGCGTCTGTCATGGCCGGGCATAGACCGTCGGGAACGCACCTTACGCCCGGACCGCGGCCCGATGCAAAACAGTTCCACTTTTTTTGGTAACAACATCACACATCTCTATTCGATGCCAAAACACGCCGGCGCCCCCGATTGTTTCAACTGTTTTCGTCCACGACTGTCAGATGTCAGCATTCCCAAGAAATTGTTCGCAAAACACCAGGGAAGCGGTTTAATTACACCTTATGCCGAAGAGCGATGCCTAAAGGCAACCGCGATGATATTCTCGCGTTCTTCCATGAACGATTGTTGCCTGTTGACGAAATCGAAGGTATAAGCCGTGCTGATGAAGTTCTGCGCGCTCCACCCCAACTTGGCTATCTGACCATCTCAAATGCTTTGCAGTGGCGACTCCAATACAGCCGGGTTATCGAGCAAGCCGGTGCCGTCGGCGGGATTCTTCGCTTATCATGAAATCGAGCGCAAAGGTTGAATTCGGCGATTTCCAGACACCGCTGGTGTTGGCAAGGGAGGTCTGCGAACTTTTGCAACGGCAGAGGATTGTGCCCGAATTTGTCCTCGAACCGACGTGCGGATGCGGCGCTTTTCTTGTTGCCGCCGCCGAAACATTTCCGGCTGCGGCTTTGCGAGGCTGCGATATCAATCCCGGCTACGTTGAGCGGGCGGCGGCTGCTCTTCACCGCGCCGGAGCATCGTCGCGCTCTCGGGTCGTATGTCAGGACTTTTTCACGCACGATTGGGAGTCCGAACTGCTGGAGACGTCCGGCGAACTTCTCATTCTGGGCAATCTCCCTTGGGTGACGAACTCCGCCGTTGCGGCAATCAACGGCACCAACCTGCCGTTGAAGGAAAACTTCCTGCGCTTGCGCGGTCTTTCGGCGCGCACGGGCAAAGCCAACTTTGACATTTCCGAGTGGATGCTCATCCGCCTTGTCCGTGCGCTGCACGGACGCAAAGCCACCCTCGCGATGCTCTGCAAGACCGCCACCGCGCGGAAGCTCCTCCGCTATGCATGGCAAAACGACGGTCGCATTGGCAAGGCTTCACTTCACCGCATCGATGCCGCCTCTCACTTCGGCGCTTCCGTGGACGCCTGCCTGCTGCTCGCGCGCACGGGTTTTGCCAGCCCGATGGAGGCAGATGTTTATGAATCACTGTCGGCAGCGGACCCCACGGGCCATATCGGTCTGGCGGGACAGGATTTGGTCGCCGATATCCGCCTCTACCGCCAGTTGCGGCATCTGGAGGGGCTTCGTCCGTTCCAATGGCGCTCCGGCCTCAAACACGACTGCGCGGCTGTCATGGAACTGCGGCCCCTGGCCAACGGCACATTGGAGAATAAACTCGGCCAACGGGTCGAACTCGAAACCGATTACCTTTTTCCGCTTTTGAAATGCAGCGATCTTTCCAACGGTCGCCTGACGCCCCAGCGCCTTGTGTTGGTGACGCAGCGTGGCGTGGGCGGTGACACTTGCGGCATCGCGGCCTCCGCGCCGCATACGTGGCGTTATCTTCAAAGGCACCGCAGCCTGTTCGAGGCGCGCAAGAGTTCCATCTACAAGGGTCGCGCCCCATTCGCGCTGTTCGGCATTGGCGAATATGCCTTCGCTCCGTGGAAAGTCGCCGTCTCCGCGTTGCACCAGCCGGCGCGCTTTCAAGTTATCGGCTCGCACCAGTCCAAGCCTGTGTTTTTCGATGACACTTGCAACTATTTGCCGTTCGATGAGGAAGCATCCGCTCGCGTGGTGGCCGACGTCCTAAACTCGGCTGCCTGTCAGCAGTTCCTGCGGTCACTCATTTTCACCGGGAGCAAGCGCCCCGTCACTGTCGAACTGCTCCAGCGTCTGAACCTTGGCGCCATCGCGGACACCTCTGGCTACGGACGACGCTGGCAAACTCTCCAGCGCGTGAACTATAACCGGGCTTCAGACGTACCACAGTTTGAACTGGCGATGGAATCCGCAACGCCAATCCGGCACACGCATTCAGCCAGTCGTAATCCGGCTCACTATCCTCCTGCGCGCCGCTCGCGCAAAAAGTCACCCAAGTCCACATCTGCCTAAAGTCCCGCGCCCACGGCCCCGATTGTTTCAACTGTTTCGAGCAGGCCATCCTCACCGTATTTTGGCTTTCTGCCAGCAAATAAGGTGGATTGATGGGATTCCCCATACGCGATAAAATCGCCGCCAACTCTTATGGCGAAATTCGCGCGCGACAGCGTCGTCACGCCGGCTATGGTTGGCCAGTGGGAAAAAAATGCCCGGATCGTTGTTTGCTGGCGCCACCCCGCAACCCTTTCTGTTAAAGCGGCCGTTCGGACAGAGCGGAGTGTTCCCGGCCCGTCGGGAGCGACTCTCATTAAACTATTTGCCCAGGATGCCGATAGTTGATGTTAGGACAGCCCATTTAAGACGTCCGAGTCTTGAGTAACTCGAGAGCCGCCTAGGGTGGCGCTGGAGAGAATGATTATATGAGCAAGACCATCACGTTAAGCCCGGTCACGCGGATTGAAGGGCATCTGGGCATCAAAGTCGAAATTGAAGCCGGACGGGTGGCCAGGGCCTACGTCCGTGGGGAGATGTTCCGGGGTTTTGAAACGCTTTTGCGCGGCCGTGATCCGCTGGATGCCCAGTTCATCACGCAGCGGATTTGCGGGGTGTGTCCCATTGATCACGGCATGGCGTCGGTGCTGGCCCAGGACATGGCCTATGATCTGACGCCCCCGGACAACGGCCGGATTGTCCGCAACCTGACGCAGGCGGCCAACTTCATCGCTTCGCACATCACCCACTTCTATTTGCTCTCGGCGCTGGACTTTGTGGATGTGGCGATGATCACCGATTATCAAGGCAAAGACCGCGCCCTGCTCGATTTGCAAGCCTGGGTCAAATCGCAATTGACCTCCCGCCAGGTGTATCCGGCGGCGCCGTTCCTGCCCCGCTACACCGCCAAATATCTGGCGGACAAGGAGGCGAACTTTGGGGCGCTCAAACACTACATGGACGCCTTGGAAATCCGCTCTCTCGCCCACAAAATGGGCGCGCTTTTTGCCGGCAAAATGCCGCACGCCGCCAGCCTGGTGCCGGGCGGCGTGACGACCAAAGTCACAAGCCTGAACATCTCCCAGTACCGCACCTTGCTGGAGCAGACGCAGGATTTCATTGATCAATCCTACATCCCCGACGCCCTCGCGGTCGCGTCGGCTTTTCCCGAATACTTTTCCCTGGCTCAAGGCTGCGGCAATCTTCTGTCTTACGGCGTTTTCCCGGAAACAGCCGATCACGGCGCCAGCTTGTTTCCCAGCGGTGTGCGCGTCAAAGGCCAGTGGCAAAAACTGGACCCCGAGGCCATCACCGAAGACGTTGGGCAGTCGCGTTATTCCTCCGCCTCGGGCCGCAAGCCGTTTGATGGCGAAACTGTCGCCGCGCCCGATAAAAACGGCGCGTACTCCTGGCTTAAGGCCCCGCGGTATCAGGGGGAGCCGATGGAGGTGGGGCCGCTGGCCCGCATTCTGGCGGCCTACCAAGACGGTCGCAATGCCGAAGTCAAAAGCGCCGTGGACGGTTTGCTCAAGACCACGGGGCGGCAAGCCACTGACCTCGTTTCGGTCATGGGCCGGCACGCGGCTCGGGCTTTGGAATGCAAATTGCTGGCCGACCATTGCGCGCAATGGCTGGATCAACTCAAGCCCGACGCCCCGGCTTTCAAGGACTTTTCCATCCCCCAATCCGGCCGCGGCTACGGTTTGACCGAGGCGGCGCGCGGGGCGCTGGGCCACTGGATTGAAATCAAGGGCCAAAAGATCAGCAACTATCAATGCGTGGTTCCCACCACTTGGAATTGCTCGCCGCGCGACGACCGGGACATTCCCGGCCCTGTGGAACAAGCCCTCGTCGGCCTTCCGGTCGCGGACGCGGACAACCCCGTGGAAGTCGCCCGTGCGGTCCGCTCGTTCGACCCGTGTCTGGCTTGCGCGGTGCATTAACCCATGAACTATAAACCACTATGGATGCCTTAACCCGCCGTTCATTCCTTCAACTCAGCGCCCGTCTGAGCGTCATCATGGGGCTGGGCGCCTCGGCTGTTCCGCGCGTAGCCGAGGCTCTTGAAGAATTATCCCAGGGCCTGGCCCCGGTCTTGTGGTTGCAGGGCCAGTGCTGTTCCGGTTGCTCGGTTTCACTGTTGGACTCCGAAGCGGTCACTCCCTACAAACTGCTCACCCGGTATATCAGCTTGGGCTTTCACCAAACGCTCTCCGCCGCCACCGGCGCTCAGGCGGTGGAGGTCGTCAACAAAACCATCACTCAGGGCGGGTATATTCTGATCGTCGAAGGCACCGTGCCGGCAACAATGCCCGGCGCCTGCGCTTTTGGCGAAGAACCCTTTGGCGAACAATTGACCCGGGCCGCGCGCCAGGCCAAAGCCATTCTGACCGTCGGCACCTGTTCGTCTTTCGGCGGCATTCCCGCGGCGGAGAATAATCCCACCGGGGCCCTCAACGTGCCGGCGTTCCTGAAAGGCCAGGGCATTAACGCACCGACCATTCGCCTGCCCGGCTGTCCGACTCATCCCGACTGGCTGGTGGGCACCGTCGTTTACGCCCTCAAATTCGGCCTGCCGCCAATGGATCCCGTGGGCAGGCCGCTGGCCTATTTCTCCAAGTCCATGCACGAGCAGTGCCCCAGATTTAATGAATACGAGCGCGAAGATTTCGCCACGACTTTTGGCCAGGACGGATGCCTGTTCAAGCTCGGCTGCGCCGGCCCGATCACCCAGACCGACTGCAACATCCGGGGCTGGAACGGCGGCGTTAATTCCTGCATCCGCGCCGGCTCCCCGTGCATCGGTTGCGGCGGCGAGAATTTTGCCGCCAAGGCGGCCTACCCCTTCATCACCAAGGAACGCGCCGCCCAGATCAAAAAAGGCGACGCCTGACCCATTATGAAAACCCATCTTAAACCCATTCTCTGGCTCGTCGGCGGGATTGCAGTGATGTTCATGGCCTCATTGAGCATTGAACTCTATCGCAATGTCGCCATGTTGCAAAAGCTCTCCGCCGACAACCAGGCCCTGCTGGAACAACGCGAGCGCCTGAACGCGCAGAATATCTACGTCACCGCCGAAAACGCCGTCAAAGGTTCATTGGAACGCGGCGAAATGGATAAATTTGTCGTTCTGTTGCAGAGCCAGAAAGTCATCAAAGGTCTTCAGGAATTCACCCTCTTCGACCGCAACGGTCAGGCCACTCATTCCTCGGACCGGGGGTTTGTGGGCAAGCGGCTGCCGCAGGAACTGCGCGACCATTTACTGGCCGATTTTGATCAGATCACCCGGCGCACCAACGGTTGCTTTGAAATTTACCATTCGCAAAAAATTCAGCCCGACTGTTTGCGGTGTCATGTTGACTGGAAGGAAGGCCAATCGGCAGGCGTCCTCTTCGCCCGCTTTTCCACCGAGTCACTGGAGAAGGCCCAACAACAGTGGGCCGCTTCCATGAGCGGCATGAAACGCAGCCAGATCAACAACGGGCTGTTGACGGCTTTGGTCATCATGGTCATCTTCGGCACACTGGCCGCGTTCGTCGTCCATTACCAAATGATTGCCCCGCTGCTGCGCGTTTTGAAACGTCTGACGGGCGTTTCCGACCAGGTTCGCACCACTTCCCATCAGTTGAGCGTTGGCAGCCAGTCTCTTGCCCAAGGCGCCAGCCACCAGGCCGCCTCCCTGGAAGAAACCTCCGCCGCTCTGGAAGAACTTTCCGCCACGACCGCCAACAATGCCGGCCACGCCCAAAGCGCCAATGAACTGGCCGCACAAACTCGCCGCGCCGCGGAAAGCGGCGCCTCCGGCATGGAGCAGATGATCCGCGCCATGAACGACATTCAAAGCGCCAGCAGCAACATCGCCAAAATCATCAAGACCATTGACGAGATCGCTTTCCAGACCAATCTCCTGGCCTTGAATGCCGCCGTCGAAGCCGCTCGCGCCGGCAGCGCTGGCATGGGCTTTGCCGTCGTCGCTGAAGAAGTTCGGAACCTGGCCCAACGCAGCACCGAAGCCGCCAAGGAAACCGCCCAGATCATCGAAGACTCCATCCTCAAAAGCAAAAACGGCGTCCAAGTCAGCGCCGAAGTCGCGCGCCAGTTTCAGGAAATCACTGACAAAGTCCGCCGCGTGGACGAACTCATTGCCCAAATCGCCACCGCTTCCAAGGAACAGAACCAGGGCCTCGGCCAACTCAACACGGCGGTTCGCGAGATGGATACCGTCACCCAGACCAATGCCGCCAATGCCGAGGAAAGCGCCAGCTTGGCGGTGGAACTGAATTCCCAGGCTGACTCCTTGCGCTACATCATTGCAGACCTCTCAGGCCTGTTGTCCGGCAAGTCCGATGAAGCGGCAACTGAAAATCTCCAGTCGCCCGAGGCGAAACCGCCGATGCCAGCCCAACGCCCGCTGCCGAACGGATCAAAGCCCGCCAGCAGTCGTGCGTCCGCTCGTCAGCCATCGTCCCGCTGAAATCCAGCTTTCTTCCCGTTGACGCTGTGGCCCGCAGCGCTTACCTTGACGCTGGCCATGATCGCTGGAAAACTTGCCGCCCCTAATGCCGCCGCCGCGACCCCGAACTTTCGCCTCGGGGACGAACGGCTCATCAAAGTCACGCCAGCGGCCGCGCTCAAGGTCAGTTCGCTCCTCCACAAACAGGGCCGCCCCAACGGCGTCCTGCGCGTCGCCGTGATCGGCGGCGGCTGCTCCGGCCTGCAATACAAAATGGATTTGCAGGACCAACCGGCCAGCCGGGACATCCTCGTCGAAAGCTCCGGCGTCAAGATCGTCGTCGATCCCAAAAGCGCCTTGTACGTCACCGGCAGCGAATTGGATTTCGTCGATGCCTTGCAGGATGGCGGATTCAAAGTCAAGAATCCCAACGCCGCCACCTCTTGCTCCTGCGGCGAGAGTTTCAGCGCCTAGGCCCACGGCCCATCCGTCATGGACCATTTCGCACTGCTCGACCAGCCGCGCCTGCCGTGGCTGGATGCCGACGCTCTCAAGGCCGCCTTCTTGCGCCGTTCCGCCCAGGAGCATCCCGACCGCGTCCACGCCGCAACCGATACCGAACGGGCGGCGGCCACGGGACGTTACACGGAATTGAACGCAGCCCATCAGTGCCTTTGCGAGCCTGGGCCGCGCCTGCTCTATATGCTCGAATTGGAGACCGGCTCCCCGCCGCCCAGCGTCCAAAACATCCCGCCGGAAACGATGGATTTGTTCGCCGAAATCGGCCTCGCCTGCCGCGAAACCGACCGCTTTCTCGCGGCCAAAGCCAAAGCGGCGTCCCCACTCTTGCAGGCCCAATTCTTCGTCCAAGGCCTGGAGCGGACCGACAATTTGAACGCGCTGCTGGGTCGAATCCAATTGCGGCGCCAGGAGCTTCTGGCAGAATTGAAGGACATGAACGCCGCCTGGATTGCCGCGCCGCCGCCCGGATCGCCCGCCCGCGCCGGCGCGCTGCCCTTGCGCCGCCTGGAGGAAATCGCCCGCCAGTTCACCTACACCGCCCGCTGGTGCGCCCAAATCCAGGAGCGGATCGCGCAACTTTCTTTTTGACAATGATTGGCCCCGTGCTTAAGCCCTGGCGCCTGGCGCTTCTGGCGCTTCTCGCCCCGCCCGTTCTGGCGCGGATGGCCGCGCAGCCGTCGTGGCAGGAAGAATTCGCCAAAATGCCGCTCTGCGAAAAGGTCCAGGAACTGGACCGGCACAATTGCGCCCGGATACTGCTCCATTCCTTCCAGCGCAACCCCGCCGCGCAGGCGATCATCCTCATGCCAGGCGCCACGGACGAATTGTATTTCTTCCGCCGCGCTCACGCCCGCCTTGCCAACGACGCGCCCTCCCTGCTCGACGCCGTCCGCGCGCTGACCAACCAAACCTACATCCAGGCGACGCTCCTGCCGCCATTCCTCCTCCTGCACACGGTCGAAGACCCACTGGACCCGGTCATTGTGACCGAAGACGAGCGCACCGCCCAGCGCACCCGCAAGAAGCATTTCGACAAACACGCCATCTTTGACGATCGGGATTGGGATTTCATGCAGCCCATCCTCTCCTTCGACCTCAACACCAAAATGTGGCCCGGCCTGCGCTCGCGCGATTCCAACCATTTTTTCCGCCACAGCTTCGCGGAGTTCGACTTGACCGCCTGGGACGCCCTCCGCGCCGTCGCCCTGGCCGGCAAAACAAAGGTGACCATCAAGAAGAAGCTGGTCGTTTTCGAAGGCGACACCCGCTACCGCGAACTGCCCCCCAGCCTCGGCGATTTTCTCCTGAGAAATTCCGACGATCGCAAATAATTGGAAGCCAGTCGTTCAGGCGGCAACCAACCGGGGCTCCATCCGAAATCCAAGTTCGCGCAGCAACGCATGATAGTCTTCAATACGGGTAAGGAATCCCGGCGCCCGGCTCGCGCTCAGGTCCGAAAGCACCCCAAGCAGCACACGGCCGTCCGCCTCTGGAAAATTCTCCTCCGACAGCGCGGCATCAGCCCACTTTGTCAAGTCGTCGCGGGAAATCTCGCTGGCCAAATAGCTGGCAATTTTGCCGGCACATTCCGCTTTTGTTGTCATACCCTTATGTGCGGAGGATTCTTCAAGCCCCCGAACTGTGGCAAGTTTTTCCGCCGTTAGCCTGCCGTGCCGGCAAGGCGAACCCCTTTTGTAAGCGCCATCTGTTTGCCACCCGCTGCATTGAGTCCGGCGTCAGTATGCCCGGCGTCTCCCCCCCGGTTCGGCCACAAAGACGGCAGCCCATTGGCCATGAGGGTTTACGGCCATCTCCGCGATCAGCATTTGCCAGCAATGGCGCAAAAGGCGTTGTTTTTGGCACAGGGAAACACATGTTTTTCGCTCTCTCTCAGAGGTCCTTTACATCGATTTGGAAGATGACCCTAGGGGCCGCTTTCAAGCAGTCACCAAACGCCGTGTCGTAACCCTTGCTGACAACCACACCAGAGACCTTGCGGTGTGGAAACGTCTTCTTAACCCATCCAACGTAGGAGCGGATCTGGCCGTAGGTCTCTCTGGTCGCTTTAACCACCTTCAACTCTGCCACGATCAACCCGCGACCATCCCGCTGCTTGAAAAGTAGATCAATTCGACGTTTGCTTTCGGGAACGCATAATACCTGGCGCCCCGTAATTCCGCGGCTAGCATCGGCAAAGAGTGACAGAGGCCCGAGCTTGAGCCTTCTTAAGGGGCTGGGGTCATCCGCCAGCCTCTTTTCAAGCTTCAGCTCGTCGAGGGCGTGCTTTTTGATTTGACCTCCCTGTCGTTCGATTAGCTTCGCGATACCTGGATTAAGATGGTCAAGTCGTCGAATGGTTTTGCTCCAGACTTCCGGATCAAGGCGCCAGGCAGCCTGGCCGAAGAACTTCGCCTTCAGCGCATTCCACTCTTCCATCTGAGGGTCCTTTTGAAGGTCGGTGTACTTAAGCGGAGAGTCGGGGAAGGCCTTCAAACACTCGAACTCGCAGCCGTACTCCCAGTTCCGATGAGCGGGGAAACGGCTCGACCAGGGAAAGGAATCTGTTTTGGACACGAGGATGTACGCGATGTCGCTCTTCGGCTTCGTTCGATAGACAAGCACAAGATCGCCAGGTTTCGTGTCCTTATGACAAGTCCAGACGCCCCCTGTTTTGAGAAGTTCGCGGTCTTCGCCATTTTCCATGTAGTACTTCGGCCTGGTAACCCAGAGCCAATAGTTAGGTTGGTTCTTAGCGTCGCACGCCGATTTCAACGCTCTCTCCATATTCGTTGCAGTACAGCTCAATTGGAGAGCTCCGTCAATAAAAACCTTTTTGTCTTTGCCGATTTGCCGATTCCCAAGTGCCTATCGCATCTGCCGAGAACACCTTGGCCGCCGCAGTTGCGGCCGCTATCATGTGAAGATTGGGGCAATTTTGGCCCGCTATGCCGCAATGGATTTGGTTCCTTGCGGGTTCAGTTCGCCGAGGCGCATCCGCGCTTGATTCTGAAGGACTTGGAGGGCAGTTTATTGGCTATGAGCTATAAGTCAGTGGAAGTGGAGTTGGAAAACGGCCGGGTCCATTCTGCCGGCGCGGAAACGCTGCCGGACAAGGCACGGGCGCTATTGACAATTCTGCCGCCGCAAGCTGTCAAATCTGAGGCGCCGGCAAAGTCGCTTAGCAAAGCAATGCGTGAGTTGGGAGTCATGGGCCGAGGCGAGTTCATGGACCTTTCCACCAGCCCGGCGTTCGATTTTCTGAGAGATGCCGCGGAGGACGTTTACACCGCCAGCGACGGCAAGCCTTCCCATGACCAAGGGTAAAATCGTCCTCGTGCCGTTTCCGTTTGATGACCTGACCGCCGGAAAAGTCCGGCCGGCCGACGGAGGCATGGTAATCCGCACCCCGCTGGAATTGATGGGAATATCAGAAGTATGATTATGAAAGACCCGATTGTTCAGGAAATCCACCGTTACCGCGCGCAGTACGCGAAGCGGTTCAACTATGACGTTCGCGCTATTGGCGATGACATCCGCCGTTGTGAAATGGAATCCCAAGGCAAATCTGCCGCCAAAATTCCGCGCGGGAGCCGCCGATTGAAACGAATGGTGCGAAAAGACTCTGCCGCGCCGTGAGTTTTTCTATACCCGCTTTCCATACTGACGGTGGTCTTTCGGGAAAAAATCAGCCCACCCGCGTCCGACTGCCGTAGTCGCTTGCTGTCGGCGTAAATCACTCCGCCATGAGTCAACCCGGCGGCCAATCGAGCCTTGACGAATTCAGGGATCGTATTCACATCGCGGCTGACCAGCGTCCAGCGCTCACGATCAAGCGTTTCGAGCAATGGCGGATCGGGCAGCCCCCGCCACGATGTGTCATAAATGGAAACCGCGACCAATGCCGGAAACTTTCTTCGGAGCGCCTCGGCTGCTTCGCGAGGTATGTGCTCGTCCAGCAGCAGCCTCACAGCTTTTCAAGGTTGGGCGAAACGCCTTTAAGGCCCTCGAAGTCCCGGTGCGCATGCAGCGCCAGGCTGGCGGCAATTTCCTCCGGGTAGGCCTCCGCATACGCCAGCGCCATCTTTACAACCGCCTCGGGCTTTTCCAGCCGTTTAGCCGCCTTCGACGTGTTCCCACCCAGATCTTTGACCAAATCTACAATCATCCAAACCGGCCACCGCGTGCCGGTGACGTAGGCCACCCGGCCAGGCGCTCCGTCTCGAAAATCGATTGCGGGAAAACGCGAACGTTTCACACCTTCCTTGACGATTTGATTTCTCAACTGGCGGCCATCCGCATCGCCGCGAATAAATTCTTCCCCGCCTCGACCGACACCGGTTCCTTGCCCTTGTCCGCCCCGTTTTCCACCAACTCCGCCGGAATCTCACGCAAAAAAGGCGACGGATGGCACGCTCTGGCCTGGCCGTGCTTCTTGCGCGCAACGCAATAGCTCAGGCTCAGCGTCCGCATCGCCCGCGTCATGGCGACATAAAACAACCGCCTCTCCTCATCCAGCGCACCCTCGACTTTGGCTCGCGCATGGGGAAAAAGCCCGTCCTCCAGCCCGACGATGTGGACGTGCGGAAACTCCAGCCCTTTGCAACTGTGAACCGTGATCAGCGTGACGGCCTCGCCGGTGTTTTCCTTCTCCTCCTCGCGGTCGGTATCCAGGCTCAGATCATCCAAAAAGTCCTCCAACTGCCGCGCGGGGTCAGGCCCGGCTGCCGGCAGCGTGGCCACCAACTCACGTAGGTTTTCGACCCGATTGTCCGCCGTCTCTGGGTTCTTTTCGCCGCGCCGCAAATCACCTTCGTAGCCGGTTTCCTGGAGAAAATCCGCCGCCCACGCCGCCAGCGATGCAATCTGGCCCGAAGCCAGCCGGGCGCGCTGGCGCTCGATGAACTCGATGAAAGCCCGAATCGACTCCCGCGTTTTCGGCGCGAATCCGGCCTGAACATCGGTGTGCCGCATGGCCGAATACACCGGGCAATTCCGCTCCTGGCTCGCGGCCAGCAGCCGCTCCATCGTCACGTCGCTCAGGCCCCGCGGCGGAACATTGGCCACCCGCAGCAGGCTGATGTCGTCGTTCGGATTGACGAACATTTTCAGGTAAGCCAGAAAGTCCTTGATCTCGCGACGGTCAAAGTAACTTTGCCCGCCGACCAGCCGATAGCGGATGCCGGCCTGGCGCAAGGCCGTTTCCAGCGGGCGCGATTGCTGGTTGGTGCGAAACAAAATGGCCTGCTCGCTCCACCTCACCCCCCGCGCCAGCCGCCCGTATTCGATTTCCTCCGCCGTCCGCGCCGCTTCCTCCTGCTCGTCGGCGAAGGCCTGCAATTGAATCCGCTCCCCTTCCCCCTTTTGCGACCATAAATGTTTGCCCCGCCGCCGCGCATTATTCTTAATGACAGCGTTCGCCGCCGACAGGATCGTGTTGGTCGATCGGTAATTCTGCTCCAGCTTCACGACTTTGACGCCGGGAAATTGCTTCTCCAGTTCGAGCACGTTCGCGGCTTCCGCTCCGCGCCAGCCGTAAATGCTTTGGTCGTCGTCGCCCACCACGCACAAATTGCGATGCCCCGATGCCAGGCTATGGATCAATCGGAACTGCGCCGCGTTGGTGTCCTGGTACTCGTCCACCATGACATACTTGTATTTCTCGCGGCAGCTTCGCAGCACGTCGGGATGCTCGGCGAAGAGTTTGACCGTCAGCAAAATCAAATCGTCAAAATCCACCGCGTTGCAGGCCCGCAACGCGCTTTGATAGCGCCCATAAACGTGCCGCGCCAGCGCCGCCGTGTTCGGGTCGCCGAAAACCGACGCCCGTTCCCCGCCGTTGCGCCAGCGGCTCAAGAGTGACAGCACGGCGTAGGGATCGGCCTTCTGGCTTTTGTCGGAGATGTGGCCGAGGATTCTTTTGATCGCGCCCAGTTGCTCGGACTCGCTGTAAATTACAAAATTCCTCTTGTAGCCCAGCCTCTCAATATGCTGGCGCAGAATCCGCACACAGAGCGAGTGAAAGGTGCAAATCGTCGGCCGTTCCTGCGGCGCTCCGTCTGCGCTCGCTTTCCTCCGCCCCAGCAACTCGCGGACGCGTTCCTGCATCTCGCGCGCCGCCTTGTTGGTGAACGTGACCGCCAGGATATGGCCCGCTCCTATGCCCTTTTCCACCATGCGTGCCGCGCGAAAGGTGATGACGCGCGTCTTGCCCGTGCCGGCGCCCGCCAAAATCAAAACGGGCCCCTCCGTCGTCTCGACGGCCTGGCGTTGCGCGGGATTCAAGGTGGCTAAGTTTAACATTGCCGGACGCGAGTTTAGAGAACCGCCCGATGAAGGCAAGAGGGGACCGTCCGGTTTGCTTGCCAAACGCGTATTGCGATGGTTAACTGGGTTTTCATCCGTGAAAACGATTCGTCCTGGTTTGTTAGATGAAGCTGTGGAACTGCTCAAAAAAGAATTCCACCCGGAGGAAATCTATCTCTTTGGCTCCCATGCCTGGGGCGTGCCGCATGAGGACAGCGACGTCGATCTCATGGTCATTGTTGGCGATAGCTCCGAACGCCCCATTAAGAGGATGCAACGCGCCCACCATTGCCTCGGTGACTTGGACATGAGCAAGGACGTGTTCGTCCAAACCCGCGCCGAGTTCGACCGATACCGCCATTTGCGGGCGTCAATCCAGCACCAGATTGTGCAGCGCGGGCGCAAACTCTATGGATGAAGCAATGGCCCAGCTTGGCCGCGAGTGGCTGACCAAGGCGCTGCACGACCTGCAAACAGCCCGTATCACCGCCGGCGCCGTTGATGGTCCGCTTGACACCGCAATTTACCACTGTCAACAAGCGGCCGAAAAGGCCCTGAAAGGCTGGCTCAGCAGCAATAACCTGTCGTTCGAGAAAACCCATGACATCCGGCGTCTCATCCGTCAGGCTGCTGGCGCCTCCGCCGGATTCTCCCGCTTCACGACTGCCGCGGAAGTTTTAACGCCTTATGTCTCCGCCTTTCGTTATCCCGGCCTTACGGATCAATCGATGCCAACGCGCGAAGAATTCGAGGAAGCGTTGCGGCATGCCCAAGCTATCTTTGATTTTGTATTAAAGCTGCTCCCGACGGAAACGCACCCGCGAACCGGGTAACGCCGTTGCGGGGAATTTGCCCGGCCACCGGCACAGAACAGTTCGTTCACTTCAAACCGCCAACCCCTGTGGCCCCTGCCCGCCATTGATCAAAAACAATACCGCCATGCGCACGGCCAGCCCGTTGGTCACCTGGTCCAATATCAACGACCGCCCGCAATCGGCCACCTCGCTGTCAATTTCCACTCCCCGGTTGATGGGGCCGGGATGCATGATCAGGGCCTCCGGCTTTGCTCGCGCCAGACGCGCCCGCGTCAACCCAAAGAGGCTGGTGTATTCGCCCAGGCTCGGAAACATGGTCTTGCGCTGCCGCTCGTGCTGAATTCGCAGCAGGTTGATGATGTCCGCCTCCGCTATCGCCTCCTCCACGTTGTGCGTCACCCGGCACCCCATTTGTTCAAACACCCGCGGCACCAGCGTGGGCGGACCGCACAACGTCACGCGCGCGCCCAACTTGGTCAGCGCCCAGATGTTGGAGCGCGCCACTCGGCTGTACAGGATGTCCCCCAGGATCGTGACGTTCAATCCCTCTATCTTCCCCTTCCTTTCCAGGATCGTGAATACGTCCAGCATCGCTTGCGTCGGGTGTTCGTGCGCCCCGTCGCCCGCGTTGATCACGCTGGCCCGCAGAAATCGCGACAGAAAGTGCGGCGCGCCGCTGGCGCCGTGGCGTATGACGATAAAGTCGGCGTTCAGGGCCTCCAGGTTCCGCGCCGTGTCCTTCAACGTCTCCCCCTTCTTTAGCGAGGAAGCCTCGGCGGTGAAATTCACCACGTCGGCCGTCAACCGCTGCTCGGCCAGCTCAAAACTGATGCGCGTGCGCGTCGAAGGTTCGACAAACAGGTTGACCACCGTCTTGCCGCGTAGCGCGGGCACTTTCTTGATCGCCCTCTCCCCGACTGCTTTGAATGCCCGCGCCGTGTCCAGCACCGTGCGGATTTCCTCCGCGCTGAGCGATTGAATGTCCAACAGATGTTTGCGGTTCCAGGCCATGTTCAGCCCTTGTGCAAAGCCACTTCGTCCTGCCCGCCTTCTTCCTGGAAGCGCACATCCACTCGCTCCTGGGCCGACGTCGGCACGTTCTTTCCCACAAAATCCGCCTTGATCGGCAGTTCACGATGCCCCCGATCCACCAGCACCGCCAACTGTATCCGCCGCGGCCGCCCAAAATCGTTCAACGCATCCAGCGCCGCTCGCGTCGTCCGCCCGCTATAGAGCACGTCATCGACCAAAACCACCGTTTTGCCGGTGATGTCGAATGGAATGACCGTCGGCTGCATGATGGGCGCGCGCTGATCCAAATCGTCTCGATGCATCCCCACGTCCAACGAGCCGACCGGAACCTCCCGGCTCCAGATGCCGGACAACGTGCGGGCCAGACGGTGGGCAAGAAAAACCCCCCCGCGCTGAATGCCCACCAGTGCCACCTCGGCGCTGTTTTCGTTCCGCTCGGCAATCTCGTGCGCGATGCGGGCCAGCGCCCGTTGCATCTCCGCCGCGTTGAGGACTACGGCGGTCTGGGGCATAAGAAGTTCACGCCACCCCCACGACTCCCGGCGCGTTTGATGATCAACTCTTCTGTCATTGCCTTGGCGACCTCGCTGGATCGCGTTAAAGGGCCGGACGGCGCCCGCTTCAGATTCTCTCCTGGGTGGCGCTCGGCTGGCGGCTTTTGCGCCATTTGCCCCGGTGTTTGACTATCCAATCGGTTAAAGCATGCTCAAATCCTATATCATGCCCTGCCTTCTCCGACTCGATCCATTTGTGTTTTAGTATCTCTTCGCGTTCGGCCTGAAACTCTCGGTAGAGGGAGGATTTCCTCACCAAGTCGTTCCCATTCGATACTCCTGCTGGGGTGGACATAGTCTGTTGTTCTCTCATTTGTTACGCGCGCGCGACAATACTGTTACGGCCAGCCGGATGCAACACATTTTAAACGCCCTCCAATCCAAGCGCCTTTCGACCCCCGGCACTTATCATGCTCTGATGCCAGGGCGGATCCCACACCAACTCCACATTCGCCTCCTCTATGGCGTCCAAAGCCAAAAGCCGTTCCTGGACGCTGGCCGCTATCTGTCCTCCCAAATGGCAGCCGGGCGAGGTCAGCGTCATCTTCACATTGGCTTGCCCGTCGTGGATCGAAACGCTGTAAACCAAGCCCAAATCGACGATATTGAGGGGAATCTCCGGGTCATAACATTGCCGCAACTCTGCCCAAACCATTTCTTCCAAGGGGCTTGCGTTTTCCCCTTGTTTTCTTCCTTCGTCATGGTCTGTGGTCTGGTCCATAACCTGCCCTTACTTTACCCTATCCCACAGCCTGGCGCAAGCCCTTTGCTATTTCCATAAATGCCTGAGCCGCAAGCCCCTGCGGAGACCCCACCACTACGGGCACCCCCTCATCCCCTCCCTGCCGAATCTCCACGAACAACGGGATCTCCCCCAGAAACGGCACCTTCCTCCGCACTGCCTCCGCTCGCCCGCCCCCGTGCCCGAAGATTTCCACCCGCTCGCCCCCGGGGGCGGTAAAGTAGCTCATGTTTTCCACTATTCCCAGGATCGGCACATTCACCTTCTCAAACATGGCGATGCCTTTGCGCACGACCCCCAGCGAGGCCTCCTGCGGCGTCGTCACTATCACTCCCCCGTCCAGCGGCACCGTTTGGCACAGGGAAAGCTGGGCGTCCCCCGTCCCCGGCGGCAAATCCACCAGCAGCATATCCAACTCGCCCCACTCCACATCGGTGACAAACTGCTGGATGGTCTTCATGATCATCGGCCCCCGCCAAATCACCGGTGCGTCCCCATCGATTAAAAATCCCATGCTCATGAGCTTGACGCCGTGCCGCTCGGGTGGAACCAGCTTCTCCCCGGCGCTGATGGTGGGCTTGTCCTTTGTTCCCATCATCAACGGTATGCTCGGTCCGTAAATGTCGCAGTCCAGCAATCCTACCGCGGCTCCCATCTGCCGCAAGGCGCACGCCAGGTTGACCGCAACGGTGGATTTTCCCACGCCTCCCTTTCCGCTGGCGACCGCCACCACGCGGCGGATTCCAGGCACGCTGCTTTGTCCGGCCCACGCATTCTGCGCGGGCGCCGCTCCCGCTTGCCCCGCCTGCGCCACCACCTCCACGTGCAGATTCTCCACCCCTTTGACCTCTCGCAACACCTTCTCGGCCTCGCTTTTGATCTGCTGGGCGGCCTGCGGATTGCCGCCCGTCAATTGAAGTGTCACGCTCACCGCGCTGCCATTGATCGCGACATTCTTGACAAGTCCGAATGAAACGACATCGCGCGAGTAGCCGGGATATTTCACCGCCTTGAGCGCCTCCAGAATAGCTTGTTGTGTTAGCATCAATATGGGGAGACGGATCGAAAGCCGGCGCCCAACTGCCCGCCATTGAACCGCAAAAACTCTCCACGGTCAACCGCGCCGTTCCGTCACACAACCGATTCCCCGCCCGGCATTGCGCCGGGCGCTCACTCCTTCACTGCCTATCAAGGCGCCGTGGTAAACGTCACCCACACCGGTTCCAGCGGTAATCCTGACTCGCTCTTGAAGTGGCGGTAATTGGGATCATTTAGCCCGAATCCATATTGCCAGCCTCGCTTGAGTTTGACCGGCGCTGTCCACGTCGTTCGGGCCGCATCATAGTGAATCTGGCCCGTGATCTGGGGGCAATGCGGGTCGTTTTCTTCGCGACCGACGAAGGACCAGCTCCCATCCTGCATCGGCCGGTCAAACACGACCTTGATCTCCGCGAGATCGGGATCCACCCCCTTCGCGCCGTTGGCCGGTGTTATTGAAACAATCTTCGGCGGTTGATCCACCGGTTCCGTCGCTTGGCCCGAGGTCCGGAAGGAAACCGGCATCGGTTCCAACGGCACTCCCTTGGCGCTCCGGAACCCTTTGTAGCTCGGTGAATTCAGGTTGAATTCATAGCTCCAACCCGGTTTAAGCTTCACGGGGGCTGTCAATACAGTCCGTGTGCTGTCGTAGTGAAGGTCGCCCGCCAACTCTGGAAAGTGCGGCCCTCCGCCGCACATCGACCAGGACTTGTCGGCCATCGGTTGATCGAATACCACCACAATCTCGGTGGTCGAGGGATCGACATCCTTGGCGCCATTGGCTGGCGTCATCGAAACCACGCGCGGAGCCTTCGCCGACCGGGCGAATGCCGCAATGTACTCCGCAGTCTGGGCCTCTTTGTCCACCACGAAGAATCGCCTCGTTCCCTCCTTGGTGTCGATGTCCACTGTTATGTCTTTCGGCTCCGGAATCATCGCGTTGTTCCCGGCATGCCAGCTTGAGCGAAACTTGGCCCCGGCTATGGCGCGTATCTTTCCTTCCAATTCGACCGATCCCGCCCCGGTGACTGTTTCCGGCGGGAAAATCCGGTTGATTTGGGCCGGATGAAACCTTAGCCACACCGCCGCAATATCTTCCTGCCCGCTCGCGGCCGGACTGGTTAGCGCGCCTTCCTCGCGCGGGATGAGCACGGCCCAAACCGCTCCATCGGCGCAATGGCCAATCCCCAAGTCCGCGGCTCCGGCATGAACCTGCAATTGCTTCCCGACTTCCAAAGTGAATCCAGACACCTGGAAAATGTCCCGTTGCGTGAACTGCCACGGCCTGGCTCTCTCAGGGGTGCCATCCCCGCTGGTCAATTTCGTCGGATACTTTTCCAGAAGATTGACTCCCTTCGCTTGACCCTCCTCCCGCGCGCTGGTCAACGCCACACTGGCGATGACAACGGCAGCCGCGCCCGCCACCCAGCGCCAGCCCGCCACGCCGCCGCCACGGCTGATGGCCCGGATGCGCTCCTTCATTTCCGCTTTGCTTTCCCCAATGCCGACCAAACCCGGCGGAACAGGCCGCTGCGTCAGTCGATCGAGCACCTTGAGGATTGTCTCGCCGTAGCTGATCCGCTCCGTCTGATGGCTGCGCGCCAGGGCCAGATCGTCGGTCGCCAGTTCTCGGTCCGCTCGCATCCGCCCAAACGCAAACCACAGCACTGGATTGAACCAATGCAACACCTGCAGAACCGCCATCAACCCGTTCACTTCCGGATCGCGCCTCTTAATGTGCGCCAACTCGTGCAGTAAAACGTGGCGAAGCTCGTTTCGGGATAACTGCTCGCGCAAACCGTCGGGCAGCAAAAGGCTCTTGCGCCAGAAACCATACACCGCCGGGCTTTCCACTTCTTCTGTCTCGATTACTTGCACGCGCTGCCTCACGCCCAACTCTTCGGCGCACTCTTTGACCGCTTCCTTGACCGCCTCATCCGGCCCGGGTGTGTAACCGCCCAACCGGCGGCGAAACCGGTGATTCAACCAAACAAAACGCAACGTCAAGACCAGGACCCCCGCAAACCACGCCGCCGCCGCCAGCGCCATCCAATCCGTCGGTTTGACAGCGGCCGGAGGCAAAGCGATTGTTGGCGCGCTCGGCGTTGACACCGCCGCGCTCGGGCGCGAAATCGTTTCGCGCGCGCCCGTGGGTGCCGCCGCGGGACCAATGTCGGGCTTGTCCGGCAGCAGCGCCACAGCCGTTGCCGCCGGCAGCGGTCGGTCCCATTTCGCCAGGTTAAAAACACTCATCGAGCTGCTGGGCGCCGTCGGCATCACCAAACGCGCCAGCAACAGGAACCAAAATCCATGCCGCCATGCCGGCGAGAGCCGGTTGCGCAACAGCAATTGCGCCAGCAAAATGATCACGGCGATGACCGCCGCCTGCCACGTCGTCTGGAGCAGCCACCCGAAGAATCGTTCCATTCCAATCAATGTATTCATATCATTTCTCCTTCTCTCGCAAAATGCGTCGAAGCTCCTGGATGTCCTCTTTCGACAAATCAGCCCGTTCGACAAGGTGCAGAATTGCCGGCGAGGGCGCGCGCCCTAAAACACGATCCCAGAATGAATCGCTTTCCTGGTGGACGCACGCCTCCATCGAAACCCGCGGCGTGTAAATATACCGCGCGCCCTCGAGCCGATGCGCCAAGGCCCCTTTGTTGGCCAGCCGCCTCAACAGCGTGCGCACGGTTGCCAGGGTCCACTGCTTGCTCTCGTGCAATTCCTCGGCGATGGTGCTGGCCGCCACGGGGGCGCGCCTCCACACCACCGTCATCACTTCCCACTCCGCGTTGGTCATGCGAACCGGGGCTTTCATCGCGTTGGTGTTACAGTTGTCACATGCCCTTTATGTTACATCTGTAACACCCTGTCAACCTTTTTCCCCTCAATTCCCCACCCGTTTCTTGGCAATTACTCCCCCAATTTTGTCCCCAGCCGCTTACGCCCCCCTGCTCCGTTCACCCTTTTCCCCCTGTCGCTGCGCCTTTGGTTGCGGCTCCGCCGCGCCGGGGCCTTTGCGGCCAATCCAAAAAATCTCCAAAAAAGAACTTGCAAGTCCCACTATTGTATGGGACATTACGCCCGTCGGACTGTTCTTTGACATGTCGGGCCACGGTTGCCGCTTCGCCCTCCGCGCCAGGCGGCCCGAAAGGATTCAAACACCAAGAACCGAGCGGGCGGGCGTTATCGTTAAAGTCAAACCCGCTCAAGGTGAGTCAAGCCAAGTCAAGGTCATCGCAGGTGAGTCAACATATTCGTCATTCCTCTGCCCTATTCCCATGATCCCGGCCCCAAAATCCTCAAAAATGCCAGCAATTGCTGCTATTTGCGACCCTTTGCTGCCCTTTGCCTCCCTATGCCCCCGCGCAATTCGCGGTTGCCCCCGCTTGCGCAAAAACCATGAAAACCTTGGAAATCATTCCTCTGCCCCATTCCCATGATCCCGGCCCCAAAATCCTCAAAAACCCCAGCAATTGCTGCTATTTGCGACCCTTTGCTGGCCTTTGCTGCCCAATGCCTCCAGCCAATTCCCGGTTGCCGCCTCTTGCGCAAAAACCACGAAACCCTTGGCAAACATCCCCCCGTCGTGCCATATTGTGTGAAGTATTGAGGAGTGTCCGTGCGCGGTCCATGTCGCTAACCGTGTGAACCGCGCCACTCTATGGTTGAATATTTAGGAGTGTCCGCCCAAACGCGGCCTCCGCCCAAACAAGGACGTGAAAACACATTTCTTCGCCCCTTGCGCCCTGCTCATCTTTCTTGGGCTGGCGCAGATTTCGTACAGCCAGAGCCCTAAAGCCGCCGCTGCCGGCGCGCATCACAAAATCCAGGTCCATGAACCCGCCCTGGCCCAGGCGATGGCCGCGGCTGGCGCGCGCCTGATTGCCGATTACGGCGCCTATCAGCTTTATGATGCCCCAGGCGCAGCCACGAATCTGCCGGCCGATAAAATCGAATTGCGCGACGATTACAACTCCATTTTCCTCAACGCCCGCCGTCTCGACACCTCCGCACCGGAAGTTCAGGCCCTGCGCAAAACCGCCGGCCAATTTGCCGGCAAACGGCTGCATCTGGTCCACTTTGCCGGCCCCGTTCAGACTGCCTGGCGCAAGTCATTGCTCGACGCCGGCGTGCAAATTGTCACCTACATCCCCCAGAACGCCTACCTCGTTTACGGGGACTCCGCCAGCCTCGCTCGCCTCCAAACCTTGGCCGCCTCCGCTCCGCATTTCCAATGGGAGGGCGCTTATCTGGACGATTACAAAATCCATCCGGCAGCCCGCGCCGCCGGTGCGGCGTCCCATCAGTTTGACATTCAATTGGTGGCCGATGCCCCCGCCAACGCCGATACGCTCAAGCTGCTTGACCAACTGAAACTGGCGCCCCTGGCCCGCCAGCGCTCCGTTTTGCAGTACCTCAACCTCGTCGCCCGCCTTTCCCCCGCCGACTTGGGCAGGATTGCGGCCCGCCCGGATGTCGTCTCCATTCAGCCCTACGGCCCGCCGCGCAAGTGGGGCGAACGCCAGGACCAGATCGTGGCTGGGAATCTGTCGGGCACCGTTCCCAGCGGGCCGGGTTACCTGGCGTTTTTGCAGAAAGCCGGCTTTACCCAGGCGCAATTCGACGCCTCGGGCTTTGCAGTCGATGTCACCGACAGCGGCATTGATGACGGCACCACCTCTCCCAACCATTTCGGCCTCTATGCCGGCGGGCGCACCACCAATGCCAGCCGGGTGATTTACAACCGGCTGGAAGGGGAACCCAACTCCGGCAGTTCCCTCGCTGGCTGGGATGGCCACGGCAACATAAATGCCCATATCATTGGCGGCTACGACAACTCCAGCGGTTTCCCCTTTGAGGACAGTTCTGGCTATCACTATGGTTTGGGCGTTTGTCCCTTTGTCCGCCTCGGCTCCTCCGTCATCTTTGATCCTTACCTGCCAACGACCGATCCGGTGTATTCGGACATCACCTCGCAGGCCTACGCTGACGGCGCGCGCATCTGCAATAACAGTTGGGGTGATGGTGGATCTGACGGCCTCTACAATTCCGATTCGCAGGAATACGACGCCCTGGTGCGCGACGCCCAACCCGACGGCTCGGCCGATGCCGCCGCCGGCAACCAGGAATTGGTCATCGTCTTTGCCGCTGGCAACGACGGCCCGGGAGCGCAAACCGTCAGTGCTCCCGGCACCGCCAAAAACGTCATTACCGTGGGCGCGGCCGAAAATGTGCAGATATTCGGAGGTGCCTACGACGGCGCCGACCTTGGGGACAATACCGACAGCGACGCCGACAATGCCAACGCCATGCTGGATTGGTCCGGAAGCGGCCCCTGCTCCGATGGTCGGCAGAAACCGGACCTCGTCGCGCCGGCAACCCACGTCAGCGGCGGCGCGCCGCAAGCGGCCAATCCCGGTCCCGACGGCACGGCGGACTCGCATTTTCTCGATGATTCCACCAACTACAACGACTCCAGCGTCATTAACTTGATCGAAGTGGACGGCGGGTCCGACGGAAGTTATTTCTTCCCGGACACAGGCCAGCAATTCTACACCGCCTCCTCCGGCACCAGTCATTCCACTCCCTGCGTTTCGGGCGGCTGCGCCTTGCTGCGCCAATTCTTCATCAACAACTCCTGGTCCCCGCCCAGTCCGGCCATGACCAAGGCCTTCTTGATGAACTCGGCCCGCTACCTCACCGGCGCATACGCCGACGACACCCTCTGGTCGTCCACCCAGGGAATGGGCGAGATGAATCTGGGAACGGCTTTCGACGGCACGCCGCGCCTGCTGTGCGATGAGCTGCCGGCGGACTTGTTCACCGCCAGCGGCCAGACCCGCACCTTCACCGGCATGGTCGGCACTTCCAGCAAGCCCTTCCGCGTCACCGTCGCCTGGACCGACGCCCCGGGCAGCACGACCGGCGCCGCCTACAACAACGACCTCGACTTGACAGTGACGGTCGCGGGCAAAACTTACAAGGGCAATGTTTTCAGCGGAGCCTATTCCACCACCGGCGGAACCGCGGACGCGGTGAACAACGTCGAGAGCGTCTTCCTGCCGGCCGGGGTTTCCGGCCCTTACACCGTGACTATCTCCGCCACGAGCATCAATTCGATGGGGGTGCCGAACGACGCCGGGGAAGTGAACCAGGATTTTGCGCTGGTCATTTACAACACAGGCTCCGGTCCCAGCCTGACGCCCGCCGGTTCCCTCCTGATCTCCGAATCCTGCCTCCCCACCAATGGCGTGGTGGATCCGGGCGAAACCGTAAAGGTCAATCTGGCTCTCCAAAATGTCGGCTTGGCCGCCACCACCGACCTCGTGGCCACCTTGCTGGCCAGCAATGGCGTCGCCCTTCCCAGCGCCGCCCAGACTTACGGTGCGCTGGCGCCGGGCGCGACCGCCAGCGCCGCCTTTTCCTTCACGGCGGAGGGGGTTTGCGGCGGCTCGGTTGCGGCGCTATTGCAACTCCAGGATGGAAACGCCAGCCTCGGGACTGTCAATTACACTTTTCCATTGGGCCGACTGGTCACTGATACCAATTCTGCCCAAACCTTCGACACCGTTTCCCCGCCCGCGCTGCCGTCCGGCTGGACCAGCACCGACGCAAAAAGCCTGGGCGTTGCGTGGACCACTGAGTCGGGAGTCAGCGACAACGGCGCCAACGCGGTCTATTGCCCGGATTCTGCCTTTGTGGACGAGGTGACGCTGGTGTCGCCGGCCATCCAGTTGTCCAACGCCCCGTCCCAACTGAGTTTTCGCCAATCTTTCAATCTCGAGGACGGTTATGACGGCGGCGTCCTGGACATTAATATCGGCGCCAGCGGTGCGTTCGAGGATATCGTGGCTGCGGGCGGCTCCTTTGTCACCGGCGGCTACACCGGATCGATCCAGACCGAGAGCCCGGGGGCGGATGAGGATCCGCTGGCCTTGCGCAACGCCTGGACCGGCACTACCTCCGGCTTCATCTCCACCGTCATCAATCTGCCCGCCGCAGCCCAGGGGAAAAGCATCCAACTGGAATGGATTTGCGGAACAGACTACGGCAATGAACTCCTGACCGGCGTCGGTGGTTGGTGGATCGACAACCTCCTCGTCAGCCAGACCAATTATGTTTGTTGCTCCTCGGGCGTTACGGTCTCCTTCATTCTCTCCCCCACCAACGGCTACCAAACCACCAACACCGCCCTTGTCGTCAGCGGCATCGCCGCGCCCGATGCGCCGGTCACCGTCTATAACAATGGTGCTTCCAACACCACTGTCACCGCCAAATCCACTGGCGCCTTTTCCGCTTCCCTCACGCTGCCCTACGGCACAAACCAACTGGCAGTCGAAGCCCAGGGACAGTTGAATACCAACGACATGGTGACCGTTCTCGTCGTGCCGCGCCCCCCCACTCTGAAAGCGGCGACCAAGCCAGGCCCAGCCGTCGCCATCAGTGGCGTCGGCCTGCCGGGGGCGGTCATTGATCTTTACAGCTCAGGCGTTCTCCTGACCAATTTTACAGTGACGGCCGCGGGCGCCTACGCCGGCTCCATCGTATTGCCCGGCGGCTCCTACTCCCTGACCGCGACCCAGAGCACCAACGGCTTGACCAGCATTTCCAGCGCCGCGGTGGCCGTGACGACCGTGCCCGCGCCGGTCATCTTGTTCCCGCCGACAGGCTTTTCGTCCAACAACCCCTCCTTGAAGGTCACCGGCACGGGCGTTTCCGGCGCCGAGGTCAGCGTCTATGACGGCGCCAAACTGCTGGGCGCGGCCACCGCGGCCAAAACGGGCGGTTTCAGCCTGATTGTCAAGTTGAATAATGGAACCAATATGTTGACAGCAACGCAGACGCAGGGCGGCGTCGCCAGCCTGCCCGGCGCGGAAGTGACCGTGACGATGATCTTATCGCCCGCCATTCTGACGCAACCGCGGAACATAACGGGATTTCTCAAAGAAACCGTCCAGTTCACCTCCGCCGCCGCCGGCTTCCCGCCCTTGCGCTATTACTGGGAGAAAAACGGGGCCAAAATCTCCGGCGCAATCAGCTCGAATTTGACGCTCTACGGCCTGACCGCCACCAGCGCGGGCAGCTATCAGGTCATCGCCACCAACATCTATAGCGCGGCCACCAGCGTGGTCGCGGTTCTGAATCTTGTGCCCAATCCCTTCACCAATCTGGCCGGCACCTATTACGGGCTGTTCGCCGAATCGCCGCCCCAATTCCAAAGCTCGGGCCTCCTGACACTGAAGCTCAGTTCCCTGGGCACTTTCAGTGCGAGCATGTTGAACGCTGGCGGCACTTATAGTTTCACCGGCGTCTTCTCGCTCCAGGGCGTGGCGCAGACCAATGTCTCGCGCGGCAAAGGCGTGGCGTCGATGTCTCTCGATCTGAACCTGGATGTCTCCACCAACGACACGCAACAAATCCTCGGAACTGTCTTCACCACCAATTGGTCGGCGAGTTTGCAAGCCGACCTGGCCACTTTCACCCTCTCGCATCCCTCGCCGGACGCAGGCAAATACACCATGCTCTTCGAGGGCACCAACGACGGCAGCACCGGCCCGGGCGGCGATGGCTACGCCACCGTCACTGTCTCTCCCGCCGGCATGGTCTCCCTCACCGGCGTGCTTTCCGACAACACCAGCGTCGCCCCCTCCGCCGTCAGCGTCTCCAAATACGGCCAATGGCCCCTCTATATTCCGCTTTACGGCAAACTCGGCTCTCTCCTCGGACGGATCGACTTCACCAACACCGGCGCCAGCAGCTTCGCCGGCGGCGTCAGTTGGTTCCGCACCAACGCCTACGGCGCCCTCTACAAGCACGGCTTCACCAACTCCGCCTTGGCCGTCGGCTCGACCTTCATCCCCGGCACGGCCAAAATCCCGGCGCTGGGCCTGACCAACCTCACCGTGACCTTGAGCGGCGGCGGGTTGCCCGCCCCGCTGACCAACGACGTCACCCTCTACAACACCGGCAGATTCGTCACCAACGGCCCGGGCATTTCGCGCCTCTCGTTGTCTCTCACTCCCTCCACCGGCGTGCTCGCCGGCACTTTCCTCGACCCGGCCACAAAACTGTCCACTACCATCAAGGGTGTCGTCTTTCAGCGGCAAACCAACGCCGGCGGGTTTTTCCTCAGCACCAATGCCACCGGATATTTAGTATTGACAAATCGCCCGTGACGCCGGCCCGGGGCTGGAGCGTCAGGATTTGGAATCTGGATTGGATAGGCCAACTTTGCGCTTTCAACCTGCCCTCTGAAACCCCACACTCCTCCAGCCCGTGAGGTTCCTCTCGCCAGCCGCGTTTTGGTTCGCCGCCACTCTCCCGGTGGTCGTCCTCTTTTACCTCTTGAAACGCCGCCGCACCGTCAAACTGGTGTCCAGCACCCTCCTCTGGCAAAAATTCCTGGCCGACACCCAGGCCAATGCCCCCTTTCAAAAGCTCCGCCACAATTGGCTGCTCCTCCTCCAATTGTTCCTGTTGCTCCTGGCCATCCTCGCTCTCAGCCGCCCTTATTTCTCCGCCCGCTCCGCCAGCGCCGGCCTGCGCGTTGTCATCCTCGATGCCTCCGCCTCCATGCAGAGCACCGACGAGGATCCCTCCCGCTTTGACAAGGCCCGTGCCCAGGCCCTCCAATTGGTGGACAGCCTCAAGGACCAGGAGCAAATGCTCATCCTCCTCGCCGCCGCCGGCACCGTCGTCAAGCAATCCGCCACCGCCGATAAATCCGTCCTCCGCCGCGCCCTGCAAAATTGCCGGGTGACCGATTCCTCCACTCGCCTGACCGAGGCCCTCAAACTGGCTGACACTCTCATCCGGGACAAACACAACCCGGAAATACATCTCTTCAGCGACGGCGCGGCCGGCGACTTGAGCGAATTCGAGAACAAGGGCCTCAATCTCACCTACCATCGCGTCGGCCGGCGTTGCGACAATCTGGGCATCACCACCCTTGACATCCGGGAGAATCCCGAAAACCACAACGAGCGCGCCATTTACACCAGCGTCGCCAATTTCTCAACCAACTCCCGCCAAACCGTGCTCGATTTGCTCTTCGATAATCAAGTTGTTGACAGCCGCTCCCTCACCGTGCCGGCCGGCGAAACCTCTCCCCAGGTCTTTTCCGTTTCCCAGCAACGCGACGGCATCTTCACCGTCCGTATCGACGCCAAGGACGATCTGGCCGCCGACAATCAAGCCTCCATCGTCAGCCTCCTCCCGCAGCCTGCCCGCGTCCTTCTGGTCTCGCGTGGCAACCGGTTCATGGAAAAGGCCCTGCGTGCCGCTCCCAATATCGACCTGACCGTCGCCCACGAAGCGCTCGACGGCGGCGTCAATTACGACATCGTCGTGCTCGACGACGTTCTCCCGGCCGTCTGGCCCAAACCCAGCGTCCTGGCCGTTCACGTGGCCAACACCAACTGGTTCGACGGCGGCTGGACCAACATCGACGCCCCAGCTATTGTCGATTGGAAAAACACCCATCCACTCTTGCGTTACATCAACCTGGACAACGTGCAGATCGGCGAAACCCTGGGCGTGCGCACGCCCGGGTGGGCGCTGCCGCTGGTGGACGCGCCGCAGACCCCGCTCATTCTGGCCGGGGAGTTGTCCCATCAGAAGATCATCTGGATCGGCTTCGACATTTTGCAAAGCACCTGGCCCCTGCGCATTTCCTTTCCCATGTTCATCGCCAACGCCATCGACTGGCTCAACCCCGCCTCCACCAAATCCCAGGAGCTTCTCTTGCACGCGGGCGAGGCGTTCCGCTACGCCTTCGCCCAACCGGTCCCCGCAGCGGAAGTCACCCTCCCCAGCGGTGCCAAGGAAGCCGTCCCGCTGAGCGACAGCCGCGAAATCGTTTTTGGCGATACCGCCCGGCAAGGCGTTTACCGTATGCGCGCCGGCACAAACGAGGTCGTCTTCTGCGTCAATCTCCTCGACGCCGCCGAAAGCAACATCAAACCGCGCGAGGAACTGCAACTGGGCAAGTTCAACAAGGTCGGGCCGACCGAGTTGAAGGAGGCCAGCGTCGAGATGTGGCGCTGGATTGCGGCCGGCGCATTGGCACTGCTGATCTTGGAGTGGTGGTACTATCATCGGAGGACCGTTTGAATTGGCCGCTGATCCTCAACAGTTTCCTGGTCAGCGGCGCGGCCGCCTCCCTTGCCGTCGCCGGCGGCGCGCTGGCGGCTCTTTGGTTTGCCTGCCTGGAGGGACGCCGTCGCGTCGTGTTTCTTGCCGCTGCCATTGCCGCCCTGGCGCTGCCGCCTTTCCTGGTGGTCAATTGCTGGATTGATCTGCTCGGCGAAAAAGGCCGATGGCGTCACTGGCTGCCTGTCAACATTTATTCCCTGGGTGGCGCGATCTGGGTGCTGGCTTTGTTGTACTGGCCCATCGCGTTTTTATTTGTCACAGCCGCCTGGCGGCGGGTGCGGGCCGCGCAACTGGAAGTCGATCTCCGGCTGGAAGGGCGCTTTTTGCTTCGCTTCCTCCTGCTGCCGATGGCGCGCGGGGACATGGCGCGGGCGGCCATTCTCACCCTGGTGCTGGCGCTGAACAACTTCGCCGTCCCCGCCATTTTGCAGGTGAAGGTCTTTCCCGCCGAAGTCTGGGTCCGCTTCAATACGACCTTCGACTACGGCGCGGCCCTTGAGCTAAGCTGGCCGCTGGTGCTGGCGCCCCTGTTGCTGGTCCTGTGTCTGCGCGGCGGCGGCACGGCCTGGTCCTGGCAATCCCATCCCGCCGCCGCCCGCGCCATCCGCCGCCAACTGGGCGCGGCCTGGCGTCGGAGTGGCGCGCTGGCCGCCCTCCTGCTCGTTGGATTCTCCCTCGGCGTCCCGCTGTGGCAACTGGCGGGCAACGGCGAGACCTGGCGCCAACTCTGGCCAGCCGTGGCCGCCGGGCAATCGGCTATTTCTCATTCCATCGTCTTCGCCGCTGTTTCCGCCACTCTGGTGGTGGCCCTCGCGTTGTTGACGTGGCGCCGGCCGTTGGGCCTGGCCCTGTGGCTGCCTTTTTTCATGCCGGGCGTGCTTCTGGGCATCGGGCTGATCTGGGTCTTCAACCGGCGCGGCCTGGCCTCCTTTTATCAAAGTTCGGCCATCGTTTTTCTCGCCTACGTTGTGCGCTACGCCGCTTTGGGCTGGAACACCGTCGCCCGGGCGCTTCGTTCGGGCGATCCGGCCCCGCTGGATATGGCGCGATTGGAAGGCGCCGGCGCGTGGCAAGTTTTTCGCCACATTCATTGGCCGCAGATCGCCGCTCAAATTGGGGCCGCGTGGTACGTCACCTACCTGCTTTGTCTATGGGACGTGGAAACCCTGGTGCTCATTGTGCCGCCGGGCGGCGAGAGCCTCTCGCTGCGCGTTTTCAATTTGCTGCACTACGGACACAACCCGCAGGTCAACGCCCTTTGCCTGCTGCTGCTTGTCCTGGCGCTGCTGCCGTTGCCGGTGGGAATGGCCCTTCAGAACTTCAATTCTTCCCGGCGCGAACGGCAAGACGCCGGCGGAGAGGAAAGCGCCGGGAGTTGACATTTCCCACTTCGTTTTCAATCATGGCAGTCGTAAACATGAGATTTTCAATGTGTTGCGCCCTGGGCGCGGCCGCGGGGGCATCACTCGCCGGATCAGTGGCCGCGGCCGCGGCCGTTGATTTTGCCACGGATGTCAAGTCTATTTTTGAAATGAACTGCGTGGTGTGCCATAATCCGCAACACAGCCAGGACAACGGCAAGTTTCGTCTCGACAGCAAAGAGGAAGCCTTCAAAGCGCATGAGAAAGACCAACGCATCGTTCCGGGCCATCCGGAGGAGAGCCTGGTCTATCGCCTGACGGTGCTTCCGGTGTCGGATCAAAAGCACATGCCGCCCACCAAGAACAAACCCCCGCTGACCAAGGAGGAGTCCGAAATCATCCGCCAATGGATCGCCGAGGGCGCCAACTGGCCGGACGGGATGAAGCTTGCCATCGTGATGCGGGTGGATTTCGTGCGCGACATCGAGCCGATTCTGGAGAAGGGGGGACCCGTGGCGGAGAAGTCCAGAGACATCTTGCGACTGTGGCTTGCGCAGAAGGCGAACTGGCCGGCGGGGATCAGTTTTCCCAACGCCAAGGCAGCGGCCGGCGCTTCGGCGGCTACCGGACAGCAGATCGATTTTGGGCGCGATGTGGAACCGATTTTTGCGCAAGGCGGCCCGCTCACCGATCAGGCGAAAAAGACACTGGGGGCGTGGGTGGATCAAGGGGCGGCGTGGCCGGCTGAGGACAGGCTGGGTCCGGCCAAGGGGGGCGCACAAGCCAAGGAAATGGAATTGGTGGAGCAAATCCACCAGATGATCGTGGCGAGCGCAAAGGAGAAGACGCAAGCCGACATGACGGCTTACACCAACACGATTCCCGGGAGCAAAGTCACTTACGCGATGGCGCCGATTCCCGGAGGCCAATTCCTCATGGGCAGCCCCGCGAGTGAGGCCCATCGCAGTGACGACGAGGGGCCGCAACACGAGGTGAAAATCGACCCCTTCTGGATGGAGCAGTGCGAAGCGACGTGGGACCAATATGAGCTGTTCATGTACCCGGAGGAAACCAAAGAAGCGGCGCCCAGCGAGGGCGTCACCAATTACACCAGCCCGCTGGCCGACGCGGTGTCGCGACCGAGCAAGCCATACGTGGAAATGAGTTTTGGGATGGGCAAGAGCGGCTACCCCGCCATCAGCATGACGCAGCACGCGTGCAACATCTACTGCCAATGGCTCAGCGCGAGAACGGGCCATTTCTACCGCCTGCCCACCGAGGGGGAGTGGGAGTATGCCTGCCGCGCGGGCACCACCACGGCTTATTTTTTCGGGGACGACCCGGCGAAATTGGGTGACTACGCCTGGTATTCGGACAACAGCGATTTCAAGTACCAGAAGGTGGGCAAAAAGAAGCCCAATCCGTGGGGACTGTATGACATCATTGGCAATGTTGATGAATGGACGCTGGACCAGTACGCCCCGGCGTACTACCAGCAATTCAAAGAGTTGGTGACGGAGCCGTGGAACAAATCGACCAAAGGGTATCCGCAGGTCGTGCGAGGCGGCTCCTGGCAGGATGACGCCGACAAGCTGCGCAGCGCCTGCCGTCGGGGTTCGAGCGCCGATTGGAAGATGCAAGACCCGCAATTGCCCAAGAGCATCTGGTATCACACCGACGCCCAGTTTGTGGGCTTCCGCATCATGCGGCCGTTGAGAATCCCCTCGGCCCTTGAGATGTATAATTATTGGCATAGCGGCGTGGAACGGGAATAACCCGCCGTTGCATTGAACAAGAACAACGAGACACCCGTCGAAAGACACAACACAATGAATACACAGCAAACACCCCGTCCAGAACTCACCCGGCGGGATTTTCTCAAAACAACCTCCACGCTGGCCGCCGCCGCGACGCTGGCGCCGGGCGTTTTTGCGGCCGGGAGCGACACCTTGAAAGTGGCGCTCATCGGCTGCGGCGGACGCGGTTCCGGGGCGGCCGACCAGGCCTTGAGCACGCAAGGCCCTTTGAAGCTCGTAGCGATGGCCGACGCTTTCAAAGACCGTCTGGACGGCAGCTACAACGAATTGAAGGCCAAGCACGCGGACAACGTCGATGTGCTTGAGGAGAACAAATTTGTGGGATTCGACGCCTATCAAAAGGCGATCGCGATGGCCGACGTGGTGATTCTGGCCACGCCGCCGGGATTCCGCCCGACGCATTTCGAAGAAGCGGTGCGGCAGGGCAAGCACGTCTTCATGGAGAAGCCGGTCGGGGTGGATGCGCCGGGGATTCGCAAGGTGCTTGCGACCGCCGAGGAGGCCAAGAAGAAAAACCTCAAAGTCGGCGTAGGATTGCAGCGGCATCATCAACGCGGCTACATCGAAACGATCCAGCGGTTGCACGACGGCGCCATTGGCGACATAGTCGCCATGCGTTGCTATTGGAACGGCGACGGGGTTTGGGTCAAGGCGCGCAAGGACCTGGAGCAGCAGGCGGGCCGTCCATTGACCGAGATGGAGTACCAGATGCGCAATTGGTATTATTTTGTCTGGCTGTGCGGCGATCACATCGTCGAGCAACACGTCCACAACCTGGACGTCGTCAACTGGGTCAAAGGAGGCCATCCGATCCGGGCCTGGGGAATGGGCGGCCGCGAGGTCCGCAAAGGCATCGATAACGGCGAGATATTTGACCATCACTACGTCGAATTCGAGTACGCCGACGGCAGCCGCTTGAGCAGCCAATGCCGGCACATTCCGGGCTGCTGGGACAATGTGTCGGAGCACGTGCTGGGCAGCAAGGGGCTGTGCGATGTCGGCGGTTATCGAATCCGAGGCGCGGCGCCGTGGATGTTCAACTCCCCCGGCGCGCGCGATCCTTACCAGCAAGAGCATGACGACCTGTTCGCGGCCATCCGCAACGACACGCCTTACAACGAAGCCGAAAACGGCGCCCACAGCTCGATGACGTCCATCCTGGGGCGCATGGCGACGTATTCGGGCAAGGAGATTGCGTGGGAGGACGCCATCAATTCCAACATTGACACCATGCCGGCGGTGCTGGGATGGGACGCCTCTCCGCCGACCAAGCCGGATGCCAATGGGCGTTATCCGGTGGCCGTTCCGGGTGTGACGATCACGGTATAGGGAGGGGGGATTCAGGTTCCCTCCAGGATGGCGAGGGCTGTGGCGTGTTTTTCAGTGTGGCTGAGGCTGATGTGAACTTCACGCCCGCCGCGCTCGGCCAGCAGGCTAAGGGCCTTGTCGTGCAGCACCACGTAGGGCTGGCCGGAGTCTTTGCGTCGGATTTCGATGTCCTGCCAACCCAAGCGCGCGCCGATGCCGGTGCCGAAGGCTTTGGAGACGGCCTCCTTGCCTGCGAAGCGGGCGGCCAGAAACGGGCCGGGGGATTTGTGGGAGAGGCAGTAGGCGAGCTCGGCGGGTCGCAGAATTCGCCGCACGAACCGATCGCCGAATTTTTTATAGGCCGTTTCGACGCGTTCGACTTCGATGATGTCGATGCCGGTGCCGAGGATCAAGCGGTTGTGTCAAGTTGAATTTTCCGCGGTACCCATCGCTTCCATCGCCAAGAGCATCTCCTGGACGGCGGTCGCCATGCCGACGACCAGGGCGCGGCTGATGATGCTGTGGCCGATGTTCAATTCCACCAGGTGCGGCACCGGGCGCAAGGCGCCGAGGTTGCGGTAATGGAGGCCGTGGCCGGCGTTGACCCGCAGGCCCAAGCCGTTGGCCAGGCGGGCGGCGGCGATCAAGCGCTCGACTTCGCGCGCCCGGTCGCGCTTGCGATGGAACCCCTCGGCGAAGGCGCCGGTGTGCAATTCGACAAACTGGCTGCCGATGCGAGCGGCGGCCTCGACCTGCTGGGCGTCCGGTACGATGAAGAGGCTGACGTCGATGCCGGCGTCATTCATTCGCTGGCGCGTGGCGGCCAGCGCCAGCCACTGGCCGGCGGCGTCAAGCCCGCCTTCGGTTGTCACCTCGGTGCGGCGTTCGGGAACCACGCAGACGATGTCTGGCTTGATGTCCAGAGCGAGGGCGACGATTTCCGGGACGTTGGCCATTTCGAGGTTAAGACGGGTTTTGATGACTTGCCGCAGTTGGCGGATGTCCCGCTCCTGGATATGGCGGCGGTCTTCGCGCAGATGGGCGGTGATCCCGTGGGCGCCGGCCGACTCGCAAATCAGCGCCGCCTCCACCGGGTCCGGCTCGCCGCGTTCCTGCCCGCGGTAGCGGGCCTCGCGCAAGGTGGCCACGTGATCGATATTGACGCCCAGTTTGAGCATGGAATCACCTATTGACGAGGGATGCCCGGGCCGGAGATTTTGGCCCTGGGCAGCAAATTAAGATCGACAGGCCCCGCCGGGGTGTCCGTGAGCCAGTGCGAGAGCCAGACCAGTTCCACGCCGGTGAAAAGGAACTGAGCCGAGCGATCGACGATCAACTGGCCGCCGGGAGCGTTCGTCACCACGGTGACAGTGTTGCCCAGCAGCGGGGTCATTCCGCCCAGCCAGGCGTCGATGATGGCCAGAGGCGGCTGGGTTTTTTGGGCGGCGCCGGGGGAACGCGCGACGGGATTGGCGTGAGCGGGGACGGCGGGCAAAACGGGCAACAGCGAGTTGAGCACGCGCCATTGTTGCAGGCGCGGGCCAGTGAACTCCCAATCGTAATAGACCAGATCATTGCGGTCCTCGAACTGCTTCCACAGGCTGGCGTTAGCGGGCGGGTTTTGCTTCGGCGGCACGAACAGCCCTGCCAGAAGAAAGTCTCCTTGCGCGACGCGCGCCGAGCCAAGGGACGGTGACATGAGGTAAGATTTGTTCCAGATGAATTGCGACAAAGTCGGCACCCACTTGACTTGGGAATGGTCCACCGCAGCCAGGATGGGATTGAGCGTGCCCGGCAATTGTCCTGAGATTCTTTGCAACGTAGCGGAGCCGTCTTGCACCGGCCAGGCGGCGAAAGTCTGAAAGGGCATCTGTCCCAGCGCCCAGCAATAGAACTGGTTGGTGAAGGGGCTGATGCCCAATGTGGACAGAGTCTGGTCCGATTGCAAGAAAGGCTCGACGTTCTGCCCGGCGGTAAAGCTGATGAGCGGTTCATGAACCAAGTCCTTGGGAATGCGCCAGGGGCGCGGCTCCCAATGCTGCACCCCTGCGCAGGCGACGTGTGATGTCACGTGAAATCGCCCGCCGCTGGCGGTGATATCGGTGGTGGTGCGCGGCAGCTTGAAAACGCTGCGTGAGAGCGGCGCCCAGGCGGCCAGTTGCGGCCAGTCCACCTCCGCATGGAACCAGGCCTCGTTCAAGACGGGGGCGGGGCGCCCGTTTTTTTGCAGTTCCTGCAAGTATTGGGCGCGAACTGACGCCAAGCCATCGCCCCGGCCGATTACGACCCAATCGCGGGCCTGGAACATCCAAAAGGCGTTGTCGGCGGTCCGGTTCCAGCGAGTGCCGGAAATTCCCTCGTCCACAAACGGCTCGCTTTTCGCCTGCAAGGCCACCGCCAGAGTTCGCTCCCACCCCTGGGCGCGGCTTTTATCCAGGCGCGCGGCCAGGACAAAATCCAGACGGCCCGGGGAGGCGCCGCCGAAACTGGCCACCGATTCCACGCGGAGGAGGTCCTCCAGCAGGGGACGAAGGAGGGCGCGGTCACCCGCCGAATCGAATTGCAAACCGCTCCAAAACGTGTCGGCCAGTCTGTCAAGCGCTAGTTTCTGGAAATCGGCGCTGGAGGGAAGGGTTAAGATTTTTTTGGCGACGGCAAAATTGGTGTTGTCCGCGAGGTTGGCGGCGCCGGCAAAATGGTATTGGAGGGCCACGACGCCCGCGGCCCCGGCGGCAGGGGCCTGAAAGGGGAGCATCGCGGCAACTCCGAGGCAAAGCCCGGCAAGAAACAGTTTTCGTCTTAGCATAAAAGAGTGCAATTGTGTGCCAGAAAGGGGGCCGATTGGCAATGGTTTTTGCGGGTGGTTACTGGGGAAGGGCGTTTCCGCCGACTCAGGATTTCCAGGCGTCTCTGTAAAGTCGAAAGCGGTGTCGCCGCTGCGCTCTGCCACCGCAGTCCATAAAAGAGGCGGCCAAAAAAGCAGCGAATATTGGGGGTGGCATGGTGGTTCATGGGTTTGCGGGGGTGGTTGACAGGGC
>JBEKSF010000022.1:0-56442 GCA_049517295.1 Verrucomicrobiota bacterium
TCGACGCTGTGTATCTGCATTGTGTTCGTCCCAATGTTCTTTTTGACTGGCGTGGCCCATTACCTTTTCGTGCCCCTGGCCGAAGCGGTTGTCTTTGCGATGCTGGCCAGCTATGTCATCTCGCGCACGCTGGTGCCGACGCTGATGATGTGGTTCTACCGCAATGTCCAGCATGATTGCGGCGATACCGCGTCCCCAACGGCCTGGTGGCTGCGGCCTCTGGCGGGGATTCAGGACGGTTTTGAACGCGGGTTTGAGCGGTTCCGTGAAGGCTACCGCACCCTGCTGGGAGCCGTTTTGTATCACCGGCGTGTCTTTGCGTCCGTTTTTCTGGGGTTTTGCGCCGCCACGCTTTGTTTGGTGCCGCAACTGGGCCAGGACTTTTTCCCCAGCGTGGACGCCGGCCAACTCCGCCTCCACTTGCGCGCCCGCAGCGGCACACGGGTTGAGGAGACGGCGCGGCTGGTCGATAAAGTCGAGACGGTCATCCGGAGCGAAATTCCCTCCGAGGAATTCCGTGGAATGCTCGATAACGTCGGCATTCCCGCCTCCAGCATCAACCTGACCTACAATGACAGCGGCGTCATCGGTGTTGCTGACGCCGACATTTTGGTTTCGTTGAACAAAGAACATCATGCCACGTCTCTCTACATCAACCGGCTCAGGAAACGGCTCAACGCGGAGTTTCCCGGCACCTCGTTCTACTTCCTCCCAGCCGACATTGTCAGCGAATCCATCAACTTCGGCCTGCCCGCGCCGTTTGACATTCAATTGGTCGGGCGTGACCAGACGCGCAATCGCGAAATCGCCGGACAACTGGCCAACAAAATCCGGCAGGTGCCCGGGGCGGTCGATGTCCGCATTCAACAGCCCGCGGACCTGCCCAAGCTGCGCGTGGCGGTCGATCGGACCAGGGCCTCGGAAATCGGGCTGGCAGAGCGCGACGTGGCCAACTCGGTGATGTTGGGTCTGAGCGGCAGCAGCGTTGTACAGCCCACTTTCTGGCTGGATCCCGGCCTGGGAATTCAATACTCCATCAATGTCCGCGTGCCGGAACATCGGATCGATTCGCTCGCCGCCATTGAATCTCTCCCCATCAACGCCAGCCAGCCGGGCAACGGCGACGTGACGCTGCTGGCCAATGTGGCCACGCTGACGCGAACGAACGTCGCGCCAATCTATTCCCACTACAACATTGCGCCGGTGATTGACATCTACGGCGGAGTGAGCGGGCGCGACCTCGGGGGCGTGCTGGGCGACATCCAGCCGCTGCTGGACCAGGTGACAAACGATCTGCCGCGCGGCAGCCAGATCATGTTGCGCGGCCAGGCCGAGACGATGCATGCAAGCTTTGTTGGATTGAGCGTAGGATTGGTCATGGCCATTGCGCTGATTTATCTCCTTTTGGTGGTCAATTTCCAAAGCTGGCTGGATCCATTCATCATCATTACAGCCCTGCCCGGCGCGCTGGCCGGAGTGGTGTGGGCATTGCATCTGACCTTCACCACCATCAGCGTGCCGGTCTTGATGGGCGCCATCATGAGCCTGGGCGTGGCCACCGCCAATTCCGTACTGGTCGTCACCTTCGCCCGCAATGATTTGCGCAACGGCTTGGACCCTCTCTCCGCCGCCTGGGAGGCAGGCGTCAGCCGTCTCCGCCCTGTGCTAATGACGGCTGCCGCCATGATTATCGGCATGTTCCCGATGGCCCTGGCGCTGGGCGAAGGCGGCGAGCAAAACGCTCCACTGGGCAGAGCTGTTATCGGCGGCCTGTTCGTGGCGACGGTTGCCACGTTGTTCTTTGTGCCGGTTGTTTTCAGCCTCCTGCATCGCCGGACGCCGGCTGCGGAAAAGTCCCGCCGTTCACAAAACATCGGAATGCCATGACTCCAAACCAATTTTTGACAAAGCCTCCCACCCCGGACTCGACCGCTCAATCCCTTGCCGCGGCGGCCAAAAGCTCCGGCTCAAAGTTGCGCCACGCAGCCATTGCGGCTGCCCTCCTGGTCGTCGTAGGCGCGGCAGTTGGCTTGGCGCCGCGCTGGCTTCATCGGAAGGCCTTGCAAGCTGAAACGCGGGACCTGGCCGTCACAACCGTCATCGCCGTCACGCCCACGCCCGCGACCGGAGAGGTCAGCTTGATGTCGTTACCGGCGGAGATCAAACCAATGGTCGAGGCGCCCATCTACGCGCGCGCCACTGGCTACTTGAAGCGTTTCGTGGTCGATATCGGCGCGACGGTCAAAGAGGGCGACTTGCTGGCGGAAATCGACACGCCGGAGTTGAACCAGGAATTGGACCAAGGCCGCGCCCAATTGGCCCAAGCGCAAGCGGCCCTGAAGCTCGCCAAATCCACCGCCGCCCGCTGGGCCGAGTTGGTCAAGACCCAGAGCGTCAGCGAACAGGAAGCGGAGGAAAAGCAGGCCGACTTGGAACTCAAAGCCGCCAACGTCGAAGCCGCCCAAGCCAATGTCCGCCGATTGGAAGACCTTAAAGCGTTTCAGCGCGTTACAGCGCCCTTCGCCGGCACGATCACCTTGCGGGCCACCGACGTTGGCCAGTTGATTGACGTCGGCAGCGGCAAGGAACTTTTTCGTTTGGCCCAAACGGAGACGTTGCGGGTGTTCGTGCGCGTGCCGCAAACGGTGGCGCACAGCGTGAGTCCTGGACAAATGGCCGAATTGACAATTCCAGAAGTGCCTGGGCGGGTCTTTCCGGCGAAGGTCGTTCGCACTGCCGGCGCTTTAAGCGCCGATTCCCGCACGTTGCTGGTCGAATTGCAAGTGGACAACTCCCGCGGCGAAATCTTCTGCGGCACTTACGCTCAAGTCCGATTTACCGAAGCGAAAGCGGGGGCGGTTTTGACTCTGCCTTCCAACACACTGCTCTTCCGGTCTGATGGCCCCCATGTGGGCGTCGTCGGCCCCGACAATAAGATTCAATTGCGCCAGGTTAAGCTTGGCCGGGATTTTGGGCCAACGACAGAAATCATCTCCGGCGTCGGATTGACCGACCGAGTAGTCCTCAATCCGCCCGACTCGCTGGCAGCGGGCCTGGCGGTGCGCATATCGAACAACAACGAATTCTGAGCAGTATTGCGGTAAGTCGCAACTGGCCTGCAAAATTTCGTCAGTACGACGACGAAATGCGGGCAATCCCTTGGGCTTTCCTCGACTGGGCGGTTGGCACGGTAACTGATGCGTTCTGTGGTATGAACATCGCTGAAGGTTCCAAGCCCATCATGGCCGACTTGGCGATCGAGCAAGTGGCGCCTGCTTGCCGCGAAAAGTATGAAACCGGGCTGGCAGCGTTGGAGCGCAAGGAGCCGGAAGCGGCAATTGCTGTGTTTCTTCAGGCGCTTGAGCAGGCGCCTGGTTTTGTTGCCTGCCGGCAGGCCCTGCGCCGCGCCGTGAGCAGCGCACCGCAAAAACGGCACGGCATGTTCAAGAGGATCATGCGGAAATCGCGTGTTGTCAGGCTGTTGGGCGAGGCCGGACTTTTCCTTCATCTACGACCGTTGAAAGGCATTTCCTTTGCCGAGCAGGCTTTGATCGAGGACCCTGGCAATGCCACCGCCCACAAGCTGTTGGTCAAAGCCGCGCTGGCGGCGGGCCTGCCGCAAACAGCCCTGATTTCCCTCGATGCGCTGGCAGGCGAACAGTCGTTCAATCGCGCGACGGCGCTGGAGCTGGCCGAGGCCTCGGCGGAGTGCGGCGACACCTCCACCGCGGCGGGACTCTATGGAAGGCTTCTGAAGGAAAATCCCCATGACCACTCCGTATTGCAAGCCCTCAAGCGCCTTTCCTCGCAGCCGATTGCGGCGCCGAACCCCATTGCGGAGCAATCCGCGGGTTTCGCTCCACCCGAACCGCCGGTCAAACCGGCGGCGTCAACAGACGACGCCATCATCAAACGTTACGAGACGCTTCTGGTTCACTGCCCGAACAACGCCAAAGTCCTGACAACCCTGGCGGAGGCTTACGTCAGAAAAACGATGTTTGACAAGGCGCTGGTTTGCTATCAGCGCGCTTTGAAAAGCGCCGGCGGCGACGCTCCCGCCCTCAAGAAAACCATTGCCGAGACGACTCTTAAGAAATTCGACGCGGCACTGGGCAAACTGGATGCCGGCGCGCCGGACTACGCCGCCAAACGCGACCACCTGGAAAACGAGCGCCTGGAGTATCAATGGAACAAGACGGAGTGTCTTGGCTGAAACGATAACGAACCCGACGGCTTTTTTTAACATGAACACTGTGCAAAATGGCAAAGGCGACCTCCCCAGAAACAACTGGGGACCCGATTGGTACGCCGGCTACGAAGCCATTGGCTGGCACAACAACGGAGAATCCATTATGAACCGACTCAATTCCATCGAATCCCGCCACATCAATCCCGAAGCACGGAGCATCCTGCGCCAGTTCCAGGTCAGCCCCGCCGAGGCGCCCAATTTCCTGGGCGTTCTGGCCAAATCCCTTGCCGCCATGAGGGCCTACGCCGGCGCCAAACACGCGCTGGCTCATGGCCAGCTTACATCGCGCCAGCGCAGGCAAATTGCGCTTGCCGTGGCAGAAATCAACGGCTGCGCCTATTGCGTCCTGAGGCATTCCTCGACCGACGCGGAGGCGGATTTGAGCGGCGAAGACATCCGCCTGGCCCGCAGAGCCGCCGCGGAGGACCCGCGGGACGATGCGATGCTGCGCTTTACGCAGGCCGTCGTTCTCCAACGCGGGGAGATCAGGGATGACGACCTGAGCGCCGTGCGTTTGGCCGGCTTTTCAGAGTCTGAGATCATCGAGATCGTCGCCAACATCGCCTTGAATATTTTCACCAACTACCTGTCCTTGATAGCCAGGACCGAAGCGGAGTTCCCGCCGGGGCAATCGGATGGCCCGTCACTCCACACAGCGGCAAAAGCCGCTGGAGCGCAGGCTTAAAAGGGGCCAAAACCGCCCACGCTCGCGTCCGCGTCCGCCAGTTTTCCAGTCACCCGGAATGAAGCTCCTTCTGGTGGCTGACGTTGTAACCATCCCCTTTTCGCAATTTGCAGAAGCAGATAGTGGACAAGATGGTGAAACCCCCAAGGGCGAGGAATGCCTGGTGGATGCCGCGAATCATTTCCGGCGGATTGAAATGGGCGCGACTGGGAATAAAAAACGCGGCAGCCAGCCCCGCCGACGCGACGCCGAAGCTGATGGACATTTGCTGCATCGTGCTGGCGATGGAACTTGCGTTGCTAGTCTGTTCCTCGGTGATGTCCGCATAAACCAGGGTGTTCATGCTCGTATATTGCAGCGATGTGAAGGCGCCATAAACGAAGGCCTGCAGCGCGATGAGCCAAACCGGGGTGCCTAGCCCAATGGTTGCAAAAAGCAAAAGGAGCAATCCGAGGATCACGGTGTTCGAGGTCAGCACACCGCGATAGCCAAGGCGGGTGAGAATCCGCGGCATGAAGATTTTCATGCTCATGGCCGCGACCGCCTGGGGCATGATGAGCAGCCCGGACTGGATGGGGGTGTATCCAAGACCAACCTGATAGAGGAGCGGCAACAGGAATGGCACTCCGCCGATGCCAAGCCGGGTGAAGAATCCGCCGCCCACCGCCGCGCTGAAAGTGCGAATGCGAAACAGACTCAAACGCAGCAATGGAAATGCAGTCCGCGCGGCGTGAAGTCCGTACCCCGCGATCAACGAGAGGGAAATTATCAGCAGGCCCAAAATCTCGCGTGCGCTAAGCGTATGATCACCGAAAATCTCCAGCACGTAAGACAGAAGGGCGATTCCGGAACCGAAGAGGATAAGCCCGACAATATCCAGCGGGTTGATTTTCTCTTCGCGGTAGTCCGGCAGATGGAGATAGACCATCAACAATCCGACAAGGCCGATGGGGATATTCACGAAGAAGATAAGTCGCCAATGAAGGTATCCGACGATAAGACCGCCGGCAATGGGTCCGAGCATCGGTCCAATCAAAGCGGGAATGGCGACAAAACTCATCGCGCGGATGAGTTCGGATTTGGCAAATGTTCGCACCAGTGTGAGCCGGCCCACCGGCACCATCATGGCCCCGCCGCAGCCCTGCAGGACGCGAAATGCGACCAGCAGATGAATGTTGCTTGATATGCCACAGAGAAAAGACCCGAGGCTGAACAGGCCGATGGCGGAGGCAAACACCCGGCGCGTTCCGAACCGATCAGCCATCCACCCGCTGATCGGAATGAAAACCGCCAGGCTCAGCGTGTAACTGGCCAGTACCGACTTCATGCTCAAAGGAACCACCTTGAGGGCGTCCGAAATGGCCGGCACCGCTGTGTTCAAAATCGTCGTGTCGAGCGACTCCATAAAAAACGCAACCGCGACCAGCCACGGCAGGAGCCGCTTGCTTGAAGCGGAAGGCGGCGCTGAAAACGAAGGGGCGTTAATCAAACGAAAGTTAACATAGCCGGGAACGCCGGCATTTTGCAATCCGGTTGCAAGCTCGCGCGGTTCCGCCATTGCGTTCGCCGGCGTCATTGTCAATTCGTGCCAGTCTGGCTATGGTATCAAAATGATGGAGTTGCCTTCTGACTATAAGCCGGAATTTGATTCCGTGAGGGATTTCCTGCTGGAAATTGCCCCCGAACGATCCGTGGATCGCTTGCTCCGAAAAGTCGTTCAGCAGATAGGAGAACGTCCGCACACGGCGCTGGCGCATCTGTGGTTAATCGACAAAGGGGATCTCTGCGCTTCCTGCCCCATGCGTCCGCAGTGCCCGGATCGAACGCGATGCCTGCACCTTGTCGCGAGCACCGAGTCGCCGCATTCGGAAGCCAGCCGGGAGGAACGGCGGGATGTCCGGCAAATTCAACGCATTCCACTGGGCGTGGGCGTGATTGGCCGCATTGCGGCCTCCGGTGAATCATTTATCAGCAATAACCCGGTTCAAGATCTCCCTGAGCATGGATGGACGGCATGCCAGGGTATTCAAGGGTTCAACGGCCAGCCAATTACTTTCCAAAACGAAGTCCTGGGTGTGTTCGCGCAGTTCAATCGCATTCCCAATCCGGAGCAGTCAACCGCCTGGCTGCGCATCTTTGCGGATCACATTGGCGCGGCGATAGCCAACGCGCGCGCGTTCGAGGAAATTGAGAACCTCAAATCGCGCCTGGAACTGGAGAACACCCTTCTCCAACAGGAAGTCCAGGAAGCCAAGGCGTTCGGGGAGATGGTCGGCCAGAGCGCCGCCCTGAAACAGGTGCTGCGGCAAGTGGAGATGGTGGCCCGGACGGACGCGACGGTGCTGATCCTCGGCGAGTCCGGCACCGGCAAGGAACTGGTGGCGCGCGAAATCCATAAACTCAGCCGGCGGAGCGGACGGCCTATGATTCGCGTCAACTGCGCCTCGATCCCGAAGGAACTTTACGAGAGCGAGTTTTTTGGCCACGTCAAAGGCGCTTTTACGGGCGCCGTGAAGGATCGCGCCGGACGTTTCGAGGCCGCTCATGGAGGGACGCTTTTTTTGGATGAAGTGGGCGAGATTCCGTTGGACCTGCAAAGCAAATTCCTGCGGGTGTTGCAAGAGGGCCAATACGAACGGGTGGGCGAGGAAAGAACGCGCACGGTTGATGTCCGCATCATCGCCGCAACCAACCGCGATTTGCCCAAGGACGTGGAGGAAGGGCGATTCCGGCAGGACCTTTATTACCGCCTGAACGTTTTCCCGATCAAAGTGGCCCCGTTGCGGGAACGCAAGGACGACATGCCGCTGCTGGCGGCGCATTTTGTTGAAAGCACGGCCCGCAAATTGAAGTTGCCGCCGGCGCGGCTGACCCAGGCGCATATCGCGCAGCTCCAGGCCTATGATTGGCCCGGCAACATTCGTGAATTGCAGAATATGATCGAGCGGGCGTTGATCCTGGCTCAGAATGGCGCGCTTTGGTTTGATTTCCCAACTGGACAGAAAGCAGCGGCAATTCCCGCTCAGACACCGGCGGCCGATGGCGGCATGGGAGAGCCGGCGATTCTCACCGACCTCGAATTCCGCCGGCGCGAACGCGAGAATATTCTTGCCGCGCTCAACAAGACAGGCTGGAAAATTCACGGGCCGGGCGGCACGGCTGAGTTGCTGGGAGTCAAACCGACGACCCTGATATCCCGAATCAAAAAGCTGGGGCTGATAAAGCCGGCTTAACCTGCTTCCGTTTCAAGGATTCCTGACATTCTTCGCTTCGTCCGCCGGGTCGCCATAAATCACACCGCGCCCGCCGGTGGCGAAGTAAACGCGGCCATAGACGCGCGGATCGCCGGTGACGTGGCTGATGTAGCCAAATTGGTGTTGATCATCATTGATGCGGAGCCATCCCTGCCCGGCGTCGTCGGAGCGGAACAATGCATGGAGCGAGCCGATGCCACCCGCCAAATACAGCGCCGGAAAGCGTACTCCGGGCGCCGGTTTGCCGAAGCCAAGAGAATCGGCGGCTTGAACACCAGGGAGCCGGGCAAAGCTGCTTCCGCCATTGGTTGAGTGATAGAGGCCATTGTCGCGAAGCGCCAGCCAAAGGTCCCCTTCCAGACCGGGAACGGCGTACAACGCGCCGCCGCCGCCGTATCCTCCCCTCTGTGTCCGCGGCAGCGATGCTTCTGTGGGAACAAAGGCCGACGCTCCGTTTGTGCTGGCCAGAAGTTTGCCTTCGCGCGGATCAAAACAGTAGAACAAAGCCGGGTTGACCGAGTCGGCCAGCACCCGCAAACCCTGGCTCAAGCCTTGGCAAACAGTCCAATTCTTTCCGCGATCCATCGACAGGCACGGAGAGGCGCGCCGGGGCGTCCAGACAATAATGCGGCCATCGGCCGATAGGGCGATGCTGCCGGCTCCCGCGGCATTCGCCGGTTGACTGCCCAAAGTCTTCCACGTTTTGCCGCCATCCTTGGACATGGCTGCATGGACTGTGCCTTCGGGACCCCCGGTGCCAGTGCGGGCAATGAGGAGCGGGTTCCTGCCGGCAAACGCCAAATCTTCCGTATTGCCATAGCGCGGCCCGGGAAAAGTCCCTTCCGTTGGGGACGCGTTCAAATCCTCGTGCCGGAACCCGTCAATATCTCCTACACCGCTCAAGAGGGGCGCTCCTTCAGGTGGACTGATCAACGCCAGCGGCACCGTTTCTTCCAAGCCCTGGTCCAGAAACACCCAATGCGTTGGCTTGCCGGCATCAGCCTGGGTGGCATTGGTGCAGCACCAAATCCCATAACCGGTGGTAAACAATACCTGGTCGGAATTGAACGGGTCGATCTGGATGCCGCCCATCCAATGAGGCGTGCGCGTGGCCGTGTAAGGCGTGTATGAATAATCCCACACAGCATCTTGAAGCAGCGGCTTCCAACTCGCCCCGCCATTGACGCTGCGGAACACCTCATCGTGCGGCTTCCAATGCGCAAAGGTTGTGACGACGATTGTGGATGAATGGCGCGCGTCAACCGACACTGCGCCATAACCGAAAGGCTGATCGGATTCTTTCGGTTTGACAGGCGTAATGTCCGTCCATGCGCCGTTCTTTAGGTTGAACTTCCACACCGCGCCGTCTCTCATTGTGTTCGGGCCGGGTTCGCTTCCGTAAGTCACGTAGAGAATCCCCTCCTCGGAACGAACCAGGTGGTTGGGCAGCAAACCAATCGGTTGATTCGTTATCGCCTGCCAGTTCAGGCCGCCATCGGTACTGCCATAAACATTCGTTCCGATGGCCGATACGGCGGCATAGAGAACAGGCGTCGGAGCGCCCGGTTGTCCACTCGATGGCTCAAAGACAACCGAGATTATTCCGACGGCCTGCTCGCGGCCAAATCCAAATTCGGACGAACTTGAACGGATGTTGGGAAAGGATGTTACATTTGCCCAGGTCGCGCCCCGGTCGGCGCTTTTCCATAATCCATCATGCCGGGAGCCAAAGAAAAGTATGTTGCCCGAGTTGGGATCAACGGCCAGGCGTTCGCCGTTGAAGCGTCCGGCCTCATTGCCCCCCATTTTAAAGGGGACATCCGTGCGCTGGAACGTCTTGCCCCGATCATCCGAACGAAGGATGGCCGAATTGCCCCGGCTATAAGTGCCGGCCGCAAGATAGACCCGGTTGGAATCGCGCGCATCCAACCCCACGCTCTCGATGCCGGCAAGATTATTGTCCGCCGCGCCGATCCAATCGGTAATGGGAACCCACTTCTGCGTCGGCGCATCCCAGCGATAGGCCCCTCCAACGTCTGTCCGCGCGTACATCAATCCCGGCTCGCGCGGATGCACGATGATGCCAGTGACAAAACCGCCGCCTCCCATGACGACGTTGCGCCACGTGTACGGCTGCGCGAACAGGCTGGCTGCCGATAGGAGCACAGCGACACTTACTCCAGCACGGTTAGCTAACAGGCATTTCATAATCTTCCCGGTTCAATCAGTAAGTGGTTCCCTTCGCCGGCGGTTGCGCTTGGAGTTTCAAGACGCTTTCAGACACGCCTTGCGCGTCGGCGGTAAGGGTGATTTCGCCGGGGTCGCCGGTGGATTGCACGATCACCTGCGCCAAACCGCTGAAAAGGCAGCGCTTCCATTGCGGCGCACGCTCCGTGACGCGGATTATGGCAGGTTTGGCTTCCTCCTCGCCGTCGTTGCGAGTTCCCCGGCTGGCCGGCGCAGAGGCTAAAACCGCGAGAACATTTATTCCTGGCCGCAACATATTCGCGTCAATTGGCAATTCCAGATCGATGCCGCCCTGTGGATTCGTCAAGGTCAATGGCTGCCCGTTGATATAAACATAGTTCTCATCCGTGATTTTTCGCAACACCAGTGTCAACATCAGATCGCGCGTGCTTCCCGGCAACTCGAACCTGGCGCGATACACCGTTGGCTGCGCGGAGGCCGTATCGCCGCGATACCAGGCACCACTAAAGGCACTCCGCCATCGGGAATCGTCATAGCCGAATTCGACTTCCGGGCGATTAGTCAGGCTGTCCACAGTCTTCATACGCCAATGGGTCAGTGGCAATGAACTTACCTTGGGGAGGTATTGGTCTGGCTCATGCGAGGAGGGATCGCCGTTGCCGACGCCAATGATTCTTCCAGGCCCGGCGATTTGAAATCTGATTTCGTTGCTGCCGGTGGGCACGAATCGACCCGTCTCATCATTGGCCTGAACGGCGATCACCGAGACGTCCTCGCCGTCGGCTTTAATGGTGGAAGTGTGGGGCGTGAGTTGAATCGCGGAAGGGCTGCCTGTGGTTTCGACTTTGTCGGTGAGAATCTCCTGGCCGTTCTTGTAGCCGCGCGCCAGCAGGACGCCCGGGGCGTATTTGACTTTCCATTCCAAGTGCGAATTCTGTTTCATTTTCTTTCGACCCTGGCTCTGCCCATTAAGGAAAAGCTCGACCTCTTCGCAGTTGCCATGGCACCAAACGTCAATGTCTCGTCCTTCCATGCCGGGCCAATTCCAATGCGGGAGGAGATGCAGAACCGGGCGGTCCGACCACCATGCCAGGTAGTAATAGAAGTTGTCCTTGGGAAAACCGCAGGTGTCCAAGATGCCAAACTGCGAACTGATCGCCGGCCAGCCAAAAGGTGTTTCTTCCCCCCGATAATCAAATCCGGTCCATTGGAACAAGCCCGCCACGTATGGCCGGGCGGCATAATGCGACCACGAATCCTCGGCCAGCAAACCCCAGTCGGGCCTGTTGGTGTCGTAGGCGGTCAAATGCTGATGTTCCCGGTCCTCGACATAGATGCCGCGCGTTGAGAATGTGCTCGCGTCTTCGGTCGCCACGCTCGGCTTGTTCGGGAACTGCCCGTGATACTTGTCGTTGTCACCGTGGGAGTAGTAATTGAATCCCATCACGTCGATGCTGACTGAGGTGCCTTCGCCCCAACCGCCGCTGATGGCCGCGGTAAAACGCCGGGTCGGATCCAACTCCCGCGCATGCGCCTGCATCGTGGCGGCAATCCGTGTCCCCTTGGGGTTGCCTTCGATGTTCCATTCCTCGTTTCCAAGCGACCAAATAATCACGCAAGGATGATTTCGGTCGCGCCTCATAAACCGCTCCAACTGGCTATAGACTTCCGGCGTCGTGCCCATCAATCGATTCTCGTCCATCACCAACATGCCCAAGCGGTCGCACGCATCGAGCAATTCCGGTGTGGGAGGATTATGGCTGGTGCGAATGGCGTTGGACCCCATCTTCTTCAACTGCTCCACCCGGTACACATTCAATTCATCCGGCACGGCGACACCCACCCCGGCGTGATCCTGGTGGTTGCACGTTCCCTTCAACTCGACGCGTTTGCCGTTCAGAAAGAATCCCTCGTTGGCGTCCCAGCGAAGAGTCCGGATGCCAAATGGTGTTTCATAACGATCCACCAACACGCCGTCTTTCACCAAGGTCGTGACCAGTTTATAGAGGCAAGGCGTTTCCACCGACCAGAGGGTTGGTTTGGCAACGGTCAGAACACAGGGAAATTCCATCGTGGCGCCGGGCGTCAGCGACAGGCCTGGCGCCTGGCCGCTGGCGACGGGTTGGCCGTCGGCGTTCTCGATCGTTTGCGCGCAGTCAAAGACGGCGGAGTTGGTCGAATCATTGTTGACGGTGGCGCGGGCTGTGACTTCGGCGGATTCCCCCTTCAATTCGGAACTGACAAATGTTCCCCATTGCGCCACGTGCAGCGAGGCCGTCTTTGTCAGCCAAACATGCCGGTAAATTCCGGCGCCTTCATAGAACCACCCTTCCTCAAGGGAGGCGTCCACGCGCACGGCAATGACATTTTCGCCGCCGTAGTTGAGATAATCCGTCAAGTCATAACTGAAGCTCGTGTAACCGCTCGGCTCCCTGCCGAGATAAAACCCGTTGATCCAGACTTGCGAATCCCGGAACACGCCGTCGAACTGGATGGTAACATGCCGCCCCAGATCAGACGCAGGAATCGCAAACGACTTGCGATACCAGCCGACCGATCTTTCCGGAAAATTCCGGCCAACCGCTTTGAATCCGTGGCTGGGACTGCCCCGGCCGTCAAACGCGGCCTCCACCGCCCAGTCATGGGGCACGTTAAGCGGGCGCCAGCCGCGATCATCGAAATCCGGCGCGGCGGCCCCGGCGCCATTGCCGGCCTTGGCGAAATAGCTGAAAAAACTGTTGGCCGGATCAAAGTCCCTGGCTGGATCGTTGGCGTTGCCAAAAGCGAAACGCCAACCGAAGTCCATCAGCAATCGTTCGCGCGCCGCAACAGAGTGCCCGGGCGAAGCGGAATCCGCGGTTGTCACGCTTAGGTTCACCAGGAGAGCCGCCCCCACAAATAAAAATCCGATTTGAGAACGTCCCGTAGAACAAGCCAATTTAATCATATAATTGTCTTTCCATAGCAGTTTAACCCTCGTTTACACAAGATCACCAAATCGTTTTCATGGGCCAGACGCGGATCAGTTTCGCGTTGGCGGCGCCGCCTTCGGTGCGCATCTCCAGGCTGGCGCTGGCATCCAGTGTAGGAATGATTTTGGTGGCGCATACGGTCCCGTTGACGAAAACCTCAAGCACGGAACGGTCAATAAAAATGCGCAAGCGCAGCGTGCGCTCCCCTTTTGCCAACGACAGCGGGGCTTCGGCGTCCACTATCTTGAGTTCGGTGCCGCTGAAGGTCACGTCCACTGGCCGCGCATCATTGGCCCCGCTCTTGAATCCAAGCTTGATGCTTTCCGCGGTCTTCAAGTCAATATCGGCCTGGATTTCAAGTGCATTTGTTTTCGGCAACATCAAAGTTCTGGCAACACCTTCCAGCCGGATATTTCGCCACTCAACTTCCTTGCCGCGCAGCTTGCTCAATTGTGGAGCGGGGTTTTGTCGCAGTTGTCCATCTGGTGACAAGCTCAACAGGCGCGGCAACGACAGGCAACCGTTCCAGCCGTGCCCGCCGGGAAAACCGGTCACCCAACCCCAGACGAGGCGGCGGCCATCGGGAACCTGCATCGTGTTCGGGGCGTAAAAATTCGGCCCGAAATCCAGCAACCCGCGCGTGCGCGCCTCAAAGCGGCAGGTGCCCGCGTCAAAATCGCCGACGAAGTATTGCACTTTTCCATAAGGCGACACGAAAAGCACCCACCGATCGCCGAGCTTGAAAAAGTTGGGGCACTCGGCTGTGCGCGCCGCGGAATCAGGAAGTTGAAACAGCACGCCGCGATATTTCCATTGCGTCAGCGCGGAATTTTCCGCTTCGTAAACGTTCACCGCGGCCTGTCCGCCTTTCGCCTGGTTCAGATTGCCGCCCGTCACCATGAAGGTTCGATTCTTGTCGTGAAATACAAATGGATCGCGCCAGTCATAAATTTTCTTCCCGCCATGCAACGATTCGGACAACACCGGATTGCCGGGAAACTTGCGCCATTGGATCAAATCATCATCGCCGATGGCGGCCCATTGCTCGGCATGAGTTTGGGCGGATTTTCCCGGAGCGATACTGGTGTAAAAAATCATCGGCTCGCCCAGGCCGTTGATCGTGCAGCAACCGGACCAGACTTCCGCTTCACCCGCTTCGGTCGAAGGCCACAGCGCGACGGGCAATGGTTCCCATTTCGCCAAATCGCGACTCCGAACGTGTCCCCAGTATTTCGGTCCGCTTTCATCACTGAACGGATGCAGTTGATAGAAAAGATGATAAAACCCCTTGTAATAAATGGGGCCGTTTGGATCATTGATCCATTGGGCCGGCGACGTGACGTGAAAAATCGGGCGGGCGGGATCGGCTTGGGCGCGGGGCGCGGCGGCCTGGATGGCGGCGGTCGCGCGGGCAACCGCTTCGTTTGTTACTTCTCCCCGCAAGCAGAGCGGCAGGAGAAAAAAAGCGGGCAGCGATGATGAGAGTGCTCGAAATAGCATAACAGAATCAGCATTGATCGCAATTCAGCGCAATTGAGTCAGTTCCATTTTGGCTCCCAGTGTATCGGGAACGGCTCGCAGGGCCAGTTGAAATTCCGTTCTGGCCTGATCCGTTTTGCCAAGGCCGAGGTGGCTCAAGCCGGCAACGTAGTAAGCCAGGGCCGTCCGGGCTGCTCCGACCTCGGCAACGGAGGCTGGAGCAAGATCGCGGTTAGCCTCATCCAGCAAACTTCGCAATGCGTCATCGGCTTCCGCCCTCTGGCCGAGCGCCCGTTTGGCCAGGGCTTGGTAATACTCTTCCACCCGCCGGTCGGGCGATCCGCCGCGTGGACCGCGGCGCGCGCCTGCGGCAGAAGCGGCTTGGGCCTCCCGCCAGGACTGTTCCGCCTTCGCCCTGTCGCCCAGTCCGTCATGGGCGACGCCAATCCAATAGGCCACTTCCGGCTCCCGCCCCCCGTTGCTCCGGCCATCCGACGGGAGATTGTCTGGGATGTTTCTTGCGGCCTGAAAATCAGCCAACGCGGCCGAAAATTGCCGGGCTGCAAGTTCCTGCCGTCCGCGCCCCAGACGGGCATTGACCCAATGTTCGGCGACATCGAGTGTTCCGCCTTCCCAGACGGAGAAGATGCGCCCTGTCATGAGTTGAATGGCCTCGTCATATTTGCCGGCGAATACTTTCAGGCCAACTTCGCGCGAGAGGGCGTCATCGCGTTTCAACACGATTTCGTGGTTCTGCTCCAGCAAAGCGAGGCGTTTTTCCGGCGATGCTCCGGTCGCGGCGTAAAGCTCGTCCAGTTCCGTGAAGTGCAACGCATACTTCACCGGGCAGGCCGTGGCGCGCTCCAATTCGGCGATGGCGCGGTTGGTGTCTCCGGCCGGCTTCTGGTGAATCAACGCGGCGGCGATGTTGCGGTGGACGATGGCGAAAGAGGGGTCGATTTTAGCCGACTGTTCCCACCATTTCAACGCCTCCTCCGGCTGCCAGTCAAACAAGAGATTGCCCAGGTAATAGGGCGCGCGCGCGTCTTGTGGATTCAATTCAACGGCCCGGCGCAGCACCGGAATCGCCTCCCATTGGAACGGGAAGACGTAGTCGGGCGGCTGTTCCATCGCCCTTTGCCGGGAGGCGCGGGCTTCCGGCGTGTCGCCGCCGGGATCCTCCAACTGATTGAACCAATAAAAAGCCAGCGGCGAAACGCGTTTCCCTCCATCCGGAGTTTGCGTCATCAGCCTCAGAATCTCCCGCGCATCCGCACGCAGACCGGCATCGGCATATTCCGCGGCTGTTTCCAATCCGGCCGCCGGGTGGTCTCGAAAGTCGCGTGTCAGTTCCTCGGCCGCCTGTTTGTCGCCAGCCAGCCATCGCTCGGCCATGAGGCGCACATCCAGCGGATCGGTCTTTTGCGCGGCGAGATTCAGAAGGGCCAATGCCTCATTTGTCCGCCCGGTGTGACGGAGAGCGGCGGCCTTGAGATTCAGAGCGCGGATGTTCAGCGCGTTGGCGTCCAGCGAACGGTCCAGGTCTTCGAGCGCGGCGGTGAAATCCTCGCGGCCGGTGGAGATTTCGGCGAGCGCGTAATAAGCGGGGCCGCGCCAGGCTTCGCTCCACGCGGCCTTTGCAAACGCATCCTCGGCAGCCTTGATCTGCCCTTGCGCTTTCAAAGCCACGCCGAGGTAGTAATAGGGTTCGCCATCCTTGGGGGAGGTGTAGTTGGCGGCCAACCGCTCCAGCGCCTTGCGGAAATGTTGCTCCGCCTCCGCAAAGCGGGCCTCCTTGAGTTGGCGGATGCCCAGGGCGGTGTTGACCCGCGCATCTCCGGGATCGCGGCGCAACGCTTCGCCCCAATACGGCTCCGGCGACGCGCCGGGGGCGTGAAATTGTTCGATGCGCTGCCCGGCCAGATAGAGTTCTTCCACCGTCTTGATCTCCTCGGGCGCGGGCGGCGGGATCACCGGCTTGGGCGGTTCCATCGGCGTCAAGCGCACGGGCGAGTAGGAGACCAGTTCGCGGCCCTCCGCGGAAAGGGCGAAACGCAGATCATGGACGTCCCTGTCGCGCGGAAAGGAAACTTGTTTGACGTAGGGTTTGCCGGGGCTGATCGAGGTGTTTTCCTGAAGCACGGTGTTGGAACCCGATGTGACCGTGACGGTCGCGGAATCATGCGCCGACGTCGCGCAGAAGCCGACTTTGGCGATGCCGTTGGTGATCAAATCCACGTTCACAGCCGCCTCCAGGTTGGCCTTCTTCACTCCGTCAATGTCGCGAAAAGGATACCAATACATTTGGAAAGACTTGGTTTCGTAAGGTTGCAGCCAACTGTAATCGGGCTGGTTGTCGGAGTAGGCCCCGGCCATCAGTTCTATGTAAGGGCCGTCATCGTCGGTCAGGATTTTGTCCCACATCCGTCCGCGCGGGCCGTTGCCCCAGGTCCAAAACTTTTTGCCGGGAACAAAGTGGTGGTCGGCGATGCTAAGGATGCCCGCTTGCTTGCCGTGGTCGTAACCCGCAAAAAAATCGTCCTCGTAATTCCAGGCGAACATCGAGTTCGCTGAAACGTGGTTGGAATACCAACTGACGTCGGTGCCATTTCCAAAGTCCGCACCACTGTAACGGCCCGTGGCAATCGGCCAGGAGGCGAAGTCGCCTTTGCCGTGGTAGGTGACGTATTGGGTGCCGGGCGGGTAGATGACCTGATAATTACTGTTGACGCTCACGGCCACGTTGGCGAAGCAGAGCATGGTATTTGGAAACGGCGTGCGATTGAGAATGCGCACGGCGCATTCCAGGTAGGATTTGCCCGGATGCAATGTGTAGCCCACGGCCCAACGCATCCGCTGGCGCAATTCCAATTCGCCCACCCAGACCGTCCGGCCTCCGTCCGCGTTGGTCTCGATTTGGTATTGCACGGGCAGAAACGTGCTGGCGCGGTGGTGATGGGGGATGTTCCACTCAACGCCGCCGGAAATCCACGCGCCAATGAGGCCAATGAGCGCCGGCTTGATGACGTGCTGACGATAGATGAAGTTGTAGCCGTCGCTCTTGTCCACCGCCTCAAAAAGCCGCCCGCCGATTTCCGGCAGGATGCCCAGGCGCACGTATTCGTTCTCCAGATAGACGATGCGGTAGGTTTTATTCGATTTGACGTGGGTCAGGCTGTCGTAAAGGGCATAGGGATAGACGCGGCCTTCGGCGCCCTGGGAATTGCGGCCAAAGTAAAACATCGGACTCGGCTCCGGCTCGCCCGCGAGGTAAGTGGGAATGACGATGTCCTGCTCGGTGGCCGTGACGGACGGATCAGAGGCGGCGGCCACGAACGGGAGACTGCACACCAGCGCGACGGCGGTCCGTCGGAGCCAGGACGATCGGGAATGTCTGGGTATCATGGATGCTTCTCCTGTTTTCACTTTACCAGTGCGCGCCGGCTCATAGGCGGTTCCTTGCCCGAATGCACGGCGAGGAGCCGTCGGTGGGTTGCCTTCATCGCTTCCACTAATTCACCGTAGGGACGGTCGGTCACATCCACCATGCCAATATTGTAATTCTCTCCGTCCATGCGGCCGGTGTTCGGCTCGTCGATCCATTCGAACCAATGCACGCCAATGAGCGCCGGATTTGCGGCGGCATTTTCCACGTAGTAACGGTAGGCCACGCCGCGTTCCTCCTGGTTTTTGGTCTGCAACAGGCCGGCTGCCAGACCACGGCCCGGCGTGCCAAAATGGAATTCGCCGATGAGCACGGGCTTGTGCGTGATGCCAACCGCCGCTTCCAAATTCCGGGCGTTCACCTCGTAGCCATAGCTGTTCATGCTAAAGACATCGAATCCGTGCGAGGCGCGGAGCATGGCTTCGGTTGGGCGCGAGCCAAATCGTATCCCGAGATTCAAATGATTCGGATCCTGCTCGTGGATGGCGCCATTGACAGTGTCAAGAAACTTTCCAATGGCGCGATTGACGAATTCGCGGCGGCGCTCTGGAGTGTCGCCCGCGGCGAGAAATGATTTCGCCTCACTCTGGATGGCGTTGGACGGCCCTTCGAGAATGGCGCTGACGATTTCGGTTTCGCGCCCGGGCCAAGGCGGCTCGTTGCCAATGAAGTAGCCGATCAGCCACGGATCGTCCTTATGCGGGGCGCATTGCCGGGCGGCGGCGGCGTTGACCTTTTCCGCAAAATCCGGGGCGAAAACGTCCGGCAGGCCAAGGTAGCCGGTTTCCATGCCCCAACCGCGAAGCGTGGCGACGTAAGGTTTGCGCCTGGCGGCCGCAAGGCGCGGGTCGGACCAGTTGGCAATGGTGTTGAGGCCCCACGCGTCCATGCGCCGCAGCGTGAGGTCCACCCACGGCTCCGCCCAATTGGTACCGAACCGCCGTTGCAGATTCCAAGTGTAGAATGAGGCCATTCCCATCTGGTTGGTGCGATTGGTGGGCGGGCGTAAATCCGAGGGGGGGAGCGCCGCGAAAACTCCGCCGCGTCCCTCCGTTCGCGTGCCCATCCAAGGGCCCATGCCATCTGCGCCTGTCGAGAAAAAGAGATGGCCGTCCGGGTCCACGAACCACCAGTGGCCATCAATTTGTTCGACCCGGAAAAAGCCCGTCGCTTTGGCCTGGGTGCTTTTGAACCCGCCATATTGGTCGGCATCGAAATCGCCGGAATGCAATTCTTTCTCCTCCGCGCTCCAGGCGGATTTGAGATCGTCCAAGGTCCTGGCCTTGCCCGGCCAGTCCTGTCCGGCCCATTGCCCGAATTCATCCACCAGCGGCTTGGACTCCAGCACGGCGTCGCCCGGCGATTCTTTATCCAAATGGACCGAACGAATCTCGATGACGGGCGAGCCGATTGGATCTGACATGGCAAGGCCGATGGCTTCAACGGCATCCAGCGGGCCGTAAGAACCCAGGAGGTTGATCCAATAAGACACCCGTGATTTGTTGCCGAGCGAAGCGAGATCGAAACCCTGGCGATCCGGCCGGCGGAAATAGGCCAGCGGCAGGGCCGCTCTAATCCACGCGCCTTGAAAAGGTTGCAATCGGACGTGGCGCAGTCCATTGGTCGTAAAGATGCGGAACTCGAATCGCTGGGCGGTGGAGGAGCGCAGTTCGACGGTTAGAAACTCGTAGCCGGACCAATCGGAGGGAAGGTCGGGGTTCAGTTCCTTGAGCGTCCACCTGACCTCCGGCGCAGCGCCTTCAAAAGTCGCCTTCACCGGCTCTGCGATAACAAGGTCGGAGGCAAAAGAGAAAAGGGTCAGAATCAGGATTAATCTCATAAAAGCGAGTTCTGGGGAGAACTCTGGCAAGCCCGGCTAAAAAAGCAAACCTGTTGTGGCATTGTTAAGATCCGGCCAGCAGACTCAGGCGTGTTGCGGCGCGATGGCGTTGGCCTTTAGCGCGCCGGTTGTACCGGAGACCTTCGCAATTTTGACCAATGGCCTGACGGACGCCGCAGTGGCTGTCCGCGATGCTGACCGCCCGGCGCGTACCACTCAGGGGAGGGTTTATCTGGCCCAGCCGAGAGCATGGGCGAAACAGATCAAGCCGTAGGCCAGCAGGGCCGTCACCGGAATCGTCATCACCCACCCCCAGAGGATGCGCTCGGCCAACTCCCAATTCAGGGCGTTGAAACGGCGGGCGCAGCCCACACCCATGATCGCCGTGGTGATGGTATGAGTGGTGGAGATGGGCAGGCCCAGCTTGCCGGTGACCAGCAGAAGGGTCGCGGCGGTGGTCTCGGCGGCGAAGCCGTGAATCGGGCGCAAACGGACCATTTTGCGGCCCAGTGTCTGGATGATGCGCCACCCCCCGATGTAAGTGCCCATCGCCATGGCCAATCCGCAGGAGCCTTGGACCCAGGGTTTGATTTCGAATTTTGGGCATGACAGAAAATCCAGCCAATGAGGAAGCTGCCTCAGATCGCCGTTTTTGGTGGCCACATAACAGGCCAGGGCCATGATGCCCATGGTTTTCTGGCCGTCGGCGAACCCGTGAGACCACCCCATGTAGGAAGCACTGAGAAGCTGAAGACGGCCAAAGACCCTATCCACCAGTCGCGGACGCATGGACCGAATGATGACGAAGAGGAGAGTCATGACCAACATGCCGCCGACAAATCCGATGAGCGGAGAGGCCAGCATGGGAATGACCATTTTGTGATAAAAGGCCAGCCATTGGACGACTTTCCAATTGTTGCGCGCGGTGGCCAGGGCGGCGCCGATGAGTCCGCCAAAAAGCGCATGGCTGGAACTGGAAGGCAGGCCAAAATACCAAGTCAGGATGTTCCAGCCGATGCCGGCCAGCATCGCGCAAAGCACCGTGCTGGTGGTGATGAGCCGGGAATCGATCAAATCGGAGCCGATCGTTGTCGCAACGGCCACGCCGCAGAGCGCGCCAAGAAAATTGGTGATCGCCCCCAGGGTCACGGCCTGCCGCGGGCTCAGGACCCGCGTCCCCACGACGGTCGCAATGGCGTTGGCGGCGTCATGGAAGCCGTTGGTATAGGTGAAGGCCAGGACGGACAGATTGACCACTACGAGAAGAAGGACTGGTTCCATGAGGGCCTAGGAATGCTTGAGGACAACGTTGTCAATCACATTCCCGGCATCACGACAGCGGTCCACCACCTTCTCCAGCATTTCGTATAGGTCTTTGGCCATGATCACCGTCAGCGGCGGATGCCGGCCGTTGTAGAGATCGGTCAACAACTGGAGCACCAGCTTGTCCGCTTCGCCTTCGATGGTCTGGAGTTTCTCATTGGCTTGATTGACCGCTTCGAAATGGGAGGCTTCCAGCTCTTTGATCATGAGGGCTACGGTATCAACCACCTGTTCGACCAGGGCGATCTGGCGGGAAAAGTCAATGGAACCGATGTGCGGCGCGCAAACAAGATAGCGGCCGGCAAATTTCTCGACCGTCTTGGGAACACGATAAAGGGACCGGGAAATGGCCTCGATGTCCTCGCGGTCCAGACCGGTGATGGAGACGCGGGCGAGCAACTCCGTTATTTGCACGGTGATCTGCTTGTCCTTGCGGCGGGCGGCGGCGAATTGGGCGAGGCTGGCGTCGGGGCTGGCGTTCTGCATGATTTGCTTGAGCGCCTGGACGCTGGCGCAGCCTTCTTCGGCGCTCGCGCGCAGCAACCGGAAAAACTGGGCGTCTTTGGCAAACCACTTTTGAATGGAAAACATGTCGGCGGCCTTTATAACAAATGTTACACAATTGTCACATTGTATTAAGCCGTGCTTATTGTGGCTGGCACCGTGGCGTTGGGAATCGGCGGCAAAGGGTCGCAAATTGCAGCAATTGCTGGCATTTTTGAGGATTTTTGGGGTCTGAACGAAGCCCCAAAAGGCAGGCTGGCGTCGAGGCCCAGCACGTTAAGAGTCTGAACAGGAGCAAACGGAACGGAGAAGGGGAAACTGCGCCGGAAGAGCACAAGTTCTGTGGATGGCACAGAGGCATTGGGAATTGGCGGCAAAGGGTCGCAAATTGCAGCAATTGCTAGTATTTTTGAGGATTCTTGGTTTTGAGGGTGGGTCAAAATGGCACTCGCGCAGAGGCCGCTGAGCACGCAGAGGCGGGCAACCTTGACCCGCCTGCGCTGCGCTATGGCGCGGCGAGTTGGGTTTGACTTTAACGTTAACGCACACTTGCTCGATTCTTGGTGTATGAATCCTCTCGGGTCGCTCGCACGGTGGCCGGGCGGCAGGCGTTTGCGGATATGTCAAAGAACCCGCCTTGGCTAAAGCTTCGGCGCGGCAGGCAAGGCGGCTTGGCCATTTTCAATATCCCATGTTTTCGTGGGACTTGCAAGGCCTTTTTGAAGATTTTTTTTGGATTGGCGGCAAAAAGCGGGCATATCACACAGATGAAGGATTTGAGGAGTGTCTAAGTCATTGAAGGAAAGGCACTTGACGGGATTGACCGTGAAAGAGGCGAAGACGCTCGGCTTGCCCCGTTCATCGACGGTCAACGGGTCAAAGCGCACTTTAGCACAATTTGATCTGGTAAGTACGTTGGCTGGCGACCCAAATTCAGGGCGCGGGGCGAGCGGGAAGGGCACGACACGATGATGAAGATGCAAAGGGCAAAAGGATGGGTGACCTCTCCGCGTTTAACGATCGCTGTGGGAGCTGGTGGTTTGATTCAACTTCTTCAAGGTTGGATTTTAATGGGGTGGCGGTTTCCCAGGGTAGCGCGTTCGGCGCAACCTTGGGCTGAGTGATGGCAATTCTTTCAGGAATGCACTGGAAAACACGGACGGACACTGACGGACACGGACAGGCACGGACATTGGAATCTGCAATGAGGTGGAAGTCATTGAGATTGGGCAATAGTATGGTTTGACCCCTTGAGCGCCCCTCGGGCGACCCATCGGGCGGGTGGGCGCGTTTATTTGGCGGGGGACGGTTTTGCGGCAGGCTCCGGCCTGGCGCTTTGGGTGGAGGCCATGAGGCAGTCCAGAAGCCCCGCGTTTTTGGGGATCAAGGTGATGGCGGCCTGGCCTTCGATGATTTTTTGCGTTTCCAGCGTTTCAAACAAGGCACGGGAGATGTCGGAGTCCTGGGAGATTTTCTGCAAAGCGGCGCCGACGATTTGCGGGCGCATGGCGGCGGCCCTGGCAAACTCGTTGGCGGCCTGCCGCTCGGCGGTGCTGCTGATTATACTGACCTGGTTGACGCCGTCCTGCTTGATGGCGCCGGTCACTTGGCGCAGTCGGTTGACGACTTTTTCCTCAATTTGTTTGATCATTTCGGCGTCGCGAAAATGCACCTTGCGGATATAGACGGATCCGAGGTTGTAACCCCATTCGCGCGATTGCGGAGAGACCTCTTCGCGCACGGTCTGGCTCATGGGATGACGGTTTTCCATCATGTTCGCCAGCTTGAGATTGCTCAAGCAGCGGACGGTGGAGTTGCCAACGTTGGCCGCCAGCGAGCCGCGGGGGTCGGCGTTTTTGAACAGGTAGGCCACCGGGTCGGTGATGACCATTTCGTACCAGATGCCAATGCCCATGGGGGCGCCTTCCTCGGAATTGACCGGCGTGCTGCGCAGATAGGCCTGGTCGAGGCGCAAATCCAGGACGTGGCATTTGCCCAGGATGCTGACCAGCGGCGCTTTGAGGCCGAGCTTGAAGATGAGCAAATGAAGCCCGGGCTCGTCAATCACTGCCACGACCTTGCCGAAAAGCTCGTACACCTTGCATCGCCGTTCCTCAACGATGGTGTAAAACCCCAGCCATCGCACGATGCCGAAGAAGATGGGCATGGCGATGAACATCCCGATGAACGTTGCCACGGCGGCCAGGAAAAACAGTCCGACAGCGGGAGTATTGTGGAGATTATTCACGGTTGACCTCCAGAATGACGGATTTGGCCTCGCTGAACAGTTTCAGTCGCACGTTGCGAATGTAAGAGTCCAGCGCCCCGGCGCCGCTTCTTTTTAAGGATCCCAACTGTTCGGCCAGCGCGATGAGCGGCTGGACCTCTGCTTCCGCTTTAAGAGTCTCGATTTCGACGGCTCGTTTGGACTGCACGATCTTCTGGTCGGCGGCGGCCTGGGCGAGGCTGATATCAGAGGAGACCTGATTATAGGCGGTGTTGATGGCTGCCAGGGCGGACTCGACCTCCGATGGCGGATCAATTCCTGTAATAAGCGAGGCGTCCAGCACCACGCCATAACGGGCATCGGACTGGGCGCACTCGCGGGCCATGTGATCGTTGATGTCGCGCAAGTTTTTGCGGAGGTCATTGATGGAAATGCCTATGGCTGCGGTGGCCAGGCCAAGGTGGGGCGCGGTTTCCCCGGGGGCCTGGGGCGGCGGGGGCGCTTCGAAGTTGGCGATGCGCTCGCGCAACACGGAGATGAAGTAGCCCATGACATGGGTAATGGGATGCTTGACGCCAAAGAGATAGGCGTAAAGGTTTCGCTCGGAGACACGCCAGCGGATCTGGCCGATCAAACCGGTGTTGAGCTGGTCCTTGGTAACGGCCTCGAGGACGGTGCCGCCGCGATTGGCCGCGGGGTCTTCCGGGTCAACGGCCAGGTTCATAGTCTGTGTGGCGACGGAAACTTTAAAGACTTTTTCCCAGGGCCATTTGAAGTACGGCCCGCCCGGTGGAATGACGCGCACCTGCGGGTAAACATAGCGATCCCGTTCCTCCTCATTCAACGACGCGGCAATCGGGTCCTGGAGCGTCGTGGCATTGCCGACACGTTCAGCGCGGCCGAAACTAGACTTGACGGCGCGCTCGCTTTGATTGACTGTGAAAAGGCCGGCGGCCAGGTAACGAACCAGGAACCAGGCGGCAAAGCCCGCCAGGCATCCGAAAAGTATTGCGATCATATAATCGTCGATGTTGTCTGAATTGAGGCATTAAGCACAGGGTAGTTATGAGGCCGGATCTTCACTTGTCCTTCGGTTCCCACAGCTCAATGCGATTGCCTTCCGGGTCAGTAATCCACGCAAACCGCCCATAATCGTAGTCCTCGACCTTGTCCACCGTCACTCCACTTCGGCGCAGTTGAGCCAACATTCTGTCCAAATTGGCCACGCGGTAGTTGATCATGAATGCGGGCCGGGCAGGCCCGAAATAATCGGTGTCAGCCGGGAAAAGAGACCAGACAGTGCGGCCAAAGGCATCGGGGCGTTCATTTTCACGCCAGGCAAAATTGGCGTGGCCATCCTCCGCGCAGATGCCGAGATGGTCTCGATACCAGGCAAACATCCGCGCAGGATCACGGACTTTGAAGAAGATACCGCCGATTCCGGTGACCTTTTCTGTAATGTCGCTCATGCGTGTGCCGGGTGTTGCATTGGGCTGAGGCCAACGCTGAACCGTGCCGGAACAAAGTTCAAGGCTAATTGCCACCTTGCTCAAGCTGCGAAGCAGGGGGCAAAAGGATGGTGACCCTTTCGCCCACTTTGCCGGCGTCGCCGTCGGCGCCGGACATATCCGTTTCAAGGGATTCGGAACAAAGAGGTTGCCGAGGCTGAAATGACCCCATCTTTCCCCGGTGGGAGGGTGCGAAAAATATTTTGCAAAAACCCGTTGACAATTCTCGTGTTTGAGGCACAATGACGACATGACGAGTCGTTAATTAAGATGAATTGATGAAAAAATGATCTTTTTTAAACATTGTGTTTTTTATGAGAAAAAGCGGACTTTGTGGAGCAAATGACGATGTATCGAGTCGCTATTCAGACATGAAGAAAGGGTGGAAAATATGAGTGCGTCAGAACCTGATTCAGTTGGCCAAGGCAATGGCCGGGCCGAGTGGCTGGAGATTGTGCGGGGACACGTGGCTTCGTTGCGCTACGGCCTTGTGCAAATCGTCGTGCATGATTCACGAGTCATACAGATTGAGAAGACCGAGCGCGTGCGGCTGGAGAAGGCCCACGCTCAAACGATTTGGGACGACCGGAACGGCGGGGTCTGAGAAAACGAAAGCTGACCATGACTATTGCTGATACCCAATTTGAAATCGCGGCGCCAACGCCGCGCGAGCGCCGGCGCTCACTGGCCGACTTGCTGGCGCCGCTGGAAAGAATTGCCGCGCATTCACCGAACTTGGTGGCGAGTCACGAGGCCCGTTTTGAAAGCGGCGGGGAAAGTTATGAGTTGCCACGCTACCTGTTCGTGGGGCCGAAGGGTGGCGACACGCCTATCCGCGTCGGCATTTTCGGCGCCATCCACGGTGACGAACCGGAAGGGGCGCACGCGATAGTTCGATTCATCAAATTGCTCGAAACCAAACCCGAACTGGCCGCCGGATATTGTTTGTCGTTCTATCCGGTTTGCAATCCGACCGGCTTGGAGGACGGCACTCGTCACTCGCGCAGCGGCCGGGATTTGAACCGCGAGTTTTGGAAGGAATCCGACGAGGCGGAAGTTGGTTTGCTGGAGCGCGAACTGATTACTCAATCATTTCAGGGCATCATTTCGCTGCACACCGATAACGCGAGCACTGGTTTTTACGGTGTTGTGCGCGGCGCCACGCTCACGAAACATCTCATCGAACCGGCGCTGCGGGCGGCGGAGAAATTGCTATCGCGCGACGAGCGTCCAATCATTGACGGTTTTGAGGCCCGCAACGGCGTCATACACAACGCGTACGAGGGCATGTTGAGCGCGCCTCCGAAGGCGCGGCCGCGACCGTTTGAAATCATCCTTGAAACGCCCAAAGCGCCGCCGGCGTACGTGAAGGAATATGCGTTGGTGGCGGCGCTGCAGGCGACATTGGCGGAGTACCGCAAATTCATCGCCTACGCGCCGAATCTATGACGTGAGAGGATCGAATTTCCAACGAATAGATGAAACGCCCTGAATTTAACGCCGACCAGAAAGCCGGAGGCGCAATGAAAGACAAAATCAACCTGCACCAGACTGACCGGACCGCCGGAGGTTTGCTGACGATAGAAGTAAACAGGAAATATGAAAACCGGCCAATATGTCCGAGTCAGATCATCCCATCAATATGAACGCGTCCGTTTAACCGTCTTAATTGCCGCGCTTTTGGTTGCGGCGCGCTGGAATGCGAAGGCGGATGAAACCCAAACCAACGCGCCGGCGGCCCAAACAGCGGTCGCAGCCCAGCCCGCCGAGAAAGGGGCGCCGCTTCCGTTGCATCAAATCGAAGGCAACGGCGGTATTTTCGCCACACTGTCGGCTTACATTGTCAATCCGCCGCGGAATGGAGAGCCGGTTGGACGCCCCAGCGTCGGCTTTGCCTACATCAACCTCGGCTCCGACAAAAATCTGGAGGCGTTGACGCTGACGGAATCGCCGCTCAAGCGGCTGGAACTGGGCTACGGCTGGGATCACCTCGGTTTGGGAAACCTGCCGCTGGCGTTAAGAAACGTGGGGCTGGCTAATTATCATCAGGACGAGGTTCAACTGAACAACTTCAATGCGCGGTTCCAAATTTTGAAGGAAGGGGAGATTGATCAGAAATGGATTCCGGCGCTGACGGCCGGCGTGCATTACAAATACAACGACGGCATCAATGAGGTAAGGGATCAAGTCGAACAAGGGGCGTTAGCGGACTTGCTGGGCAAGGCCGGGCTTAGGCATCAACAAGGGGTGGATTACACGCTCTACGCGTCGAAAATGTTCACGCAACTGCCGCGGCCAGTGCTGGTCGAACTGGGCGGGCGCGCGACCGAAGGCGTCTGGGAAGGTTTGGGCGGGTTCACCGACAGTTACAACTTCGAGTTTGAAGGCAACGTGGTGGTGTTCGTGACCGGCAATTTCGCGCTGGCGGCGGAATACAAACAACAGCCAGGGGATTACCAGGCCATTGGGAATTTGGTCCAGAAGGAAGGCGACTGGTGGACCATTGACGCCGCTTACGTTGTCAACAAACACCTGACGCTTGCGGGAGGTTACGGGCATTTCGGCAACGTGTTGAACGACGCGGCCAACGGCGTTTGGGGCATCACGACCAAATGGGAATTCTAAAGACCAAAACGATTCAGGCTGGAGGAGGCACCGGCGCCCGCCTTTGCGGCAGCGTGGTTCCTCCGCATACACCGCCTAGTGCCGCCGTGCCGCCTCCAGCCCAAGGTCAACCACCGATAATAAAATTATGAGCACTACATCCAAAGGACTCAGCACCCTGGCGTTGCACGCCGGGCAAGTTGCCGATCCAACCACCGGCGCGCGCGCGGTGCCGATCTACCAGACGACTTCCTACGTTTTCAAAAACACGGAGCACGCGGCGAATCTATTCGCGCTCAAGGAATTTGGGAACATTTACACGCGCATCATGAATCCGACGACGGACGTCTTCGAGCAACGCGTCGCGGCGCTGGAAGGGGGCACGGGCGCATTGGGCGTATCGTCCGGACAGGCGGCGGAAACGCTCGCGCTCCTGGCGATCACGCAGGTCGGGGACGAAATTGTGTCGGGCAACAACCTCTATGGCGGGACGTATCAACTGTTCCACTACACGCTGCCGAAACTGGGACGCACGGTAACATTTGTGGACTCGCGCAAGCCGGAGGCCTTCCGCAAGGCGATCACGCCGAAGACGCGGGCGCTGTATGCCGAGACGGTGGGCAACCCGAAACTGGACGTGCCGGATTTTGAGGCGATCGCGAAAATCGCGCACGAGGCCGGCGTGCCGCTGGTCGTGGACAACACCGTGGGCGTCGGTTTGGTGCGGCCGCTGGATTACGGCGCGGACATCCTGGCGTCCTCGGCCACCAAATACATCGGAGGGCATGGCACGAGCATCGGCGGGGTGATCGTGGACGGCGGCAAATTTGCGTGGAACAACGGGAAGTTCCCCGAGTTCACGGAGCCGGATCCAAGTTATCATGGGCTGAAATTCTGGGAGGTTTTTGGCGACTTCCCCGGTTTGGGCAACGTGGCGTTCATCATCAAGGTGCGGGTGCAGTTGCTGCGCGATATCGGCGCGGCGCTCAGTCCGTTCAACGCCTTCCAGTTTTTGCAGGGGCTGGAAACATTGCCGCTGAGGCAGAGACAACATTCGGCCAACGCGCTGGAAATCGCCAGGTGGCTCAAGACGCATCCGCTGGTGAAGTGGGTTGTCTATCCCGGATTGCCGGAGGATCCAAGCCATAAGGTAGCCTCGAAATATCTCAAAAGTGGATTTGGCGGCCTGGTTGGGTTTGGCATCAAAGGCGGTTTGGAGGCCGGAACGAAATTCATCAACTCGGTGAAGCTACTGTCGCATCTGGCCAACATCGGCGACGCGAAGAGCCTGGTCATTCATCCGGCTTCGACCACGCACTCGCAGTTGACGCCGGCGGAGCAGGAGGAAACCGGCGTGACGGGGGACTACGTCCGGCTTTCCATCGGTCTCGAAGACGTGGAGGACATCAAGGCCGACATTGACCAGGCGTTGCGCGCCGCGGCGCAGTGAGATTCAAAAAAGAGAAAACTGTCAACTATAAAGGATAAAGTTTATGTCACGAATCTATAACGATATTACTGAAACCATTGGCAACACACCGCTGGTGCGGCTGAATCGCACGGCGAAAAAACACGGCGCGGTCGCCGGCGTGCTGCTCAAACTCGAATTCTTCAATCCGCTCTCCAGCGTCAAGGACCGCATCGGCGTGTCGATGATTGAGGACGGCTTGAAGTCGGGAAAAATAAACAAGGACACGGTGCTCATCGAGCCGACGAGCGGGAACACGGGCATCGCGCTGGCGTTCGTCGCGGCGGCCAAGGAATTGAGACTAGTTTTGACGATGCCCGAGACGATGAGCGTGGAGCGCCGCAAGTTGTTGAAAATACTTGGCGCGAAGCTTGTGCTCACCGAAGGTTCCAAAGGCATGAAGGGCGCCATCGCCAAGGCCGAGGAATTGAACGAACTGATTCCGAACAGCGTGATTCCCCAGCAGTTTTCCAATCCGTCGAACCCGGAAATCCATCGCAAAACGACGGCCGAGGAAATCTGGCGCGACACCGACGGCAACGTGGACTTTGTTGTCGCCGGCGTTGGCACCGGCGGCACCATCACGGGCGTTGCGGAAGTCATCAAAAAGCGCAAGCCAAGTTTCAAGGCGATTGCGGTAGAACCGGCGAAGTCACCCGTGATTTCCGGAGGCCAGGCCGGCCCGCACAAATTGCAGGGCATCGGCGCGGGATTCATTCCCGCCAACCTCAACACGAAGATTGTGGACGAAGTCATCCGGGTGAACGAGGAAGATTCCGGCCCGATTTCCAAGGAGGTCAACCAGATCGACGGCATTCCTGTGGGCATCTCCAGCGGCGCGGCAATATGGGCGGCGTTGCAGGTGGCCAAACGAGCTGAGAACAAAGGCAAAACCATCGTGGTGATCGTGCCATCTTCGTCCGAACGTTACCTATCCACCTGGCTGTTCGCGGAGATCAACACCGAGAGTGATGACATCAGTAATTTGATTTCGGCGACCTGACAAATGTGACGATCTGTTCGAAAGGAAGCGCGGGATGGTGGCAGTGTCAGAATGCGCCATGCCACACGGGCGGGCCGGTGGAAAATGGTGGAGAATGGATGGATTGGCGGTATCTTGCCGGCTGTGCAAGTGGCCCCAGCATCCGATGGCGCGACGCGGTTTTTCAACCGCGAGTTGAGCTGGCTGGAGTTCAACCAGCGGGTGCTGGAAGAGGCGCGCGATCCGGCCAATCCCCTGCTGGAACGGCTCAAGTTTTTTTGCATCACCAGCTCCAATCTCGATGAGTTCTTTGAGGTGCGCGTCGCCGGTCTCAAGCAACAGATCGAAAGCGGCGTTGTGCGGCGCAGCCCGGACGGGTTGACGCCCGCCGAAACCTTGCGCGCGGTGCAGGAACGCATCCGCCGCATGGTCCACGACCAATATGTGTGCTGGCGGGAGCAATTGGCGCCCGACTTGGAGCGCGAGGGCATCCGGTTTCTCAAACCGGCCCAACTGGGCGCGGGCGACCTGGCGTGGCTGGAGAATTTCTATCGTGGCGAGGTGCGGCCGGTGCTGACGCCGCTGGCGATCGATCCGGTGCATCCGTTTCCGCAATTGCTCAACAAATCGCTGAACATCATTGTGCAGGTGGAGATGAAAACCGGGCGGGACAACCTGCGGCATTTGGCAGTCGTGCAGGCGCCGCGCGTCCTGCCGCCCGTCGTCCAGCTTCCCCGCGAAGACGGGAGGCGGGATTACGTTTTTCTGGGACAGGTGATCGGGCACTTTTTGGGCGATTTGTTTCCCGGCACAAAAATCCGGGGCTACTGGCATTTCCGGGTGACGCGCAATAGCGAGCTTTACATCGACGAGCAGGACAGCGGGAATCTGCTCAAAGCGGTGGAGAACGAGTTGCACAACCGGCGCAAAGGCGACGCGGTGCGGCTGGAGGCCGACCACGACTGCCCGGAGAGCATCCGAAAGGCACTGCTGGGGACGCTGCGCTTGACGGAAGACGACCTTGATCTGGTTGACGGCCCGCTCTACCCGGCCCGGCTGATGGCCCTGTATGAAGGCGATCACTCGGCCCATTTGCGGGACGCGCCCTTCGCAGCCCCGCCGACCGCCTCGTTGCGCCGCGCGACCGACCTCTTCGCCGCCATCCGCAAGGGCGACATACTGCTGCATCATCCCTTTGAGAGCTTCGATACCGTCGTGGAGTTTTTGGAAAAGGCGGCGCGAGACCCGGCGGTGCTGGCAATCAAGCAAACGCTCTATCGCACCGGGGGCGACACGCGGATTGTGGGCGCGCTGATGGAAGCGGCCGCCAACGGCAAACAAGTCACGGCGGTGGTGGAGTTGCGCGCGCGCTTTGACGAAGCCAACAACATCCAATGGAGCCGCCGCCTGGAGGAGGCGGGCGTGCATGTGGTTTACGGGTTGGTGGGTTACAAGATTCATTGCAAGATGTCGCTGGTGGTGCGCAAGGAGGGCGGGCGCATTCGCCGCTATGTTCACCTGAGCACGGGCAATTACAACGCCACCACGGCGCGGCTTTACACCGACGTGGGGTTGCTGACGTGCCGGCCGGATTTCGGCGAGGACGCGACGAATGTATTCAATCTGCTCACTGGCATCGGGCACTATCAGCCGACAAAGAAGCTGCTGCTGGCCCCGTTCGAGTTGCACCGGCGCATGCTCTCGCTCATCGAGCGGGAGACGGAGAACGCCCGGCGCGGCCGGCGCGCGCGCATCATTGCCAAGATGAACGCGTTGCTGGACGGGGAGATCATCCAAGCCCTTTATCGCGCCTCGCAGGCCGGAGTCAGAATCGACCTGTTGGTGCGGGGCATTTGTTGTCTGCGTCCGCAAGTGCCCGGCGTCAGTGAGCGCATCACGGTGCGCAGCATTGTGGACCGGTTTCTGGAACACAGCCGTTTGTTCTATTTCGAAAACGCGGGACGGCCCGAGTATTGGGTCGGCAGCGCGGACTGGATGCCGCGCAATTTTTTCCGTCGCATCGAGGCCATTTTCCCCATTGAAGACCCGGCATTGCGCCGCCGCGTCAAACACGAACTGCTGGGTCTGCCTTTGGCGGACAACGTCAATGCGTGGTTCCTTCAGGCCGACGGCATTTACCGGCGCGCGGCGGCGAATGGCGATCCACCTCTGCGCAGCCAGGTCGAGTTTATCCGGCGTGCGACCCGGCAAAGGCGCGGGTGACGTCGAAGAGATTTCAAATCAGGGCAAGAGCTGGACTCTGTAAAAGCGCGAGGCGTCGCCGCTGGCGGGGTCGGTCGCGGTGACCACCGTTCCCTTGGTGGCCTCGATGACAGCCCCCGAATTGAGCCACGAACCGGAGGAAAGGCTGGTCTTGTATTGGAGCTGATAAGCCAGGCCCGCCTGCGCGGTCCAAGTCAGAGTGGTCCCGCCGTCTTGGGTGCCGCCCAGCAGCGTCCAATCCGTAAAGTCACCCATCTCGAAACCGCCGTTAAGCACCTCCGCGCCGACCGCCAGGAGAACATCGCGGCTCTGGACGATGACATAGGTCTTATTGGTCAGCCATAATGCGCCCAAATAAGTTCCTGGCGCCAGGTTGGTGGCCGCAGGGCTTAGGCTGACTGTAACCGCTTGGGCCGGTCCGCCTGGATGCAGCAGGCCAGTGGCTGGCGCGGCACTCAACCACGGGACGCCCGGGGCGAAAGCCCACTTGACTGACTCGGCGCCGATGTTGGTGAGGGTGAAGGTTTGGGAGTTGGCGGACGCCAGACTGCCCGAGCGGATGGTAAATTCAATACCACCGGGCGGGGTCATTCGCAACGGGTCCGGCGTCGCGGTCAATGCGTTGATGAGATTGCTGCCAGTCGGTGTGCCCCAGCCGGTGCAAAGGTCAAATCCCGGGACGGCAAAGAATTGATCGGGACTGATGAGGGTCGTGTTGTTGCCGTTGGTGATGTCGTGGAATGTCGCGGTGTAATTAGAGCTTCGGCCCAGGGCATAGACGGCCGGATTGATAAAGCCGGCGGCGGGGAGGCCGAGAGAGGCGTTGCGCTGATTGATCAGGGCGGTGAAGGCCGCCCAAAGAGGAGCAGCGCAACTGGTGCCGCCCACGCTCTCTGTCGTGCCGTTGTCGTACACGATCCACACATTATTGCCGGTCATGGCGACATCGGGGACGTTGCGATACGAAGTGGAGCCGCCGTTGGGGCTCATGCTGATGCCGCTTTGCCAGGAGGGAAGCGGGTAGGTGGGGCTGATGCCCCCTCCGGTGCCATTGGTGCCGTTATCCGCGTTCCACGCGGATTCGGAAACCCAACCGCCGACAGGGCCGGTGGTCGTCAAAGTGGTGCCCCCTACCAAAGTCTCAAACGGCGAGTCCTCTCGCTGAATCTGGGCCGCATTGGTCCAATTGTAAGCCCCTTCGTCGCCGCAGGCCTGGAACATCGATTGCCCTTGGGCCGCCATTTGCAGGTAAATTTGATCGAATGAGGGACTGCCCGCCCAGACCCAGCCCGAGCTGATTTGCGCCGCCGCGTTGTCGCTGACGATTTGGTTCAGCAGATTAACTTCGTCGGCGGAATCAGCGCCGGGGGATTCGTACACCATGATGCGCGCCAGCCCGGGCGCCATCGAAATAGCCATCTCAATGTCCAGCGAAACTTCCCCCACGGCTTCGCCACCCGACGGGCCGGTGAAGCCGTCCACCAGGACATTGGTCAGCGGGACATTGGGCAGGGCGAAATTGGTTTCGTATTGCACGATGTCGTTGCTGAAGTAGCCGTCGTTTTCGAAAAGGGCCAGCGTTTGGCCTGTGCCATCGAGGGTCACCCCGGGGGCGTAAGCCGCCCTGAAATCAGGCCCGCCGTAATCCCCATTGGTAGCCGAACCGATGAGCCTTGAGGAGCGGCTCGGAGCACTGGCCCGGATGAGCGGACGCGGACGCACATAATTATCCAGCCCCTCAATGCGCAACAGCGGCGCGGCCAGGTCAACCGACGGCTCCCCGTCGGGAGCGTAGAACAAGCGGTTTTCGGCCGGGTGACGGTAGCGGCGGAGGGTGACGTGCAAGACGCGTCGAACATCGGCGGCGCTCAGGGCAAGGTCCAGAACCGTGCGGTTGGGAAAGGTGGCGGAGACGGTCAAGCCGTTGGATTGGGCGAATTGGATGAGAGCCTGGTAATCGTCGGCGGTTGGGCCGAACTGGTCGGTGAACTGGCCGGGAGTCAAGTAATGATGGTAATTGGGGCTGGCCGGATCGTAGAGGTCTTGCAGCAACTTTGTGAGATGCCGGGCATCGCGCAGAGGCAACGTGACCGCCACGTTCAGCCGCTGGCCGCCGGGCACCTGGTCAACCGCCACCAAGCCCGCGACCGCCGACGGGACATGCCCGCGCAGAATCTGCCTGGGGACGGCCCAGGCGAAATCGGCGAACAGGGCGAATCCCAAAACAACTCCAAGGATCCGCGGCGCAAGCACCAGTCTCCGCATGATGGGGGGCAATCTAACAAAGTACGCCGCGGTTCGCCAGAACATTTCGTCATGTCCCCGCTTGTCCGTGCAAACAAAGGGCTTTCCTTTCCCGGCCCACTTTGCGATAAGAGGGGAGGCAATGGAGTTAGCCTTCCCGCAAGGGACAACCGCCTGATTGAATTTCAGAGGCGATAACTCCTGCCGCGACAATCAGATGGTTGAGGCGTGAATGGTTTTTGATATGCACATTCCACACGACAGAACTATTTGACTGGAACCTAAATAAGAATCCTATGACTAAAATTGAAAAGATCACAGCACTGGAAATCCTCGACTCGCGCGGCAACCCGACCGTCATGGTCAGCGTTGCGCTCAACAATGGCATCACCGCCTCGGCCTGCGTGCCCAGCGGCGCCTCCACCGGCATCCGTGAAGCGGTGGAATTGCGGGACGGCGACAAGAAGCGTTACGGCGGCAAGGGCGTGCTCAAAGCCGTTGCCAACGTCAACAAAACCATCGCCCCAAAGCTCAAGGGCAAATCACCGCGCGACCAAAAGGAATTGGATGACCTGATGCGCGCGGTGGACGGCACGGAGACCAAGTCCAAACTGGGCGCCAACGCCATCCTGGGTGTGTCGATGGCTGTTTGCCGGGCCGCCGCCCTGGACGCGGGCGTGCCGCTATACGCCTATATCCGCCAACTTCACGGCGCAAAAGCCAGCGTTCCCTTTGTGCTGCCCGCGCCGATGATGAATGTCCTCAATGGCGGCGCGCACGCCACCAACAACGTGGACTTCCAGGAATTCATGCTTTTTCCCATTGGCGCGCCCACATTCACGGAAGCGTTGCGCTACGGGGCGGAGACCTTCCACACCTTGAAGAAGCTCTTGCAACAGCGCGGACTCGTTACGGCCGTCGGTGACGAAGGCGGTTTCGCGCCAAACCTCAAGACCAACAACGAAGCGGTGGACGCAATCGTCGAAGCCATCCGCGCCGCCGGATACAAACCCGGCGCCGACATCGCCATTGCGCTGGACCCGGCGGCGAGCGAGTTTTATGATGACGGCGCTTACGTGTTCAAGAAATCCGACGGCTCGCGCAAAACGCCCGCGGAAATGGTGGAGCTTTACGCCGAATGGGTGAAGAAATACCCGCTCGTCTCGCTCGAAGACGGCATGGGCGAGGAGGACCGCGCCGGCTGGCTGGCCATTACGAAAGCGCTTGGCGGAAAACTCCAACTTGTCGGTGACGACAACTTTGTCACCAACCCGAAGATTTTCGCCGAAGGCATCCGGGACGGCATCGCCAACGCCATTCTGATCAAGCTCAACCAAATCGGGACGGTTTCTGAAACGCTGGAAACGGTGGCGCTGGCGCAGAAAGCCGGTTACGGCGCAGTGATTTCCCACCGCTCCGGCGAAACGGAGGATGCTTTTATCGCGGATTTGGCAGTCGGCACGTCCGCCGGCCAGATCAAGACCGGTTCGCTCTGCCGCTCCGAACGCATCGCCAAGTACAACCGGCTGCTGGTTATTGAAAAGGAGCTGGGGAAAAAGGCGCGTTACGGTGGGGCGATATACAAGGCGGCGCGGAAATAATTCCGGCCAAACCGCAAGAACGCCAGCTGGCGGAGATGATCGGCCATGCCGGCGAATTGGCAATCCAGGCCTCTGACTTTGTGGCGGCTTTACTTGAAGCCGCCATTCTGAGATAAACAAAAGATGCCAACGGGTCATCCATGCCTTGAAGTCTTCGCTCGGTGCGTTGCGGCGCTTCAAATGCGCAAGCTGATTCGGCGCGAGAGCCGCCAAGACAAGGAGTTTCACTTCCAGAACTGGTTCAAGGCGCGGCTTGGTGAAACGGGATTGAACTTTGAAGTCGGCGGACGGAACACATATCCAGACTTTCGCCTGGTCTCTTCGGCCAATGGCTTTGAAGTCAAAGGATTGGCGTATCCGGGGCGTGAAGCAAACTACGACTGCAACAGCCAGGTCCCGTCCGGCAGCCACAACGGCCGCACCATTTTCTACATCTTTGGCCGGTATCCGGCTGAACCAGACGGCGACTCATATCCAGTGCTCGACCTTGTGGTTTGCCACGGCGATTTTCTCAACGCCGACCACGACTACATTCATGAGAACAAAAGCGTGAAAGGTTTCGGCAGCTATGGCGACATCATGATTCGCGACCGCAAGATGTATGTCGCCCCGACGCCGTTTGGCCTGACGACGGGCACGGCGCACAACCAAACGCTTATTCTGCCAGCCGACTTTCGTGTCGATTCCCGTTTCCGCAGGGGCGGAAATCTTGTGCGACAAGAAGCGCAGAAGGTGATTATCGGATACACGTTCGACCTGCGGACGAACACACTCAGGCCTGAGTCGGTGGACAACCCGGCTGCGGGCAAAGAGCACAAGTTCATTGCCTATCGGCTCCAGGGTTCACCGACCGAGGAAGTGGCCATGCGGCCGCCGCACGAAGTGATTGCCGACGCCGCGGAGAAAGATGAGTAACCAGGTTCAATCCAGCGGGCTTTCCCCAGGGCGGAGGCTCATTGAATCAGACAGCTTTCCGATTGAGTTCCTTTCTGAACTTGCGGAAATGGAAAGCTGGCGCAAGGAGGTGCATCGCCCGATTTATCACATTCACAAGTGGTGGGCAAAGCGACTCGGCTCTATCTTTCGAGGGATCTTGCTCGGCTCGGCGTTGCCGGAGTCTCAAAACCTTGTCGAAGCGTTCTACCGACAACATGACTTCGCCGGCTTGACGGTGTTCGATCCGTTCATGGGCAGCGGGACGACAATCGGGGAAGCGCACAAGCTCGGCTTCACGGCCCTGGGGCGCGACATTAATCCGGTGGCGTGTGAATCGGTGCGCGTCGCGCTGGGCCCGCTTGACCGGGATTTGTTGTTACAGGCTTTCGCTCAACTTTCCTCCGGCGTGGGAGAAAAAATCCGGGCTCTTTATCGCACGTCTGACGGTGAGGGCCACGGCTGCGACGCACTCTATTACTTTTGGGTCAAGACGCTCCCCTGCCCGACATGTTCGCGGCGGGTGGACTTGTTCCCTTCCTACGTCTTCGCCCGCAATGCCCGCCCGGATCGAAAACCGGAAGTGCGCGTTTGCTGTCCCGGCTGTGGCGGGATTTTTACCGCCGACGTGAAGGACACCGAAGTTGCCTGTCCGCATTGCCGCCTTGAGTTCAATCCCCAAGAAGGCCCGGCGAGCGGAGCTTCGGCAACTTGCCAGCACTGCCATTGCGTATTTGCTATTGCCAAGACCGCCCAAGCGCGTGGCCGTCCGCCCGATCACCGTCAATTTGCCAAGCTGGTGTTAAACGGGTCGGATGAGAAGTTGTATCTGCCGATTACGCCGGATGACGATCGCGCCTACCGGCGCTGCTCGGAGGAATTGGCTGGAAGCGAGCTTCCACTGCCCAAGTTGGAACTCGCTGACGGGTACAACACGCGCCAAGTCTTGAACTATGGCTACCGCTCGTGGCGCGAGTTCTTCAATGATCGTCAACTTCTTGCCCTTGGCTGGTTGCACCGGGCAATTGTTGAACTGCCGGATGATGCCGCGCGGGCGGCGCTGTTGACCACATTTTCCGGCGCGCTTGAGTTCAACAATCTCTTCGCCTCTTACAAGGGCGAGGGCACTGGCGCCATCCGCCACATGTTCTCCCATCACATTCTCAAGCCGGAGCGCGTGCCGATTGAGGGCAACGTGTGGGGCACTTCAAAGAGCTCGGGTTCGTTCTCGACGCTGTTTCGCTCGCGCCTGCTTCGCGCCATCGAATATCGCGCCGCTCCCTTCGAGGTTGCCGTTGAACACGTCAACGGCCATGGCGAGGGCAGGCGAATCTACGGCGCAAGTCCGCCCTTTTCAGGCGACGTCTCGGTGCAATGGCCGCCCCGAAAGTCACGCCGACGGAGTGTCTGCCTCTCGTGCGGGAGTTCGGCGTCCACTGGCTTGGCGGCCAAGAGCGTGGACTTGGTCGTGACCGATCCACCGTTTTTCGACAACGTCCACTACTCGGAGTTGGCGGACTTTTTCTTCGCGTGGCAGCAACTCCAACCATCTGCCTTCACGCAGAACCGTCCCACCACGCGGCATCCGGAAGAAGTTCAGGACCGTAGCGCGGAACAATTCACTGTGAAGCTGGGGGCTGTTTTTTCGGAGTGTTGCCGGGTGCTGAAGGATGACGGCTTGCTGGTTTTCTCCTATCATCATTCGCGATCGGACGGCTGGACGGCGCTGGCGGATGCCGTCGTGGGGGCCGGGCTGTCGTTCGTGAACTGTCACCCGGTCAAGGCCGAGATGTCCGTGGCCGCGCCCAAATCCCAGGCGAAAGAGCCGATTCAACTCGACGTTGTTTTGGTCTGCCGAAAACAGGCGGCGGACAATCGAACGCTGACTGAGAGCAAAACCGCATTTCAACGGGCCGTCGAGCACGCAACGGCCAAAGGGAACCGTCTGAAGGAAGCTGGCCTGACGCTCTCGGTCAACGACCGCCGTGTCATCGTTATCAGTCAATTCCTTGTCGAGACTTGCGCTGGGCGTTCCGCTGAACAACTGTCTGAGGCCTTGTCGGACAATATGACGGATTTGGATTTGGCCGCGATGCGGTTGCTTGAGTCACAAGCTTTCCAGTTCGTAAAGCAGATCAAGGGCGCCGAGGAGCAACTGGTTCTGCTTGATAAGGCGACGGTTAATCGCCCGTGAATGAAGCAAAACACGCCGAGACATCGCGCACGCCGTCTGGCTGGTTGAACCGCACGGTGCTGGGCATCGGGCTGGCATCGCTGTTCAGCGACTGGTCGCATGAAATGGCCACGACGGTCATGCCGGCGTTTCTGGCGACCATGGGCGCCGCCGCCGCCTGGCTGGGTTTGATTGAAGGAGTCTCCGACGGGTTGTCCAGTTTCGCCAAGATGGGCTCCGGCTGCTACACCGACCGTCTGCAACGGCGCAAGCCCATCGCCGTCGCCGGGTATCTCGTCACCGCCCTGGGCACGGCGTCGTTTGGGCTGGCGACGGCGGCGTGGCACGTTTTGCTGGCGCGCTCGGCCGCGTGGCTGGGACGGGGCGTGCGCACGCCGGTGCGCAAGGCACTGCTGGCGGCGTCGGTGACGAAGGAAACCTACGGACGGGCATTTGGCTTTGAACGCATGATGGACACGGCGGGCGCCATCGCCGGGCCGGCGAGCGCGTTTTTTCTGCTGCGGGCGTTGCACAACCGTTACGCGGCGTTGTTCGCGCTGACGCTCATCCCTGGCCTGGCCGCGGCGGCGCTCATCGCCTTCTTCGTCAAAGAGAAATCGCGCGCGGGCGTGCCGCATATATCGTTTGGCGAGCGGTGGCGGATGCTGCCCGCGGCGTATCGCAAGTTTTTGGCGGCCGTGGCGCTGTTTGGCGCGGGAGATTTCGCGCACACGCTGCTTATCCTGCTGGCCACGCAGAAACTCGCGCCCGCCTACGGCGCCGCCAGGGCGGCGAGCCTTGGCGTGGCGCTCTACGTGTTGCACAACGTGTTCTATGCCGCATTCGCGCTTGTGGCGGGCTGGCTGGCGGACCGTTTCCAGAAAAACCATCTGCTGGCCGGGGGCTACATAGTGGCGGCGCTCATGGCGGCGGCCATCGCGGTGCTGCCGTTCTCGCTGTGGTCGCTGACGATGATTTTTATTTTCGGCGGAATTTACGTGGCGATTGAAGAGACGGGGGAGGATTCCTTTTGCGCCGAACTGGTGGACGAGCGCCAGCACGGCATGGCATTCGGCGTGCTTGCCACGGTCAACGGCGCCGGCGACTTTCTCTCAAGCATCATTGTCGGCGCGCTCTGGGCGGGAGTGGGGACGGCGGCGGCCTTTGGGTACAGCGCGGTGCTCTTCGCGACCGGCGCGCTGCTGGTGTTGCGGGTGCCAAGCCCAAGGGGATGAGGCCCGGGGCGAGCCGGCGGGCATCATTCCTTAAACTTACACAGAGGATTCGATTTTGTGAAATGTATCACGGAAGACTTGCGCCGGGTTTTTCCCCGTATATTTTACTGGGCGGACCGGTTTGGTTTCCGGCTTTATTTGCGTATGAAAAGAATTTTGTTGTCACTGACTGTGGTTGTTTTGGCTGGCTTGATGCAGAGGGCCTCCGCCGCCGACGTGAGCGGGAAGGTCACGCTCAAGGGGACGCCGCCGCCCGAGAAGACAATCGCGTTCGATGATACATGCAGCAAACTGCATCCCACTGTTGCCACGACCCGGCACTATGTGGTGGGCCAGGACAACGGATTGGCCAATGTGTTTGTTTATATCTCCAAGGGTCTGGAAGGGAAAAAGTTCACGCCTCCAACGCAGGGCATCGAGATAAACCAGGAGGGATGCAATTACCAGCCATACGTCAGCGGCGTCATGGTCGGCCAGCCGGTCATCATCAAAAACTCCGACCCCCTCATGCATAACATCCACGCCATGCCCAAGGCGGACGGCAACACCGAATTCAACTTCGCCCAACCCAACCAGGGCGATGTCAATGACAGCAAATGGGTCAGTTGCATCAAGTCGCCCGAGGTTCTGGTGAAATTGAAATGCGACGTCCATCCGTGGATGTTCGCTTACGTGGGCGTGCAGGATCATCCTTTTTTTGCCGTGACCGACAAGGACGGCAACTTCAAGATCGCCAATGTGCCCGCCGGCAAATATACGTTGACCGCCTATCACCTCAAAGCGCACGGGACCAAGCCGGGCGAATCGCAGGAGATTACGGTGGCCGACAGCCCGGTGACGGCCAACTTCACGGTTGAAGTGCCCGCCGCGCAGTAGGCGCGGCAGCAAAGGGCAGTGGCACAGCGCCGGGGTCGTCCGCCCGGCGGTGTTCGGTATATTTGCGGCGCGTTGTTGTTTGTTGTGAGTTTGACCCAGGTCAAGAATAACAGTTTATTGAAGTATTGCGCGGTGTTCACCGCGCTGGCGACGTTTGTCCTTGTGTGGATGGGCGGGCTTGTCACGAGCCACGGCGCGGGCCTAGCGGTGCCCGATTGGCCGAACACGTACGGCTACAACCTGTTTTTCTTCCCCGTTTCCAAATGGATCGGGGGCATCTTTTACGAGCATACTCATCGCCTGGTGGCCTCGGTCGTCGGCTTTCTCACCAGCATCCTGGCGCTTTGGCTCTTCGGCCGCCCGGCCCGTCCAGTCCTCCGCTGGGCCGGGGCTGTTTTCGTCGTGGCCGGTATCGGCCTGTGCGCGAAGTTTCCCGCGCATACAGCGGAAAACCTGCTTTTGAGCGGCATCGGTTTGACCGCCTTGGTGGCCGGCTTTTTTTGGCCCAACTGCGAGCCGTCGGCAAAGTGGCTGCGCGTTCTCGGCGTGGCGGCGTTTTTCACCGTGGTGGCCCAAGGGGTATTGGGTGGCCTGCGCGTCACCCGACTCAACGACCAACTGGGAATCTTTCATGCCACGCTGGCGCAGCTTTTTTTCCTGCTGCTCTGTTCCATCGCCCTGTTCCAGACCGAGTTCTGGCGGCGCCTGCCCGTTCAGGCCGAAACGGACTTCCGTCATTTTCGCCCGTTTTTTGTCCTGACCACCGCCTTGATTTTGGGCCAGCTTGCGCTGGGCGCCACCATGCGCCATCAACACGCCGGCCTTTCCATTCCGGATTTTCCAACCGCCTATGGAAAAATCTGGCCGGACACCGATGCCGCCGCCATCGCGCGGTACAACCAAAATCGACTCGAGGTGATGGGATACAACCCAATCACCGCCTTTCAGGTTGAATTGCAAATGGTCCATCGTCTGATGGCGCTTCTTATTCTGATGGCGGTTGGCGCGTGCGCCTGGCGAGCCTGGCGCTATTTGGGGCGTGGGCATTGGCTGACGCGATTCTCCCTGGCGTGGCTCGGCCTGGTCCTGGCCCAGGTCTTTCTTGGCGCCGCAACGATTTGGACTGGCAAATCCGCCGATGTCGCCACCGCGCACGTCGCCTGTGGCGCGCTTTGCCTGGCCACGGGCGGCTTGGCGTCGATTGTTTCGTGCCGCCTTCTGGCCGCGCCCGCAGCCCGTGTCCGGCTGGCGGCGAACGATGATCTCACGACCTTGCCCCCTTCCTCCGCGATGCCTGCCAAGTAGAATGAAAGCCACCGTCCAAACACTCGAAGTCTCCCCGACGCTGATCAAAGCCCGCGAGTCGGGCAAACCCTGGTTGGCCATTTTGAGCGAGTTGTTCAAGATGCGCCTGACCACGCTGGTTTTGCTGACCACGCTGGTCGGCTTCTACCTCGGATCGCGCGGGCCGGTGTCGTGGGTCTTGATGTCGAACCTGCTTTTCGGCACGGCTTTGCTGGCCAGCGGCGCTGCCGCGCTCAATCAGCTTATGGAACGGGAGCACGACGCGAAAATGCGCCGGACATGCGACCGTCCCCTGCCTTCCGGACGCATGACGCCGGAAGCCGTTCTCATCATCGGCAGCGTCTGCGGGGCTTTCGGGATGGTTTATCTGGCCCTGACCGTGAACCTGCTGACGGCGCTGCTGGGCGCGGCCACGATGGTCAGCTATCTTTTCGTTTACACTCCCCTCAAGCGCGTCACCACTCTCAACACGGTCGTGGGCGCCATTCCCGGCGGGCTGCCGCCGCTGATGGGCTGGACGGCGGCACGCGGCGAAATTTCCGGCGAGGGCTGGTCTCTGTTTGCGATCCTTTGCTTCTGGCAGTTGCCCCATTTTCTGGCCATCGCCTGGATCTATCGTGACGATTACGCCAAAGCGGGCTTTTGCATGCTGCCGGTCATCGATGAAAGCGGCGAACGGACTGGACGCCAGGCCCTCTGCCACACTCTGGGACTGCTGCCCATCAGCCTGTGCCCTTTCGTCTTCAAGATGGTCGGGCCGGTTTACCTGGCCGGGGCCTTGGTTTTGGGGCTGGCGTTTGCCGGGTGCGCCTTCCAGTTTGCCCGCCGGATGAGCCTCCAAGCCGCGCGGCGGCTTTTTTACGCCTCGATCGTTTACCTGCCTGTGTTACTTGCGCTGATGGTATTTGATAAAATCAGGAGCTGAAAGGAAGGCATGAAACCCGTTGACAGTGGATATTTTTGGAAATTAGCATCTAACCGGAAATTGGTTTGGCCAATGCAATAAACAGCCATGCAACCCGCAACACACGCCGTCCCGCCCGCCGAGGCCGCTCATCACGAGGAGTTGGGCTTCTGGCAAAAATACATCTTCTCCACCGACCACAAGGTGATCGGCCTTCAATACGGCATCACCGCGTTGCTCTTCCTGTTTTTCGGCTTCTGCCTGATGATGATCATGCGCTGGCAACTGGCTTATCCCGGCCAGCCGATCCCGCTCGTCGGCAAATTCCTCTATCGCCTCCTGGGCGAGGACATGGTCGGCAAGGACGCCGCCGGGCGCGTCGGCGTCATGATGCCCGACCTCTATAATTCCTTCGGCGCCATGCACGGCACCATTATGGTGTTCCTGGCTATTGTCCCGCTGGCCTTTGGCGCCTTCGGCAACTTTGTCACTCCGCTGCAAATCGGCGCGCCGGACATGACCTTCCCGCGCGTGAATATGGTCAGCTACCAGTTTTATTTCATGGGCGGCGTGTTGATGCTGGCCAGCTTCTTTATCCCTGGCGGGGCCGCCAAATCGGGATGGACCTCCTACTCGCCGCTGGCCACCGTATCGGACATGGGCCAGCATCCCAACGGGCAGACCTTTTGGATTGTGGGCATGGTTTGCCTCATCACTTCGTCGTTGTTGGGCGCCGTCAATTTCATCACCACCATCATCCAGTTGCGGGCCAAGGGTCTGAGTTGGATGCGCCTGCCCTTTTTCGTGTGGGCTCAATTCGTCACCGCCTTCCTGTTGCTGCTGGCCTTCCCGCCGCTGGAGGCGGCCAGCATCCTGCAGTTGATGGACAACCTGCTGCACACGAGCTTTTTCCTGCCCACCGGGTTGGTCGTTTCGGGCCAGGCCCTCCATGTCAGCGGGGGCGGCAGTCCCCTGCTGTGGCAGCATTTGTTTTGGTTCCTGGCGCACCCGGAAGTCTATGTGTTGATTCTTCCGGCGATGGGAATAGTGACCGAGATCATTGCCAATAACACCCGCAAACCGATTTGGGGTTACAAATCGATGGTTTACTCCATTCTGACCATTGGTTTTCTTTCATTCATCGTCTGGGCGCATCACATGTATCTGACCGGCATGAGCACGCGCATCGCCACCTTTTTCCAAACGACCACGATGGTGATCTCCATCCCATCGGTCATCATCCTGACCGCCCTGTTTATCTCCCTGTGGGGCGCGTCCATGCGTTTCAACACGCCCATGCTCTTTTCCCTGGCCTTTTTGCCCATGTTCGGCATTGGGGGTTTGACGGGCTTGCCGCTGGGTTTTAACGCGAGCGACATTCAATTGCACGACACCTATTACGTGATCGCCCATTTCCATTACATCGTCGCGCCGGGGACCATCTTCGGGCTGTTTGCCGGTATTTATTACTGGTATCCCAAGGTTACCGGGCGCTTCATGAATGAATTCTGGGGCAAGGTCCACTTCGGGCTTTCCTTCCTTTTCATGAATGCGGTTTTCCTGCCCATGTTCGTGCAGGGCATGGCCGGCATGTCCCGCCGGCTCTACGACGGCGGGGCCACATACGCGGCCTCCTCCGACGTCATCGGCCTGAGCAAAGAGGTGCTCCATCTCAATGTCAACATCTCGCATGCCGTCTGGGCCTTGGGCATCTCGCAGATTCCCTTCATCATCAACTTTTTCTGGAGCATCCATCACGGCAAAAAAATCACCTCCGACAACCCGTGGCAGGCGACCACCCTGGAGTGGCAGACGCCCACGCCGCCGCCGCACGGCAACTTTGACAAGCCGGTGGAGGTATTCCGCGGTCCCTACGAATACAGCGTTCCCGGCCACGCCGCCGATTTCACCCCGCAAAGCGAGCCTGAAACCCCCGAATTATTGACAAATGGAAATCCCGTACGCAGTTAAACCGCGGCCCGACACCGGCCTCTACAACGCCAAGGTTGGCATCTGGCTTTTCCTGGCGTCGGAAGTGATGCTCTTCGGAGCGCTCTTTTGCTCCTACGTCCTGCTGCGCGTCAACGCCGCCCCCGGCACATGGCCGCACCATTGGCTCAACATCTGGCTGGGCATGACCAACACGTTTGTGCTCATTATTTCCAGCGTCACCGTGGTCCTGAGTTGGTCCGAACTGAAAATGGGCCGGTTCAACCGTTACAAGGTTTTCCAGGGAATCACCATCCTCTGCGCGCTGGTCTTCCTGCTCATCAAGTCCTTTGAATACCATGACAAGTTCATTCACTATGAAATCGCGCTGACCGACGGGCGCATCGCCGACGGACATCTGGTAAAGGCCGAGACCACCACGAACACCGTCGTCATTGAAGGCCGCTACGTCAACAGCCGGGCCGAGTTGATGGACCCGCCGATGGGTCACGAGTGGCCAAAGATCGAGATACCAAGATCGCAAATCAAGTCGATGGAGAACTACGGCCCGTGGCACAACACTTACACCGCCATTTATTTCACCTTGACGGGTCTCCACGCTTTGCACGTCATCGGCGGCGCCATCGTCATTTTCACCATCTGGGGCCCCCTGGCCAAAGTCTGGCGGCAGGACCCCGAACGCTACACCAACCGCGTGGAAGTCTCCGGCCTGTTCTGGCACTTCGTCGATCTGGTTTGGATTTTTCTCTTCCCCGTCCTTTACCTCCTATAAACATGAACGAAACTCAAATCTCCGCCTCCGCGGTTCACCCCGACGAACACTCCATCGAAGCGGTCCGCAAGCACATGCGCCAGTATTTGATCGTCGGCGTCGCGCTCCTGATTGGGACCATCCTGACCGTTTGGGCCTCGCTCATTAATTTTGGCAGCCGCGAAATCAACATCATCGTCGCGCTTTTCATCGCTTCGTGCAAAGGCTTCCTGGTTGCCGGTTTTTTCATGCACCTGATCTCCGAAAAGAAAATGATTTACTCCGTGCTGGCCTTCACCGCTTTCTTTTTTTCCGGCTTGATGTATCTTACGCTGTGGTCGATGGCCCGCGAGAACATCATCCACATCCGATAATATGTCGTTGAAAGCATTCCATGTTGTGTTTGTCGCGCTGTCGATCCTGATGGCGTTCTTCTGCGGCGTTTGGCTCTTGCATGAATACGCCTCCAGCGGCGACACCACCGAACTGGTCGTCGCCATCGTCTCTCTCCTCGCGGGGGTCGGCCTGATCTGCTACGGCAAGTCCGTCCTGCGTAAACTCAGACACATCAGCTACCTATGAAATTGTTGACTCGCTCCGCCACTCTCGCCACGGCCTTTTTCCTGGCTTCAACGCCGGCGCTGTTCGCCTGCTCGGCCTGCTTCGGCAAATCCGATTCCGACATGGCCCGCAGCCTCAATGCCAGTATTTTCACGTTGATGGGATGTATCGGTACGGTTCTCGTTGGCACCGCGACTTTCTTTGTTTTCCTGGCCAAGAGAGCCGCCGCCGCCACCACCGCCGAAACCAGCCAAACCACCAATCCCCCGTCGCAACCCAAGCCCTGATCCATGCAAGACTCGCCAAAAGACCGGCTGAACTGGAAACTCTTTTTGCTTTCGGGCGTCCTTCTCCTCATTCCCGCCTGGCTGGGCTACCAATACCTTACCCCGGCCAACATGCCGCGGAACGACTCCGGCCAGGGCGCGGGCGTGGACCAACTCATCATCAATGTCCACATTTTGATGGGAGTTCTCTTTGTCGGCTGGATTGGTTACTTTTTTTACGTCCTCTTTCGCTACCACAAAAGTCGCAATCCCAGGGCCGATCACGCCGGCGTCCGAAATCACGCCTCCACCTACCTGGAAGGCGTGGTGGCGCTGGTTGAAGCCATCCTGCTCATCGGCTTTGCCATTCCCGTCTGGTCCCGCGCCACCGATCAATTCCCAAGCGACAAGGAGGCCACCGTCATCAAGGTCATTGCCCAACAGTTCCAGTGGAACGGCTGGTACCCGGGTCCCCACGGCGTCTTCTGCGCCAACGACCCCAAATTCGTCAACGGCGACAACCCCTTCGGCCTGGACAAAAACGACTCGCACTACAAGGAGAATTTCATTGTCGCCAAGGATCTTGTCGTTCCCGTCAATAAACCTGTCCTGGTGTATATCAGTTCCCTGGATGTCATCCACAGTTTTGCCGTCCGACCGCTGCGCGTGACTCAGGACGCCGTGCCCGGCATGGTCATCCCCGCCCATTTTACGCCCACCAAGACCAATACCTATCAGATCAACTGCGCCCAACTGTGCGGGGTGGGCCACTACACGATGAGAGGAACGATTAAAGTCGTCTCCCAGGCCGATTACGACAAATGGGTGGCTGATAAATCCAAGTCCGGCGCCGGCGCCGGCGCGGGTTACGAATGAAACACCTGTCCGGCCGAATAATTGAAACGCTGGTTTGGGGCGCCCTGCTCCTCACCCTCTGCGCCCTCCTCGCCGTGTTCCTCCTTTTCCCGGCGCGCGCCAAACCCCTCCCCGTCTATGGCACCGTCCCAGCCTTCGCTCTGCAGGACCAGGAGAGCCGGAAAATCACCCTCGACGACCTCCGCGGCCAGGTTTGGATTGCCGACGCCATTTTCACCCGGTGCCCAGGCCAATGCCTCATCATGTCCGGGCACATGAAAGAAATTCAGGCCGCCCTGCCGCAGGCCCTCCACGTGAAGCTGGTTTCCTTCACCACCGACCCCGCCTTTGACACGCCGCCCGTGCTGAAAAAATACGCCGGCGCCTTCGGCGCCGAGGACGGCCGCTGGATATTCTTGACAGGAGACGCGGCCGCCCTGCACCACACGCTGGTGGACGGATTGAAGCTGAGCGTCCTGGACAAACCGCCCGGCCAGCGCGATAGCGCCGACGACCTCTTCATCCACAGCGAGAAGCTCGTCCTGCTGGACCAAAGCGGACGCATCCGCGGCTATTTCGACGGCGAAACACTGGAAGCCGTCTCCCAGGCCGTCGCCGCCGCCAAAATGCTGGCCCGGCAATGAGCGCGGCCCGTTGACGCCATGACACTGCGCGACCTGCCGGCGGTCAACGCCACTCTCAACGGGCTGAGCGCCCTGTTCCTCGCCGGCGGCTACGTCTTCATCAAGAAGAAAAATGTTCGCGCCCATCGCAACTGCATGATCAGCGCGTTCACCACGTCGGTCCTTTTTCTCTGCTGCTACATCACCTATCACGTCGTGGTCCACACCCTGACGCGATTTGAAAAGCCCGCGTGGTTTCGGCCGATTTATTTGACGATCCTGCTGACGCACACCGTCCTGGCCGTGGTCATTGTGCCGCTGGTGTTGATGACGCTGGGCCGGGCATTGAAGCAGAGGTTTGCCGCCCACAAAGCCATTGCCCGCTGGACGTGGCCGTTGTGGATGTATGTCTCGGTGACCGGCGTGGTGGTGTATGTGATTCTGTATCAAATCTTTCCGCAGCGATGAAAACCGTTTGACGTTCGCGCCGCCGGTCTGTAGATTTAGTATTCCTTGAGGCATCCAAAGTAGCTCAATGGTAGAGCACGCGGCTGTTAACCGTGTGGTTGTAGGTTCGAGTCCTACCTTTGGAGCCAATTCTCCAAGTCGTTGATGTTCAACGGCCCGCTCCCAAGGCAGATCGGAAAAAGGCCGGAAAAAGGCCCGACTGTGTAGTAAAGTGTGTGGGAACGGCCCTCCGGGGGCCAATTCCCGACACCATTCGCGCCAATCCGGTGCCCAGTCGCGGCGTACACCCTGACGCCTGCGGCTGCCAATCGCTTACCCTCTGAAAGGCGATTATGAAACACAGATTCTGGATTTATCGGCGCGAGGGCAGCGGCTACTACCTCCAAGACGCCCAAACCGGCAAACGCGAGAGCCTCCACACCACCGACCGCGCCCAGGCCCACCGCCTGCGCGACGCCCGCAACCAGGCCGTCGAACAACCCATGCTCAACCTGGCGCTGGGGAAAGCCTACCTGGCCGCCATCGACCCCGCCCTGGCCCGGCGCACCTGGCGGACGGTGATCGAGGAGTTTTGCGCCCACGGCAAGGAGTCCACCCGCGCGCGCAACGCGCGCGCCACCCAGAGCCGGAATTTCGCCCCACTGCTTGAGAAAAAGCTGGTCCAAACCAGCGCCGACGACCTGCGCCAGGCGCTCAAAGTCATGGGCACCTTTAACAACCACGTGCTCCGCTGCCTGCACAATCTGGCGCTCGGCCTGGGCTGGCTGCCCTGGCCCATCATCCCGCCCAAACTCTGGCCGCAGCCCAGGGAAAAGCACCGCCGGGCCGTCACGCCGGAGGAACACCAAATCATTTTGGCCAGCGAGCGGGACCCGGAACGCCGTTTGTTCTACCAATTGCTCTGGGAAATCGGGGCGTCGCAGAGCGATGCCGCCCGGTTGACCGGCCAAAACATCGACTGGACACACCGCACCCTCTCTTATGACCGCCAGAAAACCGGGGAACCGGCGTGCCTGGTCATCGGCTCCCAGCTTGAAGCCATCCTCCGTCAACTCCCTGCCGCCGGGGCGCTCTTCCCCAATCAATCCAGGCTCAGCGCCTCCGACCGGGCGGCGGAATTTTCCCGGCGTTGTCGCGTGGTTGGGATTAAAGGGGTGAGCCTGCACAGCTACCGCTACTCCTGGGCGCAACGCGCCCTCCAATGCGCCTACCCCGAACGCTTCGCGCAGGAGGCTCTCGGCCACGCCTCCAAAGCGGTCCATCGGACATACTCAAAAAACAGCAGCGTGAGAATCCCGCCTCTGGAGGATTACGAAAAGTTGCGCCGCCAGGGAAATGTCATCCCGCTGGAGTTTCAGGCCAAGGAAGGAGCTTTGCCGGAAACAGCCGCCGCAGTTTTGCCCGACGGTCCGGCTGAGGAATGCCGCACAGGCGATGCAAATCGGCGTCTGAAAGCCTAGAACCCTCTCAACCCTGTTTAATATGAAATGTCTACAACATAGCCAGCCTGTTATGCCACAGAAACAATTTGAAGACATCGACGACGCATTGATCCACCACATAATCGACACGCTCGATACCGAGCAATACTGGCACGAAAAAATTCGTCGCATTTTGGCCGCCGCCGGATTCGCCACGCGCCGCATTGAGCGCGAGGAAGCGCACCCGGTCTGGCAGGCTTGGCTGACGCGTACGACATTTGATCTGGCAATTGATAACAGGACGGCCATCAAACAACTGCGCAAAGTCCTCAAAGACGGCGGCATCAAGATCGCGCGCGACGAGTTCAACATCATCGACCGGCGCGGCGACAAGCTCCGGTGCGCCTTCCTGCTCAATCTCGGCGCGCCTGGCGTCTTGCAGTAAAACCGCAGATTTGGCTCAATACGTCATGGCCCGCAGCATCCTGAACACCACAACGAAGCGTCCCTTCGTCAGCAAGTCCAAATTCCTGTGGGGCAGCCAGTGCCAGAAGCTGCTTTGGTACGCCTACAATGCCAAAGAGGAAATCCCCGAACCTGACGGCGCGCAGCAAGCGAACTGTTTGGTCGGCTCGACGCGGCCTTGAAGGCGGCTCAGGGGAGCAACGACCTGAGCATCGCCAATTCGTTGTGGCCGCAGGAGAAGTACCCGTTCCGTCAGGAATATCTCAACCTGCTGAAAAAAGATTACGGTGCGACGGTCACTCCCTTGAATTACGAACGGGAAGCAGAATCGGCGCGGGCAAGCATCAATCAGTGGGTGGACGACCAGACCAAGCACAAGATCGCGGAGATCATCGGGCCGGGTGTCCTCAATCACTTGACGCGCATGGTGCTGGTCAACGCGATCTATTTCAAGGGCACGTGGGCGGCCCCGTTTCCTGAATCTTCCACACAGCCCGACAGGTTTTACGCCCAGGCCGACACGGCATTGACCGTGCCGTTCATGCACCGGCGCGGCCACTTCAGCTACGGCGAGAATGATCAGTTGCAAATGCTCGCCCTGCCCTACACCGGGCAACAACTGCAAATGGTCGTCCTTCTGCCGCGCAGCCGGGACGGAATCGGCCAGTTGGAAAGCGGCCTGACTGCGGCCAGCCTGGCAGCGTGGACGTTGGGGACGCGGAATCAAGAGGTCAACGTGGCGCTGCCGAGATTCAAGATGTCCAGCGGTTTTCCGCTGGCCCAGGCACTTGAAGAGTTGGGCCTGAAGGACGCATTTGACCCGGAGCAGGCGGACTTCTCCGGCATGGACGGCAGAGCGCACTGGCTCTACCTCAGCGCGGCGCTGCACAAGGCGTATATCGAGGTCAACGAGAAGGGATGGTGCATATCCACAGGCGGCACTTGTGCAGGGCAGCGACGGCTATTTCTATGGCACGACTGCCTACGGCGGCACGAACGACTTGGGTACCGTGTTTAAGATCAGGGCAGATGGTGCGTTGACCAGTTTGTATTCTTTTACCGGCACTAATGATGGCGCGTATCCACAAGCCGCCCTGGCGCAGGGCAGCGACGGCAATTTCTACGGCACCACTGCATCCGGCGGTGCATACACGAATCAACTTGGCCAAGGCTGCGGCACCATCTTCAAAATCAGCACCAACGGGACGCTGACCAGTTTGTACTCATTCAGCGGCGGCAATGATGGTGGCTATCCACAGGCGGCACTTGTGCAGGGCAGCGACGGCTATTTCTATGGCACGACTGCCAGCGGGGGAGGGTATGAGATGAGTCAACCTGGTATCTGCGCCCAGTGTGGCACGGTGTTTAAAATCACCACCAATGGTGTGCTGACCAGTTTGTACTCATTCGGCGGCGGCAGTGATGGTGCATATCCTTATGCCGGGCTGGTGCAGAGCAGCAACGGCAGGTTTTATGGCACGACTGCCGGTGGCCTAGGCGGAGTCGGAACGGTTTTCCGGCTGACCGTAGCGCCCGCTCTCCAGGCCATGACGCTAACGGGCAGCACTCTCGGCCTGACTTCGGGCACGGAAGCTGGGGGAACCTATCAATGGCAGTACACTTCTGATTTGACTTCGAGCAATTGGATCAACCTGGGCAACCCCGCCACCGCAACCGAAGCGGTCCTCGGCACCACAGACTCCATTACAAACAGCCCGCAACGATTCTACCGGCTGGTGCTCTCGCCATAAGGATTCATGTGGCCAAGAGATTTCATGAATTCATAACTGGGCGTGAGAAACTGGACGTGGAAGCTGAGGCGGATACGTTGGAGGAGGACGAGGAAACCGCTGAACAGATAAACATTTTAGCGACCAGCAGCCACCGTTGACGGCGGGGATTTCACCCGCAACATAAGTGCGACTGGAAGCAGCAGGCTCCCCCGGCGATGGAGACGATGCCGAGCAGTGGACGATGCCGCCTATTTGGAACTGGCGCAGCGGCGCGGGGCGATACTGGCCACCTTTGACAAACGGCTTTTGCAGGCGGCGGCGAAGGAAAAAATTCTGGAATGGACTCTTCTTCTTGGCGCGGCCCGCGATCTTCAAACCGACGCGGGCTTTTTTGTTCCGGCTGGGCCTCGCCTGATCAGGCGATCACATTTAAAAAGCCGATGCCATTGTCGCCGTCAACGTCAACCCCGGAACTCGCGGTTGTGCTGTTGGCCGACGTTGCTGACGTGTTCGTGTCCAAATTGTTGATCAAGGACGCCGCCGACCCGCCCCAGGAACCGTGATGATGACGGTGGCCCTTGTGAGTCTGGCTTGATTGAAGGTCGCTTTGCAGACTGGAGTAAGCTTTCTGCGCGTCCGAAAGATTGCCGGATTGCAGGGCGCTGGTTAAATTCTGGTAGTCCGTATTCGCCTGGGTGTTGGTTCCGAACGGCTGAGTGGATGACAATTGCGAACTGCTTTGCAGGTCTTGCTGAAAGGCCGACAGCGCACTTTGGGCGTCGGAAAGATTGCCGGATTGCAGGGCAGAGCCGATGGAATTGAAATCCTTGCGGATTTGGAAGAAATTGTTCTGGCTGGTTGTTTGGTTCGTGTTGGTGGCCGAAGCAATGCTAGATACGCTGCTCATATTTTTTCCTCAGTTAGCTTTTCATGTGTAACCTGCCCCTTTTCTAAGGGCATTTTTGCGCTTTCACTCCGTATATCGGACGGGAATCAGCCAGACTTTAACATAGGTGTCCAGTCCATGCCGGAAATGGCTCATTAAGACTGCTGCCCAGGCTCGCGCCAACCCGACACGTCGGAGTTGGATTTCGTTTGCCCGCCCTCCCCGATGCTCGCCCCCTCCACGCATCCAGGGAGGCTGCGCTTCGGCGCGCCATTGCCTTGTTTTTCGACTGTTGCCGTGGGCGTCAAGGCAAACACCTTGGCGGCCAGCAGCCATCGCTGACGGCGGTGATTTCACCGGCAACATAAGCGCGATTGGAATCGGCGGCCCGATGACGACCCGTACCGCTGGCTGCTGACTCAAGCAGGCATCTCCGTGATTGACTCCAATCTCCCGCCTGTATTACCAATGACCGATGACAATCAATTTTACAGATTTAACGACAAGCCAACTCAACAGAATCATTGCCATCAAAGAACGAATCGAGAAGCTGCAAGGCCGGATTGGCGCGTTGGGCGAAGATCAAAGGGGAGGCGGATTCCAAGCCAGCCAAGAAGGGCAAACGACGATTAAGCGCGGCTGGGAGGGCGGCGATTATCGCTGGCACCAAAGCCAGATGGGCCAAAGTGAAGGCAGCCAAAAAGAAGGATAGGCGCAGCAGTCCGGCGGTCAGGGCCAAGCTGGCAGCGGCTGCCCGCGCCAGATGGGCGAAGGCGAGGGCGGCGGGAAAGAAGACGCTGTAAACTGAGCCGCCCCGCGCCGCCACGCGGCCTGGCAGGTGATTTGAACGGCTGGGCGCAAACTCAGGGGGGAAGCCCTCCGCCTGGACATGGGCGGCCTGTTCGGGAAACTTTGCGGGCGCGTCCTATTTTGTTCCCCCGGCCAGCAGTGGAAATGAAAATCAAGTTCGGGGTTTCCCCGCCCGCAGCACTCGCAATGAAAAGCCGCGACCGTTCTCATACGGCTCGACTTTGGCCGCGATTTCCAAAACGGGGTAACGCACTGTCGCCAGCCCATAGGTCTTGTAAGTTTTGGCAAATAATTCGGTTTCCACCATGCCGGTCCAGTCGGCCAGGGTCAGGAATTTCATCGGCTCCCCGGTGATTTGGTGGTGGGTGCGTTGTTCGACGACCAATCCGCACGTCACCACTTCTTGGCCAACATGGTCGGCCAGTTTTGCCACAGGACAGTAGGTGTCCCACGCGATATGATCGTGAAGTTCGAGCGGATGGCCGCTGGCCGGAAATCCCAACAGTTCGTTTTCCGATTCCAAACGCTCGCGGCGGGAGGGTTCTTTGAGCGGCACTTCTGGCAAACGATTCAAGCCCGGCGGCGGCAAGAGCAAGCCCTGCCCGGAAGCGTCCGCGCTTCCAAAGGCGCGGCGAAGAAACTGGCATTCCCAAAATTGCGCGGCGCGCGTCCGGCCAAACTCGTCGAATGCGCCCACGCGCAGCAGCGATTCCATTTCCTCGGAGGACGCCCCCGCGCGCTGATGGAAGTCGGCCAGCGATGAGAATGGCTGGCGGTCGCGCTCGGTCAAAATACGCTCGCCAGTCCGCGCGGTGAGGCCCCTGACGCAACGGACCGGCACGCGGATGGCTTGACCTGTTGGCAAGAACAATGGGCCGGGCTGGTTGACGGACGGGGGCAGGAGATTGATGCCCAGGCGATGGCATTCCAGCACGTAAACGATGGGATGATAAAACCCCTTGCCGTTGGACAACACCGCCGCCATGAACTCGACCGGAAAGTATCTCTTGAGCCAGGCGGATTGGTACGCCTCGACGCCGTAGGCGGTGCTGTGCGCCTTGCAGAAGGCGTAACCGGCAAATCCGGTGACCAGTCCCCATACTTCGGCGGTCTTTCCCGGCGAGTGGCCGCGCGCCAGCGCGGATTGAAAGAACTCGCCTCGGATTTTCTCAATCATTGAATGGTTCTGCTTGTTAAGGGCGCGGCGCAGCACGTCCGCCCGGCCCGGATTCAGTCCCGCAAACGCTTCGCTCAGTTGCAGGATATGCTCCTCGTAAACCACCAGCCCGTAAGTGCTCCGCAAACACGGTTCAAGGCAAGGGTGGGGATACGTCACCGGCTCCAACCCTTGATAGCGCCGCGTGAAGGCGAGTTTCTTCCCTTCGTTGGCCGCGCCGGGGCGAATGACGGA
>JBEKSF010000023.1:0-54585 GCA_049517295.1 Verrucomicrobiota bacterium
TCGCTCTGCAGCCATGTTGTCCTGCTTACCGCGCTGATTCCTCACCCATGAACCCAATCGATATCCATCTTCGCTTACATGGCCTTCTGGCGGCATGCAATGCCCATGCTCCTTTACGAACGATTGTAGATGCTGAAAGCCCTCTTCCCATTGAGCAGCGAACGAATCCCAAACGAACCCAAGCGCATCGAGGCGCGAGCTGCGTTCTGCAGATAAGCGGTCTTGGTTTGCGCGCGGCCTACGCCGCTTTCGACGCCGAGCGCAAATTCGGCCTGGCCGCCCTGAGGGTCGAGGAACCTTCCCAATGCCTCAGCGGCTTGGTTTTGCAGGGACAAATCAAACCTCACCAATGCCCCGCCTTTGGCGCCCCTTGCACCCCCGACCATCCCCTTGGAGCGCCTATGGTTTCTTCCGAAGGGGCTTGCGCGGCCTATTATCGATATCGCCGGGACACCGAAGCATCCGAGGCGGCCACGCCATCATGAGCCGCAAGCCCCAAAACGATTTCACGCCCGTCTGCCCGTTTCCTATTCAGGATTATCCGCGCGTCCTGCTCGCCCACGGCGGGGGCGGCCGGCTCATGCATCAACTCATCGGCCGGCTGTTCCTGGCGGCGTTTCACAACCCCCTGCTCGACACTCAGCACGACGCCGCCGTGGTGGACTGGCCCGCCCGCCCCTTGGCGTTCACCACCGATTCTTATGTCGTGCATCCCCTTTTTTTTCCAGGCGGTGACATCGGCTCCATGGCGGTGCATGGGACCGTCAACGACTTGGCGATGGCGGGCGCGCGCCCGCTTTTCCTGAGCGCGGCCTTTATTCTTGAGGAAGGGCTGCCGATGGAAACTCTCTGGAGAATCGTCTGTTCCATGCAGCAGGCCGCCGTTCAGGCCGGCGTGCGCGTCATCACGGGCGATACCAAAGTCGTGGAGAAATCCAAAGGTGACGGTGTCTATATCAATACCGCCGGCGTTGGCGTGGTCGAGCACGAACAAAAAATCGCGCCCCAATCGGTGCGGCCCGGCGATGTGATTTTGCTCAGCGGCGATGTCGGCCGCCACGGCATGGCAATCATGGCCGCCCGCCAAGGGCTGGAATTTGAAAGCCGCATCGAAAGCGACTCCGCGACTGTGGCTCATATCGTCATGGCCCTTCTGGGCGCGGGCGTGAAGATTCATTGCCTCCGCGACTTGACGCGGGGCGGCCTGACCAGCGCCCTCAATGAAATCGCCCAAACCGCCCAACTCACATTCCTGGTCGAGGAGAAGTCGATTCCCGTCCGGGAAGATGTTCACGCAGCATGTGAAATCCTCGGCTTGGACCCCTTTCAAGTCGCCTGCGAAGGCAGATTCGTTGCCTTTATTCCCGAGCCCGACGCCGGCCGCGCGCTGTCAATCATGCGCGCGCATCCCGCCGGCGTTGGCGCTTGCGCCATCGGCGCCGTCGCCGACCGCCGCCCCCCGTTAGTGCTGGTCAAAAGCGCCATCGGCGCTCAACGCATTCTCGACATGTCCAGCGGCGAACAACTGCCCCGGATTTGCTGAGGCGAGTTGGGGACTATTCGGAACCCTTCTGCGGGTTGGTGTGGCAAAAGTAAATGAATTCGCGCAGGAAATTGAGCAAAATCGGGTTGGTGATATCGTCGTGATCCTTCATGATTTTCTTGTCCACCGAGACAATCAGGAACGGATCGCCGGGCCGGTAGGTATCCTTGGGCCTCAAGTCGCATTCATCAAAGGAATAGACCGCGGGAGTGGTTGCGTTGGGATGCCATTTCTGCCGTTGCGCGCGAACGTTCCGGCTGGAGTTATCGAGCTTGTTCTTATCGTGGAATTCATGCTTTTGGGTTTGCGCGTTGTATGTGCTTTGTCTCGTTGCTCCCGCGACGTCGTTGGTGTCGTAAACGAGGCTATGCGTGATAAACGGCTTGAACCATCCGATCGTCTCCCAGTTCGCCGCCCGTTGTGGCTTGTCATGGCGGTTTTTCTCAAAGACCGTCGAAAAGAACCGTCCCATGGGGAAGAAATAATGGGTGGCCCAATCCCCCTCTGACGTGAAGATTCCCATGACCGGCCTCTGCGAGGCCGGATAGTTGGTTATCGAAACAGCCAACTCATTGAGGGTGTAATGACGCGAGGCCTCGATGGCAGGGTTGAGGAGAATCACCAGGTCCCCCAACGGTTTGAGCGACCGATTATGCTTGACGGTGTCCACCAACCGCTCAGTCACGATCTGGGAAATTGCCGAATAAACCGCTCCGCCGCCGAAACTATGGCCCACGATAATAAGGTCCGTGCGCGGCGCATTGGAGGTGATCAATCTGTTGTTGGCTTCTTTTTGCAGGTTCTCCAAATCGACCAATAATTCGGTCACCGCCCCGTGCCCGACCTTTTCCGCGGTGTTTTTGCGTTCCCAAAAGCTGAGTTCCTTGGCAGGCTCAAATTTAGCCGACAACCCGCGCCAACCGCCATAGACGCCAACGATTTTGCGCGCCGCGCGGCCCTCCAGGCGGCTTTCACTATGTTCGGCCTTGTCCAAATTCGTCAATGTCGTACGGAACATTTCCACATTTGCGTTGTCATAAGCGGCATTGTTTTTCCACCCATGCACGAAAACGAGAATGACAATTCCTGGCGCGCCATTGGATTGGCCGATGCCCGCCTCGGTCCGAATCATTCCTTCCACAGCGTCCACCTGCCGGCGGTCCCAGAACCAGCCTTCTTCGTCAAATTCAACAAATCCCAAGGTATAGTCGGAAGTGCTTTCGATGACGGCCTTGGTGTAGTCGGCGCCACCTTGGCCGGGGGCGATGGGACCAAAGACTGTGCGGTGCGGCCGGTTGTGGGTGCAACCCACGAACAATAAGGCCAATGCGCAAAGAGCCAGCACAATCAGAGGAATGTTCATAAAACGCATACATAGTCCGAATTAGTCCGATTCAGCCGAATGTCAACAAAAATCCGTTCAAAAGGTCAACCCCGCATTTGCCCAATTACAGAGCAGTCCATTGGATGGACTACACGGCGCGCACCGCCAGCCGGATCTTCTCCCTCGCCCCGCGACGAAGGAGCGGGGCGAGGGTTGGGGTGAGGGGTTGCCTCCTGTCGCCTATCTTGCGGACTCCTCAGTAAGAAAACGGGTGAAACATTTCCACGCGTGGCCGTGTCACTATATGATATATGATTATGAAGACATCCCGCTGGTTTTGCGCCGCCATCGTTCCAAGCGCCATCCTCTTCGGACAAACGGCCTGCGCCGGGCCGGAATACCAGGCGAATCTCGACAAGACCTTCTCCGTCACACCGGGCGGCCGATTGGTGGTTTCGGCCGACATGGGGCCGATCCACGTCGTCGCCGGCCCTTCCGACAAGGTGGAAATCCACGTGTTGCGGAAGGTCCAGGGCGGCACGAAATCCGACGCCGACGAGCTTTTTGCCCGGCACGAAGTGACTTTCGCGCAGGACGGAAACACCGTGTCCGTCATATCCAGGAACAAGCATCAGTCCTCATGGGGTTGGAATGTCCACCGGCGATATCTGGAGGTCAGTTATGAAGTCACCGCGCCTGAGCAGTTCGATATGGAATTAGGAACCGCCGGCGGCGATATTCGCGTCGGCGATTTGGCGGGCAAACTGGACGCCCGAACATCTGCCGGCGCGATTCATGCCGGCAAAATCACTGGTTCCACCGTCGCCAAGGATGCTGGCGGTGACATTGTTCTGGGGGAAGTCGGCCAGGACGTAACCGCAGGCACGACCAGCGGATCGATTGAAATCCAAAAGGCCGGCGCAAACGTTGAGGCATCGGATGCGGGCGGCAATATTCGCGTGGGGGAGGCGGGCGGCAGCGTCAAGGCGCAAACGGCCAGCGGCTCCATCACCCTGGGCGCCGTCCGTGGTTTGGTCACGGCCAACGATGCCGGGGGTGACATCCACATCGCCTCGGCAAACGGCGCGGTCAAAGCGGAAACGACCAGCGGCTCCATTTCCATCGGCTCGGCGGACGGGGAAGTCAAGGCCAGGGACGTGGGGGGCGACATACATATTGATTTGGCCAAAGGCAACGTCACCGCTCAAACGGCCAGCGGGTCCATCCACATCAAATTGGCCCTCGGACCCGTCCAGGCGAAGGACGCGGGCGGAGATATTACCATTGACAGTTCGGGCGGAAGCGCGGAGGCGCAAACGACCAGCGGCTCCATTCGCATTGGCTCGGCGCGGGGCAAGATCGATGCCCGGGACGCTGGCGGCTCCATTCACGTCGCGAACGCCGGGGGCGCTGTAAACGCGGAAACGTCCAGCGGCGCCATTGATGTCTCATTTTCGGCCGCGCCCAAAGAGGATTGCCGCCTGGTGGTCCTTGGCGGCGACATCGACGCTTCATTGCCGCCGGACGCGGCCATGGAGGTGGACGCGCAATGCGTGGGTGGCAAAGTGGAAAGCGAATTGCCACTCACCATTCAGGGCAAGACGCAGGAGGGGACGTTGCAAGGCCAACTCAATGGGGGAGGTCCCAAAATAAAACTCCGCTCCACCAGCGGCAACATCCGCCTCAAACGCTCGACCGCAACCCCAATCCAAACCGACGCATCCAAATAACGCCGCCAATCCGGCACAGGACAAGGGAGCGAACCCGAAGATGCACCGCACCTTTTTGGGCGCCTCTTTTTGGGTTCCTCGCTGTTTTCGGTGGAATTAAACGTGAGGCAGGCGGAGCTTGCCGGCCACGAGGTAGAGCACGGTGATCAGATAAACGCTGGACCGATAACCACGAGCCTTGCGTTTGACTGCACTGAACACGCTGTTGAGTCCCTCCATAAACGCGTTGGTCAGGCCCCATTTCCAGTGGGCCAGAATGCCGGTCAAGTGCTCTTCGATCATGTTGGCCATCTTGACCATCGGAGCGAAGACCAGGGTTTTGTAAAACCGGGCCACCCATCGCACCCAGCGGCACCACGTCTTAAAACGCCTCTGGGCCACGTGGACGTCGGCGCTGCGATAGATGTCCTGCAAGACCAGGCGCATCTGATAAGCCTTGCCGGTGCAGAGGTTTTTCTCTTTGATTTTGACCAGCCGGGCTTCTTCCTCTTGACTGAGGTTTTCTGGGTTCTTGCGCCAGAGCCACTGGCTTTTGTTCAGCGACTCCCGAATGTCTTTGTCCCCCAAAGACATTTCCGTCCGGCGCACTTGGTCGACCTTCTTGCTGGCATTGGCCAGGACATGAAACTTGTCAAACACAATGTGGGCGTTGCGGCAGTTCGCTTTGACTCCCTTCTCGTAGCCGGCGCTCATATCCATGCTGACCTGGGTGATGGCGTGCGGGTGCCCATTGTGGGCGGCTAACGCTTGGGCAAAGGCGGCCCACGTCTCGTGGCCGTGGCCTTCGGTGGCAAAGATCACTTTCTTGGCCACTAAATCGGCAAAGACACTGATATATTCCTGGCCCTTGCGCACGCCCATCTCATCGACGCCAACACAGCAGACGTTGCTCATGTCCACTTGACCGTAGGCCCCATCGACGTGCTTGAAGAGCATCCGCCACAGGCGCGTGTCGCCTTCTCCGGTTATTTCAGCCACTTTGGCCATCGGCATCTCGCGCATGAGCAACAGAGCGAAGGCTTCAAATTCCTTGCTGAAATGCGTGCTCAACCCTTCCCAGGGCGGACGCACTCGGAACACGTGACCGCATTGGCGGCATTTGGCACGCGGCAGACGACAGTTGATCTCACAACGGTGCTCAAACACGTTAAGGTGCCGCCATGTCAAAACCTCCGTATGATCGTAGCAAAAAACCTGACCGCCCTCCTTGGGACAATTCATCGAATCCCACAGCCGGGCCGTTTCACGGATCTCTAAAAAGACCGTTCCACTTTCCCGCTCAAAGCGGCTCTCGATTACTTCCCAGTTCAAACCCAATCCCAGCAATTCTTGAAATAGTTTTTCAGGCGTCATGCCCCAACCTTACATGACTATTCCACTGAAAACAGCGAGGAACCTCTTTTTGTGGGCAAAAGTATCCTTTGACCCCGTGAACACAGCCGCTTCCTCGCTTTGGGGTAGCGCGATCCGTCCCGGTCGCCGTGGCGGGCGTCTCGCCAGCCACATTCAGAAAGAGGGCGGAAGGAGACCTATAGTGGCGGAGCCAGGATCGAGCACGGCCACGCGGCGGCCCAACGATGGCTGAAGGCGGGATTGGCGGCGTTGGGCATGGAGGGGCTTGATTTGCGGCAACAGCCCAAGCGGATGCCGCAAAAGCGGGTGTTGCCCTGGTGGTTGAGCCAACGGACCACCGCGCGCCGGCGTTGGGTGAGCGAGCAACTTGGGCATGGGGGATGAGTCGCGCGTGACTCAAGCGACCCGCCGGGTTAAAGAAGAGGCTGAACCAGCTCTGGCGCGATGGAAAAGCCAACTCGAAGAGCGGGTCGCCCAAGCCGCCCCGTCGTAACTATGAACACAATTCAGAATTCCGCGCTTGACCCCTTTACCGTACAAGTATATTCATCGCGCCTGCTCGTGATGACGTGTTCGATTCCGGCCACCTAGCGTCTTTTTCTTTAAAACCCGTTGACCCGTCTATCGCTTCACACTTTAGGCTTTTCCTCGTCATGAGTGTGACGAAACAGTACAGACACAAAGAAATCTAATTAAAAATGGATATGAAGAATCATGTAAACGTAGAAGAATGGGTCGCGATGTTCGAAGAAGTCGGGCTGGACGAGGCGAAACGGGAACAGTGGCATAAACTCTTCGAGCGCCGCCACCCAGCCGGCCACCAGAGCTTCCTGGAATGGCTGGGATTCAAACCGAAAAAGATTGATCAAATTCGAGCCCAATTCCGATAATGCACACGGAGCGGGCGGCGCCCAAGGCGCCGCCCCTCCCCGTTGGCAATGAACAAATACTCGATCTCCAAAATTGCGCGGGCGTGCGGCCTGTCCCGCAGCACGCTCTTATACTACGACCGCATCGGCCTGCTGCGATCCTCCGGTCGAACCGCTTCCGACTACCGCTACTACACCGATGCGGACCGCACGCGGTTGGAGCGGATCCGGCATTTCCGTGAGGCGGGGCTGACTCTGAAGGAGATCCGCGCCGTGCTCTCATCCGGCGGCAAACCCGGAACAAAGCTCCTCGAGAAACGCTTGCGCGAGACCGCCGACAGCATCGTTGGGCTAAAAAACCAACAGCGGATGCTGGCCGGAATCCTGCGCCGGGTTGCCGCGGGCAAACATTTGGTTACCGTGGACACGGCGTTGTGGGTGGCCATGCTTGAGGCTGGCGGCATGGACGATGCTGGGAAGAAGCGGTGGCACATGGAGTTCGAGCGCCGCGCCCCGGAGGGCCACCAGGAATTCCTTCTCTCGTTGGGCATTCCAGCCGACGAAGTCGCCCGAATCCGGAGCTGGAGTCGCCGTGAAATCGACAGCTACGAGCTGCCAAGAAGGTGAGCAATGGAGCGGTTGGGGGGATCCTGGCAGCCGAGCACATTGGTACGGCGCACGTGCGACAGATAGACCCTAGCGCCCATACCTGCTGGCCACCCTTTTCAATAGGCGTTCGGTGATCACCTGGATAGGTTAGCCAGCGCAGGTGGCCAAGACAATCCGTGGCCGGTGTCAGTCCTTGGCCGGTGTCAGTTCTCACTTTTTGCACTCCTTCCATTAACGGCGGCGAGTGGGCAGAGCAGTCTTGTCGCAGAAGTTATACCCTACTTTTGCCCAATTTCAACTGGTTCCACGTTCTGTTTTCAGTTTGCTCCTGTTCAAATTCTTTCCTGGCGGCTTGCTGCTCTGCGCCCTGTGCGTTCTTTGCGGCCAATCTTACCGAATCCTGTCAAAACCTCCTCTCCCTTAACGACTTCCCTCTTGATCAAATTGCCATTGACCATTTTTCAATCACCAATTCCCAATCAAACCGTCCCCATGTTTCCGCCATCAGATTCCCCTGCCAGCCATTGCCTTGACATCCTTGAAAAATCTTCAAAAAACGACTTGACGGTCCCATAATAATATGGGACATTAAGCGGTGTCGGATTGTTCTTTGACATATCGGCAAGCGCCAGCCGCCCGCCTAACGCGCGAGCAGCCCGAAGCATTCAACCCGATCCGCGTTAACGTTAAAGTTATAACCAGTCAAGGAACTCAAGGTCAAGTCAACGTGCCAGTCAAGGTATCGCCGATTGATCCGCATCTTCTTCATAGTCATGGTCTTAGCTCCTTCCCCGGCTCCGAACCGTCAAGAAGAAGTCAAGGTGAGTCAAGGTTAAGGTCTGAGTCAACGTCAAGGTCAAGGTGCCCAGCTTGTTCTTCTCTGCGTCCTCTGCGCCTCCGCGCGAGCCTGCGTTTTTGGACTCCCCCCAGACCCAAAAACCCTCAAAAACCCCAGCAATTGCTGATAATTGCGATCCTTTGCTGCCACTTGCGCGGCGCGCATTCGACCCCTCTTCAAATCCTTCCCTTTGCCTGGCTTCCTGAATTCGCCCCGGAGAGGACACACCGGAAAAAGATTGCGCTTTAATCCGCGCCAGTGGCTTGCTACGTCTGAATGATGAAATGTTCATTGTTCCTTACGGCCATGGTCGCCGCGCTGGCCGCATCGCCCGTGGCGGCGGATGAATTGGCGCCGTTGCCGATGGTGCTGCCGCCGCCCGCCATGAAAGGCACGCCGCAGGATTTGCCCACCAACACAACGGCATTGCCGCTTACGGATAAGCCGCTTCCGCCCTTCCTCGCGCCCAAAGGCGTCACCAACGTCGCGCTGGGCAAGCCGGTCTCTTCGGGCGATCCGAATCTGATCAGCGGCACGCTCCAGCAAATCACCGACGGCCGCAAACAGGCTTACGAAGAGAACGTGGTGACGCTGCGGCGCGGGCTGCACTGGGTGCAGATCGATCTGCAAGGGGAATTCAAACTTTACGCCATTGTCATCTGGCACGATTTCACCACGCCGGTGGTGTATCGGGACGTGATCGTGCAGGTGTCCGATGACCCGGAATTCAAAACGGGCGTCCAGACGCTCTTTAACAATGACCAGAAGAACAGCGCCGGGCTGGGCATCGGCACGGACCGCGAGTATTTCGAGAACTCGCTCACGGGGGCGGGCAAGGTGATCGACGCCCACGGAATCCAGGCCCGATACGTCCGCTGCTACAGCAAGGGCAGCACCGACAGCGCCCTCAACAGCTACATCGAGGTCGAGGCCTACGGCCTGCCCGGCACATGAACCGGTGGTTTTTGGCGGCAATGGCGCTGGCCGTCGTCGCGGCCCTGGGGTGGCGCGCGCCGCGCCTGGCGCTGCGTCCGCTGCACAATGACGAGGGCGTCAACGCGATGAAGTTCCGCCTGCTATACGTCAACAATAGCTACAAGTACGATCCCAATGAGTTTCACGGCCCGACACTGCCTTACCTGACGCTGCCCGCGGCGTGGCTGGACGGCGCGCCCGATTTCAATGACCTCACCGAGCCCGTCTTTCGCGCCGTGACGGTGGCGTTTGGGGCGGGATTGATCGTCCTGCTGCTGCTGGTGGCGGCGGATTTTGGGAAGGCGGAAACACTCTGGGCGGCGGCGTTGACGGCGGTCTCGCCGGCGATGGTTTTTTACAGCCGTGATTACATTCACGAGATGCTGCTGGTGTTTTTCACCGCGCTGAGTTTTTTCTGCGCCTGGCGCCATGCGGCGACGGGCCGCCGCGGTTGGGCTGTGGCGGCCGGCATCGGCCTGGGCTTGATGTGGGCGACAAAGGAGACTTTTGTTTTCGCGGTCGCGGCGCTTGCGCTGGCCGCGGGCAGCGCGGCGGCGTGGGGACGCTGGCGCGACAAGGGCGCGGGCGGCCTGCCACCGCATTGGAAATGGAAGGACCTGCTTTTGGCGCTCGTGGCGGCGCTTGCCGTGGCGGCGCTTTTTTTCTCGTCGTTTTTCGGCAACGCGGCCGGGCTTTTGGACGCGGTGCGAACCTACGGGCCGTGGTTGCGGCGCGCGGGCGGCGCGACCGTGCATACGCATGGTTGGGCCTTTTATTTTCACCGGCTGCTCTATTTCCACGCGGCCGGCGGGCCGGTTTGGAGCGAGGGGTTGGTTGTGGCGCTGGCGGCGGTTGGATGCGCGGCGGGGCTTTTCGGCCCCAGCCGCCCGTTGCACCGGCTGGTGGCGTTCTACACGATCTGGCTGACGTTGATTTACACCTTGCCGGCTTACAAAACGCCGTGGTGCCTGCTGGGGTTTTATCACGGGATGATTTTGCTGGCGGGCGCTGGCGCGGCGCTGCTGGTGCGCGGCTGCAAAACGGGGTGGTCCAAGGCGGCGGCAATAATAGTCTTGACAGTTGGCGTGGCGCAATTGGGCTGGCAGGCCTGGCGCGGCAATTTTGCCCTCGATCCCGGCGGCGTGCCGTATTGCGACAGCCCCAAGAACCCTTATGTCTATGGCCAGACGTCACCCGACATTTTCCGGCTGGTCAGCACGGTGGAGGGGCTGGCGCGGGTTTCGCCCCAGGGATACGACACGGTCGTGGAAGTGATGTCGGCGCAAAGTTACTGGCCGCTGCCGTGGTATTTGAGGCGATTCCACCACGCCGGCTATTGGGACCAAATCCCCCGCCAACCGCTGGCGCCGATCATGATCGTGTCCGCCGACCTGCGCGCGGCGTTTGATGAGCGGCCCGAAAAGACACACCTCATGGCGGGCTACTTCCAGTTGCGCCCGAAGGTCTTCTTCGAGCTCTACGTCAGCCTGCCGTTGTGGAGTGATTACGTCAAAACGCTCCCGCCAGGAGCGGATTGACGAGGCGGCGTCACTTTAGCCGGTTGAAAGTGGCCTGGAGGATTTCCCAATCCTGCTTGCCGTTCACCTTCTGGCGGGCTTGGGCATTGATTTTGGCCTCAAGCTGGTTCTTGGTCGGGCGGCCGGATTTGTAGAAAATGCCGAAGTACCCGGGGAACGGCGCATCGGCCAATTTGTAGGCCGCCACCTCGTCGGTCGGATCGTGCGTGGCGGGCACGAGTTCAAACTTGCCGCCCTTGCGGGGATTGGACGCGTCGAAGGCGCCTTCGAAGAACTCGACGCATTCGCTCAGGCACTCGATGACGCTGAAACCGTCATGGTCCATGGCCGCTTCCATCATTTGAAGCAAATGATTGGGGTTGGTGTGGGTGGCGCGGGCGACGAAGGAGGCGCCGGAAGCGATCAATTGTTTCATTGGATTGATCGGCTGGTCCACCGCGCCCCAGACATCGGTCTTGCTCTTGAAGCCGATGGGGGAGGTTGGGGAGGTCTGTTTCTTGGTCAACCCGTACACCCAGTTGTCCATCACCACGTAGGTCATCTTGATGTTCTTGCGCGCGGTATGATTGACATGGTTGCCGCCAATGGAAAAGGCGTCGCCGTCGCCGCCGAAGACGAAGACATGAAGGTCGGGACGAGTGAGGGAGATGCCGCTGGCAAAGGGGAGGGAGCGGCCATGAATGAAATGGGCGCCGTGGGCCTGCACAAAGTAAGGGAAGCGGCTGGAGCAGCCAATGCCCGTGATCGTGGCGATATTCTCGCGCCACACCTTGCGCTTTTCAATCAATTTGAAATAGAGGGCGAGGATGGAAAAATCGCCGCAGCCCGGGCACCAAGTCGGATGGTCGGCCGCCAGTTCTTTTTTGGTCAGCCCCGGGCGATCGCCCGAGGCGATGGAGGGGACGGAAGTGAGATTGCCTCGCGGAGGCGTTGCAACAGCAGTTTCGCTCATAAATGATATAGTTAGTTAGAATAATAAAGGTTTAAAGTTTGCTCAGACCGGTGGCGACGTCGCTTTTGACCCGTTCGAGGATTTCGCGCACGCGCCAGGTCAAGCCGTCGGTCTTGTTCAGCCCTTGGATTTTCTGCAGGCAGTAGCGGGCGCGCAACAGGCTTGCCAGTTGGCCGTAGCCGTAAAGGCCCTCGTCGTTCATTTCAATGACAGTGACGTGATTGAAGCCGGCGAAGATGTTCTCCAGGCCCGGGGGCAAGGGGCTGATATGCCGCAGGTGCAGCGCCGAAACGCTGTCTCCAGCCGCGCGGGAGCGATCGACGGCTTCGCGAATCGGCCCCTGGGTCGATCCCCAGCCGACGAGGAGAATGTCGCCTTCGGGCGGGCCATAGACAGCCGGGACGGGCAGTTCGGCGGCGAGTCTTTGCAATTTGCCGCGACGCCGGGCGGTCATTTGCTGGTGCAGTTTGGGGGCGGCGGTCGGGTGCCCCAGTTCATCGTGCTCCAAGCCGCCGGCAATGGGATATCGTCCGCTCAAGATGGGGGTGCCGACGACGACCCGAGGCCGCACTTCCCCATCCAGCGGGTAGGGGATGTAGTCGTCAACGGGGGAAAGGTCCGGAGTGAGGTCCTGGCAGTGCTTTTGCAGATTCGGCTCCTCGAAGGCTTCGATGCGAGTGGCGATGGACTGATCGCTGAGGATGAAGACGGGCACATTATATTTGCGGGCGACGTTGACCGCTTCGATCGCGGTGTAGAAGCAATCTTCGACGCTGGCGGGCGCCAGGACGACGCGGGGAGAGTCGCCGTGGCCGCCGAGACAGGCGACGTTCAAGTCGGATTGCTCGACGCTGGTGGGCATGCCTGTTGAAGGCCCGCCGCGTTGGACGTCGCAAATAATGACGGGCACTTCGGCCATGACGGCCCAACCGATGGCCTCGGTCTTAAGGGAGATGCCCGGGCCGCTGGAACCGGTGACGGCGAGATGTCCGGCCCAGCTTGCGCCGATGGCCATGCAGACGGAAGCGATCTCATCCTCGCACTGCACGAAAGTGCCGCCGTATTTGGGCAATTCGCGGCGGAGCAATTCCATGACTTCGGACCACGGGGTGATGGGGTAGGCGGCGCCAAAGCGGATGCCGGCGGCGATCAAACCATAGGCGAGGGCTTCGTTGCCGGTCATGACGACTTGCTGGCCGTTTTTCTTTTTGCTCTCGGTGAATTGGAAAGTTTCCAGGACGTTGCCCAGAGTGTAACCGTAGCCGGCCTGGAAAGCGGAGAGCGCGGTTTTGACGACGCTTTCGTCCTTGCCCGCAAAGCGCTCGCTGATAAGACGCTCCAGTTTTGGCACATTCAGGTCGAACATCTTGGCCACCAGTCCGAGGGTAAAAATGTTTTTGCCCTTGTCCTTGGCCGTGCCTCCGATGGCTTCAACGGTGCGGCTGGTAATGGGCACCGGGACGTGACGGTAGTCCTTTTCCCATTCCGGATTCGGTTGGACGTGGTCGGAATCGAACAGAACAATGCCGCCCTTGCGCAAGGAGGCGATGTGGTCTTCGTAGGAATGCTGGTAGAAGGCCACCAGGACATCGGCCTCGTCACCGGCGCTGAGGACATCGCCCGAGCCGATGCGGACCTGGAAAATGGAAGGACCTCCGGAAATGGTGGAGGGAATGGTCATAAAGGTCATGACCTCTTGCTCGCTCCGGCCGGCCAGACGGGCCAAAAAGCCGCCGATGGCCTGAATGCCGTCCTGCGAGTTGCCGGCGAACCGAATGACGGCTTCGGACACTTTCGACACTTTTGGCGTTCCGCCGTTGAGTGGCGGAGTCATGATGGATTCACTCATTTTAAAATGGTAGTTTAAGGCCTTGCACGCCGACACGAGAGACGGGCGCCGGAGCCTGCCGGCCCGGCCTCATTTCGCGATGGCGAATGTGATTCAGGATGAAAAGCTAACATTTGACCATAAGGATGTCAACTGCTGTCTTATATTCCTAACATATTTATATTAAACAACTTACGATACATCTGGGCTGGGTTTGGCGGCTTTAGATGCAAAGTATTAGATTAACTGATTAACTATTGTTCTGATTTCAATGATGTTAATAATCCTTATCCATCAGTCCGTTGGCATACCGCGCCGGGGGAGCGTGCGCACCTGATCATCTGACACGACAGACGCCGCATCGGTTCAACGGATCTCTTTGCTTTGCGCTCCAAGGGAACGTGTGTCTGCGTCGCCAAGCCTCAAATCGCCACCCACAGCTTTAAAAACGCGCTTTCAGTTTATCAAACCATATTCTCGGGGCAGGAAGCGAGAGCGGTCGGCCAGGGCCAATTGTCCGGCGATGAATTCAGTTTCGCTTTCGGGGAGATCGTCCAGGGTGTCTTGCATGATGTCGAACCAGGCCACTTCGTTGGCCGCGATGCGCACCTGGCCTTTGCCATGAGCCGTGCGCAGCAATTCCACCGCTTTGCGCGCGACAGCCGCACCGGCGTGATAGTGGGAGTCGCTGGTGACAATGGCCCGGGCGAGTTCCACGGCCGATTCGGGCGAAATGATAAAGGCCTGCGGATCGGTCGCCACGTCGGACTCGACCAGCCAGCGCTGAAGCTGGCGGGCGGATTCCTTGCCGTGGCTGCGGGCGGTGTTCATCAATCGGCAATCATAAGCGAGCTGCTCCATGTAGCAGGTCGGGGCCATGCCGCCAAGCAGTTTGATGTTTTGGACCGATTCGTTGGACCAAGTGTCGCAGCAGGCGGCGGCAAGGTTGCCCATCGGGCTTAAGTGCGCGCAGGCGGAAGTCTTGCCTTCCATCGCCATGGGATAACCGGTGATGGCCTTGAGAATGGGGTTCTCGTAGCCGCAATCCTTTCCCGGCCCGACCGCGCCGCATTCGTAGGCAACCAGCGTGCGAACGGCGGTAACGGCGCGCACCACGGCGGCGAAGACGCGCGGAATCATTTTTTGCTCGGCCAGAACCATGGCGGTGTTGCCAAAGCCGCAGGCGGTGTCGCCCGCGCACTTGACCCCATGATTGACAGCGATTTTCTGGAGGTGCGTCCAGAGAAAACGCATATCGCGCTCGCCCAAAATGCAGAGAGAGAAGATGCTTGCGGCCAGGTCGCCATTGACCAGCGCCTCATCGTGCAGCTCCTTGCCGCCCACGGATTCGATGCTCAGCAACTCGGCGCCCGCCGCCGCGGAGCTGTCAAATAATTCCAGCATCGAGTCCCAATAAGGGCCCTGGCGCAGGAGCGGCGGTCGCTCGAACTCGCGGTTGTCGTTGGGTGTCATGCGCAGCGCGCTTTTCAAGCCGCTACGGTCCTTTTCGCGCTGCATCCCTTCGAGCAAGATGTTCACGATGTCCAAACCCCATGCCGGATGTTCGGTCATCGGCGGCAGCGTCTCGAACTCGATGACGACGCCGGGCGCTTCCAGTTCCGCCGCGCGGCGGAGCGCGCCCTCGATAATCTGCTCATAATTGCGACGCACTTCGGGCATCGTGCTGGCGTCAATCTTGATCGAAGGCAGCGTGAAGTTGAGTTCCGGATAGACGGTGCCGCCGCCGATGACCATCCCGCTGCGCGTGGTGACGGGCTTCGGCGCAAGCCCGAAGGTCAGTTCAGCCGAACCGGGGATGGCCAGAGATTCGAAGTGCATCGTGGCGCTTACCGTCAAGCCTTGCCTTGCAATAGCGCCATGGCCGCGTCCACGGCGCTGCCCGCGTCCGGCGCATAGCCGTCGGCTCCGATTTCGCGGGCAAATTCGTGCGTGATGGGTGCGCCGCCGATCACCACCTTGACCAGCACACCCGTCGCGCGGATGGCCTTCACAATGTCGCGCATCGCGGGCATCGTCGTGGTCAGCAACGCCGACAGCCCTACCAGCTTGGGTTTGTGTTGTGTGACAGCTTCAGCAAACTTGGCTGCTGACACGTTGACGCCGAGATCAATCACCTCGATGTTCGCCCCCTTCCACATCATGGCCACAAGGTTCTTGCCGATGTCGTGGAGGTCGCCTTCCACCGTCCCGATGACCGCGCTGTGTTCGGGTTTTAGACCGGCAGCGGCGAGCAGCGGCTCCAAAACCTTTAGCGCCTCCTTCATGGCGCGGGCGGCGATGAGCATCTCGGGAACGAAGATCTCGTTGCGCTTGAACTTCTCCCCTACCGCCGCCATGCCGGGCACAAGGCGATTTTCGACGATGTCGCCCGCGCTTTCCCCGGCATCGAGGCAATGTTTGACGAGGTCGGCAACATCTTTGCGTCGTCCCGCGATGATGGCCTGGGTGAGCGGATGGTCTTCATTCATAACAAGGAGGAGGTTGGCACTTTGCGGTGATGAGGTCTTGTAATCCCGTGCGTTTGTTTTGTGATTTTGTGCTCCGGTTCATGGGCAGCCCGGAACTGTCCTGGCGTGATTCCCTTTACGCTTTGAAAGACTCTGGTAAAGTAGGCCTGATCACAAAAACCACAGTCGTCGGCAATCTGCGCCAGGGGCTTTTCCGTCCTACCCAGCAAATCGCAAGCCAGGTCCACGCGGCATTGCCTCAGCAACTCGGTGAAAGAGCGGCCCGTTCGCTCTTTGAGCAGACGGGAGAAATGGCTCGGCGAAATTCCCGCATGCCGCGCCACCTGGTCGCGCGAGATGACCCGGTGCAGATTGTGGCGCATGAAATCGAGCGCCTTGCCGACCAGCAGAGGTGGTGTAAAGTCCTCCTGCCTTTCGATGGTGGAGATGACATGCTCCAAGGTCTTGCGCAACCATGAAGCCAGTTCTTCGTCATCGTTGATCCCGGCCAGTTCGGTGAGGAACCGGAAGTTCAGCCCCAGCACCTCGGATTGCCTTGCGCCGGCTTCCACGGCAGCACGCGAGATCATGACCACCAACTCCAGCAGCAGGCCCTTGAGCAAATCGCTTCGTTCCTCGCCGGCGCTGTAAATGTGGACCAGCACGTGGTTGATGATTCGCCGCGCCTCACCCCGGTCGCCGCGTCGGATAGCCGCCAGCAGCATCGGCTCTTGCAACAGATACAGTTCGCGAATCCGGTCATAGGGCCGGTGCTCCAGCAGCGGGATGGCGGGAAAATCGTTCACGGCAGCATCAGATGCTCAATATCAGTGCTTACTTGCGACCAATTCCGTTCGATCTCCTCCAGTGATCGGCCCTTGGTTTCAGGGACAAAACGCCAGACCACCATGACCAGCATGAGGCAAAACACGGCGTAGGCATAGAACGGAAAGGCGTGATGGAAATGTTCCACGAACCACGATTCCTTCGCATCCATCATCGGAAACGTTTGGGTCACGGCATAATCCGCGGTCCAAAGAAAAAATGTGGCCAATCCCAGGGCGCGGCCACGCACCGCGGTTGGGAAAATCTCCGCCAGGATGACCCACGTCACGGGCCCCACGGACAGGCCGAAACAGCCGATGTAGAGCAGGATAAAGAAGAGCATCCAGCCGCTGGACACTGTTGGGTCGATCAAAGTCTGGGCCATCACGCCCATCGCCACAAGGCTGATTCCCATGCCGGCGGCACCGATGAACATGAGTGGTTTGCGGCCCCATTTGTCCACGGTGGCAATGGCGATAAACGTAAACAAAACTCCCGCGCCGTTGATGATCAATTGCTGGAGCAGGCCGGCATCCACCCCGGTCGAGGCGCTCAGGGTCTTGAAGATGGTCGCTCCGAAATACAGGAAGACGTTGATGCCAGTGACTTGCTGAAGGATGGCTAGCGAGACACCGATCAACAGCGGCAGCCGCAGCCTGGCGGAGAACAATTCCCCCCAGGAGCCTTTCTCCCGGGACAGCGAAGTTTTGATGCTGTTGAACTCTGTTCCGGCGAACTCCGCCCCGCCGATTTCTTCAAGGATCCGCTTCGCGTTGTCTTCACGGCTTCGCTCGATCAGCCAGCGTGGGCTTTCCGGAATCGGAATCAGTAACAGGCCAAAAAGAACCGCCGGCAGAAGGCCCGCGCCGAACATCCAGCGCCAACCGCTCGCGATAAGCCACGCCTGATCACCGGATTTGGCGATGAAGTAGTTAATGAATGAAGTCAGGGCGAGGCCGCCTACGATGGCGATTTGATTCACGGCAACCATTCGTCCACGAATGTGCGCTGGCGTGATCTCCGCGATATACATCGGCGTTGAAACAGAGGCGATGCCAATACCCACCCCACCCATGATGCGGAAGAGGATGAAAATCCAGACGACATTGGGCAAGGCGGTGCCGATGGCGGAAGTGAAGAACATCGCGGCCGCCAGAAACATGGCCAAACGGCGCCCAAAGCGGTCCGAAACCGGCCCGGCTAGAAGCACGCCAGTCGCACACCCAATGAGCACACAACCAGACGCCCAGCCTTTCATGAAGTCGCTGAGATTAAAACGCGCGGTGAGTGGTTCGATGGCGCCGGAGATGACACCAGTATCGTAGCCGAATAACAGCCCTCCTAGAGTTGCCACCAAACAAATAGGCAACAGATATGAAAAGTTAATTCTTGTGGCGAAACTTGTTGGCTGAACACTCGATTTCATGGTGTAAGAATCATGGTGTTGTCCTTGGGCTCATGATCATCACACCTTGAGTTTGAGATCGTTTGTGCCGGAATTCTTGATCGGTCCCGGCGTGGGATATGTTTCGTTCCTGCTCCTGTCGATCTCCGTCTCCCACGAACGAGTTGTTCCTTCAGGAAGCGCATGGCGCCATGATTCTAGAGGCTGCTATCCTTAATGGCCTTGAACATCGCAAGGACGTTTTCAATCGGTGAATTGCCCTGGATGTTATGGACTGAGTTGCAAACATAGCCGCCGTCCTGGTTAAAGATGTCAATGCGCTCGCGGACCTCTCGATATACCGCTTCTGGCGTTTCATACATGGTGTGCTGGGTGTTGACGCATCCACCCCAGAAGGTGATGTCCCGGCCGAAATTCCGTTTGAGCTGGACCGGATCCATGCCGGCGGCGGAACACTGGACCGGGTTTAGAATGTCGAAGCCGGCTTCGATGAAATGCGGAATCAGCGGTGCAACCGCACCACAAGAATGGATGAAGGTTTTCCAGTTCGACTTACGGTGGATGAGTTCGTTGAGCCGTTGGTGATAGGGCTTGAACAGATTCCGGTAAGATTCAATGGAAATGAAAAGGCTCTTCTGCGTCCCGAAGTCGGTGCCGGTGGTCACCACCGCCTGCACCCGGTCGCCGAATATGCCGATAAGCGTTGCCAGATTTTTCAAGGCGTACTCACACTGTTTTTCGAACACCGCATGAACATAGTCTGGGCGCGCCGCGGTGGCCATATACCACTCGGTGATGTCACGGATGCCTTTCGGGTGCTTGAGGAACGGGGCCGGCACAAGGGCGATGTCGCCGAAGGCCGTGCCGGGAGCGAGCAAAACGACCCCGATATCCATGGCATTCCGGTCGAGCCAGGCCGCCTGTTGGTGGTAATAGGCGATGTCCTCCGCCGAAAGCAGTCCGAATTCTTCAAGGTTGTCCTCCGGGTTCAAATTATCCTCGGCCATTGGTTCCTGTCGGATCAGTGCATCAAAGAAATAGCCGTCTTTTGGCATATGTGCCGATGGAGGCGCGGAGGTGTCGCCCTCGGGATACATCAGCCAACCACCATCGGGCGCGGGCGTGACATTGAAGTTGCCCGGCACGAGGCAAGGCGTGCCATCGAACAGCGTGAACGGTTTCCAGCCGGACGCTTCGTAACCGAAAATATTCTTGCGCGGCCAGACGCCAATGACATCCACCCCGAGCGCCGCCCGAAGTCCGGCGTCCACTTCGGCCAGCATCTGGTAAGGTTCGTGGACGCGAGGCGGCGGGGCCGGTGGCCCGATCAGGCGCTGGGTGAGTTGGTGGACGATGGAAGTGTGGATGCCGCTAATCCAAGTGCCTCCAAAGTCCACACAGACCCGATCGGGTTGACGGTGGTTCAAAGTGGTTATGAGGCGTTCGCGCGAGGTCATGAATCTCATTATGATTGTTTCGAGGCGAGGGCTTTTTGCCATGCTTTGCCGATGAGGGGGCGCAGGATTTTAGCGTCTTCCCAGCTATTGGGAAGTTGCGCAAAGTTGTACCCACCACGGACAGGTCCCATTTCAGGCACAACGAACACTTCGCGACCAGCTTGGCTCCCCTTGAGCCAGAGGGCCAGGGTTTTTTCAAGAAAGGGAAGCCACTGTCGCAATTCAGTCGAGAGCTTGCCATGCCCATCGGTGACGGGCACCTGGCAGTGGTGCCCATTGAAGGGGCGGAAATGAAACTGTTCGGCATTTTGGATCAATTTCGCATCCACCAACAGGCGTTCCCAGTAGGGTGGCGCGAGGTGTTTTATGACGGAAATGTGTGAAAAATCCCAAGTTATCGGCAGCAGCCGACCCGTCGCGTTTCTGTACCCGGCAGCAATTGCATAGGTTTTTTCCGGCGTCTCGGTGCAGGTGTCGCGGTGGACTTCAATGGCGCATTTGGCTCCGAATTTATCGCTTTCCTGCATGAGCTTGACGGTGAGTTTGATGGAAACCTCGACGGGCGTGTCGTGATCGCCCAATTGCACGTTGATGTGCATCGCTCCGGCATCCACGTTTTGCCGGATGAGATTGCGGAATTCGGAGCTTTTGGCCGCGGCGAAGTAGCCGACGATGACCAATCGGTGCTTTTCCGCGAGCTTGGCGTGTTCTTGTGTAGGAAGAGTGGTGAAGCCGTCGAAACCCGCTTCTTTGATGTCAACGATCTGTCGTTCGAGCGACCATGGCTTTTGAATGGATGGGTAATCCCACAACGACCAGAGATTGGCAATGTGGCGAAGGACCGGCGGGCTTGTTTTTTCACATATACGGGGCGCGTTTGAATTCCTCATAGGCCTAGGCTTGCCAAAGCTGCCGGCGCAGGCTGGACAGGTCGGCGCTTGATCTATATCGCCAATAATACTATACGGCACAAATTGCAAGCGAAAAGCAAGGTTCTCCCGTAATGCGAGAGTTACTGACAAGCTAACTTGTCAGGCGCATGGCATGCACGCACACGCTCTATTTCATATCCGCAACAGGCTCAAGCCCGGCCGCCCATGCGCAACCACGCCGGTACAACTCTTGTACGTCCGGAACGCCGAGCGCCTTAACATCGTGGCCAAGAACACAATTAAACGTTCGGCCCTTCCCGTAATCCGAGACGAAAGCCATGGGATAATACCTGCCGTCGATCCTAGATTGGGCCTGGGCGATTACCCGGATCGGGTGTTCCCCGGTCAGACAAGTGTAAAGTTCATCCTGCGTATCAAAGTCCTTCATGCCCCTGACGATCGGGTGTTCGGGCTTCACGATTTCTACTCGGAAAGGTCCGTATGGATCATGTTGCCGTTTGCCAGGTCCGGGGTTCGGGCCGAACCAAACCCGCCCAGCCAGATTGGCGAACTCCGGCCATTCGTCGTGCCAGGCACCGCAGGCAAAATGCACCAGGGCCACTCCTTTGCCGTTTTCGACGAAGCGGCGCAGATTATCCCGCGCATTTTGCCCTGGCCCTTTGGCTTGCCAATTTTGAAAATGCAACAGGATCAAATCATAATGATCGATGGCCGAGGAATCGAGAAAGGCTGGATCTTCGGCGACAAACACCTCCATTCGACTGTCTTTCTCCAAGGCTTCTTTCAAAAGCGGCGTCGTCTGTTTCCAAAGATGGCCGGGATAGTCGATGCCAGTCAGTAACAGGATCCGAGCCTTATGAGTTGCAAGCACGGCTGGAGTCTGGGCAAATCCCTGGAAAAGGCTGATTATCAGCAAAAGACTCGCAAAGATAGTCATCTTTGGCGTTCGGTCCCTGCTCAACGTTGCGGCAGAGTGATTCCGCAAGTTCCAATGCGGGGCGTTTCCATTCATCTGTACTTAGAGCAACGCGGTTTTGCCGGGGAAAGGGACTGGGTAAGAGCCACTGGCATCCGGCGTGGTGGGCGGCTCCATATCATCGCGGCATTCCTCCGGGAGCGGCGGGTGGTAAAACTCGGACTGATTGATTTGGTCCCATGTAACTTCTTTGCCCGTGTAGCAGGAGATTTGGCCCATTACTGTCATCATGGTGCTGCGAGCCATGTAATGGCCGCAATTGATCGGTTGGGCGGAGCGGATCCCGGCGAATAGTTTGTCGTGCTCCAATTGGTAAGGATCGCATTCGCCTTGCCAGCGCCAATTCCGTTCACCCCAGATCCGGCACGCCTTGATCGAGGCCCTTCCCTTGGCGCCAAAGATCAGGCTCGAATCTTCGTCGTAGCAGCCAGTGGTGGTCCGGCATAGCGCGTAAATCCGAACACCCTTGTCGAATTGGTAAACGACCGAATGATGATCAAAGACATCGCCGTAAACCGGCTGCGTCATCGTCGAACGGCCTCCCAAGCCATGGCAATTGATGGGCACCGCATTACCCAAAACCCAACTGGCCCGGTCCATGTTGTGGACCAGTGACTGCGGCACGTCGTCTCCAGAAAGCCAGCGGAAGTGATACTGGGTGCTGCATTGCCATTGCAGCTCAGTCAGGCCGGGTTTCCGTTCTGTCAACCCATAAGGCGACCGCAGGAAATTCTCCTCGATGGTTACCACGTCACCGATGGCCCCGTCCTGAATTCGTTTGACCGTCTCCTCGTAGCCGGCATGAAACCGGCTGTGCAACCCGGACACGATGGAGAGCTTCTTTTCCGCCGCCAGGTCGCACGCTTGTTGCATCAGCTTGACGCCCCTGGGGTCAATGCCATGCGGTTTTTCGACAAAGACATGCTTGCCCGCCCGAATCGCGCTGATGGCATGCAAAGGATGGAATTTCGCCGCGTTGGCAATCAGCACCACATCGCAAGCTTCGATCACGCGCTTGTAGCCCTCAAAACCAGTAAAACAATGATCGTCATTTACATCCACCTGATCGGCCTTTTGCGCTTTGATCGCTTCTCGCTTGGCGTCGATGCGGTCACGGAAAATATCACACATCGCCACCAGCCGCGCGCCCTTGTCAGCGGTCAGTGCCTGCACAGCGGCCCCGGCGTTGCGCCCGCCGCACCCGATCATTCCAACTTTGAGCGTATCCGTCCCGCCTGCGTAAGCGGTGCGGCTCACATCGAGCGTCCCAACCGCGGCGATGGAGGCTGCCACGGCGGAAGTTCTGAGGAAGTCCCGGCGTGTGATGGGTTCCGATCCAGGCGAGATGTTCTTCATAGGCATAAGGGTTGGTTTTAATTTAATGTTCAGCTTAGGTTTCAAACACGCGCCGGACGAATTCCCTGCTTCGGCGGTGGTTTTCGACGACCGAGCGGGTTATTTTGGTGCCAGGCTCGAGCGCCAGTTCGACGGTAAAGCGCCGAGCCAGTTTATGTTCCTTGGCGTACTTGGCTACTGCCACGTAATCGATGTCCCCGTTATCAAGCTCCTCCCACCAAATGCCGTCGCGACTTTGCCTCAGGTGCCAGGTGACCACACGCTCGCCATATTCCTTGAGTCCGTCCAGGGGCATGACTCCACCTTTCCAGACCCAGTGAACGTCATAGCACCAGCCCACCACTCCGGGCTTCGTGTGGCGAAACTCATAATGAAACTCCCGGGCATGGTTGGCCATTGCGGGCATGTGCTGATGAACACCTAGTTTCATCCCCAGCGAATTCAAATCCTCTCCCAGATCGGTCAGGGCGCTGGCCTGGGTTCTTAGTTCATCGTCAGTTTTCTCACGATCGATCGGATCCGGATTGCAACAAAGGACAGAGAAACCGGCTTGCTGACAAACCTTTGCTGCGGTGAGCACCTTTCCCACGGCATCTTTGGCCTCGCCGCCTTCATGCAGCCGCGCTCCTGTGTAAAGGCTGATCGGCTGGAGCCCCTTGGCCCGAAGTTGGTCCGCAAAACGGCCGTTTTCTTCCGGGCGTCCGATGTCCAGAAAGCTCTCCAGATAGTCGTAGCCCGCGTCGCGCAATGCGGACATAACGCCCTCAACATCAAGGCTTTTATGGTCCCGCTGTGCATATTGGCCCCAACCGTAAATATTTGAGCCGACGAGGGTTCCTTTGACTTTTCCGCTGGGGCTTTCCGCGGCGCTGCTTAGGAGGGTTGCAGGCGGTTCAATGGCAGCGACAGCCAAAACAATAGCTGTCTGGCCGAGAAACTGCCGCCGCGTACGGCGGGGAAAGCGACAAGAAGCAGCATCCGCCTTTGTGATCATGGAATTCATTGAAGAACTGAACACGAGTAGTGTCCAGCAGAAACAAGCTCTGACATAAGCCGGGGGCGGGCGCACGCTGTCACCGATCCTGTGGAGGGTGAATCGTTAGCTGGCCGTATTTACTCCAGCCTCGGGTGTTACCATGATGATGAAAAGGACTTGAACTTGGTTGAAAAGTTTTAACCTCACTCCCACGCGTGCCAACACCTTTAGAAGGTGTTGGACGGGGGTGGATGTAATTTGACGGCGCATGCTGGAGCGAGGCGTCACAGAATCAAATTATTTCTCCTTTTGACACTAGCCCAACAATCGCGGCTTGAAGAAAAATGCCCAGGGGTTTCAAACCTGTTCATTATTTTGCGCGGAGCGGCGAAAGCGCAATGACCGTGACCGAATACGGCGAAAATGCACAGGCAAATTCCGCCGCCGCGCCGACAAAACTCGTCTGCGCGATGTCCTCCCAACCGGTTCCGGTGCGGGCGGCCTCGTCCTGCGGAATGCCATAAGAATATATTGTCGCGGCGGATTCCGGCCGGAAACCAGCGATTGAGAAACTCGCCTTCAGCGTGGCGCGCGGGCCTTTGTTGATGGCGAGCAATGACATGGTGCCGTCAGCGCGTCGCGCGGCATAAACTGAAAGCAGTTTATTGTCGCTGGTCGCGCGCACAATCCGGTCACCGCCGCGCGCAAAATATTTCAGCACTTTGAAGGCATAGAACGTCGGGTAGCGCGTGTCGTTGCCGGACATGATTCCGTGGTCGCCGTATGGCCGCCAGCCATAAAGCGCCTTGCTGTTGTTGCTTTTTCGGTCCTGAGCATTCCGCAAATCCCACCAGAGGAATGAATTAAACTCCGTCTGCGCAATCCGCCCCCAACTGTCCGCAAGGTAGAGCGCGTTGACCAGACTGGTGGTCTGTTTGCCTGTCTGTTCGGAAACGGAATTATTTTCCGTGCAAATCAATTCCACGTTTGTGCTGGCGCCGCCAAAACAAGTTTTCAACTCCCGCCGCAATTTCGCCGCATCAGCCGTCCATTGAAAGGCGGACTGCAAAAGCCGTGCGTCATTTTCACTTCCGGGATTCTCGGCGTAAAGATGGTCAATTACAAAATTCGGCGTCACGCCGAGATCCTTCAATCTCGCCAGCATTTTGGGTGTCCAGCCGCTATCGTCCGCGGTGACGACCACGCCGATTTTGATGGCCGGGTCTGCGGCCTTCATCCGGCTGAAATACTCCTTGGCGCGCGTCGCGTAAGTCAACGGGTCGTGCGGCGGCGAATTTTCATCATGTTCCCAGAAGCCGAAGTTTTCATTGCCAATTTCCCAGTATTTAAAGCCGCAGCGATTGGTGATGTTGGCCTGGCGAACCCACGCCGCCGCTTCCTCCGGCGAGCCTGAACCGTAATTGACAGTGATGAAAACCTGCGCATTGATGTTCGTGGCGACGTGGACAAAATTTGAAAACGATGTCGGACACCTTCTGCCGTTGGTGCCGATGGTGTTTGACATCCAGTGATATTCATCCGAAAGCGAACCGCCCGGAAATCGAAGGGCCTGCGCATCCAGTTCGCGCAGGGCGAAAACCGTGCCAGCCGAGTCGAGATACGAATCCCAAGTCGCCGTGTTCAGGCCGAATAGCCGCGCGTCCACCGTCCGCACAATTTGCGCGGCATCCACGTTCACCCGCGCCTGGTTGGTTTCGGCGGCCAGGCGGTACCCTTCGGCAATAAGGATGACACCGGCGCTGACAAAATGACACAAGCGGTTCATTTGAATTTCGATCAGCGAGTAAAACTCGGGTGGATGAAATCTTCGATGGCCGGTTCGTGAATGTCAATGACAGTCCCCGCGGAATTATCCAGCGATAATTTGCGGATGGCGATGGCACTCTGATATTGAGTATTGCCCGCCGGTGACTGCGCACCGTATGTCCAAATGGGCGCGCAGGCGTTTTGGTGGCGACACGCGGCTCCCTGTTTGGAAAACAACAAGCCTGCCATGCTTGCCTTCTGTTCCCGTGTGGCTCAGATTTCGTTTGTGGACGGTATCATGCGAAAGTTTCCAATAGCTGCTTTGATGGGATTGGCCCGCCATAAGCCGTGTTGCTTCCTCATGTTCCTCCTCTCCTCTTTTGCAGTCGGCGCCGATGAAACATTCCCCGCGACGATGCCAGCAGGCCGCGCAAGCATCGTGGACACCGCATCCGTGCGGGGCAAGGTGATGTGTGGTTACCAAGGTTGGTTCCGGTGCCCGAATGATGCCGCCAGCATGGGTTGGATTCATTGGAGTCGCGATTCGGGACGGATCGCGCCGAATCTCTTGACTTTCGAAATGTGGCCTGACATGGCTGACTATTCCACGGCGGAGCGTTTTCCGGCGCCTGGTTTCACCTATCCCGGGGGCGGTCAGGCAGAGCTGTTCAGCTCCGATAATGCCCGAACGGTGCTCCGTCATTTCGAGTGGATGCGTGATTATGGCATCGATGGCGCCTGGCTGCAGCACTTTGTCGTGGACCTGCCCGGCGGTCCGATAGCGGCCCGGTATCCATCCCGTTTACGGGTGCTCAACCATGTCCGGGCCGCGGCGCTCGAAACCGGCCGCGTCTGGGCGCTTTCCTATGACATCGCCGGCATGCCGTTGGAAGGCGTATTCGACGTCCTCACGTCGGATTGGAAGAAAATGGTGGACGCGAAAGTCATCGAAGATCCGCGTTACTTGCGCCAGGACGGCCAGCCGGTCGTGCAAATCTGGGGCTTCTATTTCGAGAACGAGCATAATCTGATGAACCCTGAACTGGCCAACCGCCTGATCGACTTTTTCCGAATTCCCGGACGTTATTCCGCCTTCCTGATCGGTGGCGGCGACTGGAACTGGCGGCGCAATCCGGATCCCGCATGGCAGAAGTTTTACCGGCGATTCGGCGCCTATTGTCCTTGGAATGTCGGAAATTATGTCCCGGACCAATCTGGCGTGAAACACGCGGCCACCTACTACTGGGCCGAAGATCAACGCGAGTGTGAACGGCTGGGAATGCTCTGGATTCCAGTGGTTTACCCGGGCTTCAGTTGGGATAATCTGCAAAGGCTGGCGCCGGGCACGAGCCTGATCGCGCGTCGTGGCGGCCAGTTCCTTTGGGAGCAGTTCTATGCGTTATCCAAGCTTGGCGCGGACACCGTGTACGTGGCGATGATGGACGAGGTGGACGAGGGCACGGCCATTTTCAAAGTGACAAGTTCTCCGCCGACGCAAGGACACTTTGTCGGCTACGACGGCTGGCCCAGCGACTGGTATCTGAGGCTCGTCGGAGATGCCGCACGCCGGTTGCATGACAAGCGGCCCGTGCCACTCGAAATACCCTTTCAGCGTTAAACCATTCAGTCGATCAGGATTCGCCTTCCTCCGGCTTGTGGTGACGCGATGGAATTATTGCCAATGACAGGTCATGAACCTTGAAGATCCCAGCCTTTGCGATATTCGCGGGTGAAGTGGTGGCTGGCTTCGGGGAGGTTGGTGATTCGCATGGCCAAAGCGTCAAAGACCAATTTCCGTCCGCCCAGCCGCAGGGAGATCGCGGCCAGGTTAAAGGCATCGGAGATCGGCCCGCCTTGGAGGAAGTCACCGTAAGTCGCCGGGCCGCCTTTGCAGGCGGCTACCCACCGGTCGATCGCGAGACGCCCGGCTTTGGCGAAGTCGCGAGGGGATGGAGGCGGCGCGGAAAAATTCCGGGCTGTCAAGTAATCGCGCATTTTCCGGGCGGGAACGATCTGCGGGTCTTCGCCGCGAAAATCGGCCAGGATTTTTCCTTTGTCGCCCACAAACATCAGGCCCTCGGCCGCAAGTTCCTGGCCGTCGATTTCCAATTCATCGGGGGTGGGCGGTTTCATGGAGCCGTCGTACCAATAAAGATCGATGGGTGGCCGTGGCCCTTTGGCGGCGAATTTGAAGCGGATGACGCACGCGTCAGGAAAGGAATAATCGTTTTTGATTTTGATGGCCACGTTTCGATCGAGCGAGCAGACGTGGCTGGGATGCGATTCCACGGAGATCGGGGAGTCAAGATCGAACAGCTTGAAGACGGACCAAAGGCTGTAATAGCCCATATCGGCGAGCGCGCCGCCGCCGAAATCATACCAACCGCGAAACACCATGTGGGTGTAATGCGGATGATAGGGACGGTCGGCGCATGGCCCAAGCCACAACGACCAGTCAAAATCCGCCGGGCGGGGAGTGTCGGTCGGGATGCTCGCGTATTGCGGCCAGACGGGGCGATTGGTCCAGTTGTGGATTTCGCGCAACGTGCCGATGGCGCCGTCGTCAATCCAATTTTTGATCGTCTGAACGTCGGCGCCGTCGTTGGCGGCCAGGAAATGCGTGGCCACTTTCGTTTTGCGCGCGGCTTCGATGACCCATCGGGCTTCCTGCAATCGATTGGCCAGCGGCTTGTGCATGAGCACGTGTTTGCCTTTCCTCATCGCGGCGATGGAAATGGCCGCATGAAGATGATCGGGTGTCATGATCTTGACGGCGTTTATGTCCTTTTCCTGCTCGAGTAATTCGCGGAAGTCGGCGTAGGCGCGGCAGCCGCTGATTTTTTCGGACGATCGCCGGCGGGCATAAAATGTTTCGATGAGTTCCTTGGCGACGTCGCGGCCTCCGGGAATGCCGGGCATCCCGCGCCGCCAATCCGGTTTGCCCATCGCCTCGGCGATGGAAGCGCGCAAGCCGTCGCCGGACCAGTCCAGGTATTGGTGGCTGTCCCTGACGGGATCGCAGACGGCGACGATCTGGATCTCAGGGACCGGGAGCATTCCAACCATTTCTCGAAGCCCTTGAGTGCCGCAACCGATGTAGGCCAGAGTGATCTTCTCGCTGGGTGGGACAAATCCCGGTCCGCCCAGAACGTGGCGCGGCACGATGGTAAAAGCGGCGGCGGCGCCCCCGGCGAGCATAAATTTGCGGCGCGAAAGCCCAGCCGCGCGCGAGGCAGAGTTGGCGCGTTGGGGCGTCCCCGCCGTCAAAGGCGATGGAGTGGCATGGGTGGTTTTCATTATTTGCCGAGGCTATGGAGTTTGGCCAGCGCCTGACGAGGCACATCGAAGCCGATGCCATCGTTGCCGCCCATTTCGACAATGTACCATCTGGTCGCGCAAGTCGTTTCGCAAAGACGGAAGACTTCTTTGTAGAAATCACTGTCGAAAGTTTTGTCCTGGTATTCCTTGATGTGAACGGACCAAGAGCGGCCTGGGAATTCCTTGAACATGGCGACGGGGTCGCCGCCACCGGACAGGCAGTTGCCGACATCGAGTTGCATATTGACCTGGGGTCTGAGCTGGCTGAAAAGGATTTCCCAGGCGAAGCGCCCGTTGATTTTGGCGAAGTCGAACGCGTGACAATGATAGCCCGCCACCATGTTTTGCGCCTGGCATTCGGTGGAAGTTTTGTTCAACAGCGAAGCCAGCTCGCCAATGCCGGACTCGGACTTCATAAAGGACGGAGCCATGACGAGGTTGATGTAGATATTGCCGAGGGTCTGGTTGTTCTCGATCGTGCGCTTGAGCTTGTCGCCAGACAAGGCCTCCAACGTCACGTGCATGCCGCAGCACTTGAGGCCGTTTTCATCGAGGATTTTGCGCAAGTCGCCGGCGGAATAGTGTTGATAGACGTTGGGCGTGCCGCTGTAATCCCAAAACTCGACCCCGTGGTAGCCGATTTGCGCGAGCGTTTTGATGGTGTCCGGGACGTTCCGGGCCAACTCGCCGCGCACGGTGTAGAGTTGGAATCCGATGGACACGGCTTTCGGCTGATCAGCGGCCAAATCGATGTTCGGACTGACTGTCATGCCGGCGGCACAAACAAGCCCTGACTGGATAAACTGACGGCGTGTGGTTTGCATAGGGTTCTGGAGATTCATGTATTCGGGCCGGAGAATGAAAGGTCTTTGAGGGAAAGTCGAGGAGGAACGCATTGGCCAGGATTGGTTAATCGTCAGAGGCGGCGGCGTCTTCGCCATCGGCGGAGACGACTTGACGGTAGCCATTCCTCTATTTCGTCGATTCCTGCCTTTGCCTCAGCGTGGGGGTGGCCAGTCAGAGGCTCATTGCCGGACGTTCTGGAGCAATAGGCGATGCAAATGCCGGTCATATTCAGCCCAGAGCCAGCCGCCGCCGAGTTGGAGTAGCGGCGGAGGTGTTTGTTGCCGATGTCTTGATTTGGTCAGAATTACAAGGTTTCTTCTTATGCCCTATTGAGCAAGCTGCGGCGCCAGGCGCTCGGCGATTTCCAGGGCGGCATTTTCCAGGGCGGTTTTGGCGGCCGTCTGTTCGGCAATGTCCACCGCCACGCTGGTCTGGCTGTCGGCGGCCAAGATTTTGCCGCTGCTTCGCTCATGGGCCTTGAGTTCGATGCGGGACCGGCAGGAAATCAAATTGCCTTTGCGCATTCCGTAAGCGCTGAAAGCCTGCCCGGTGATTTCGATGTCGGGCTTATTTGTGGATTTGTCGTCGATAACGGTGAAGCCTGTTTTTTGGAAGATGACGGTAAGTTCGGTTTCAGCCGCGGGATCGATGACCGGCTGGCCAAAATGGCGTTCCTCGATTCGCACTGAAACGGACGACCGTTTCTTGTCTCCCAATCCGGCCTTTATTCTTGCAATCCGCTCTTCAGGTGTCACGACTTTGGCGACGAGTGTGTCGCCCTTCTGCGCCACGTCGGCGGCGATTTTCTTGGCGAGTTCCACCGACAAATCGGTGATGTTCGCGCCCGCGCCGCCGTTGACCACCTCGCCATAAACGCGGCTGGTTTCCGTGCCGATGATCTTGGCGACGATGACCATGTTCTTATCCACCTGGAAAACGCGCCCGGTCACAAGCACTTTGGCACCGGTTAGATTCCCGACCTTCGCCGCGCTTTCGGCGTTGACGGTGCCGGACAAGCCAAGCTCCTGTTCGCCGAGCGCCTTTTCCAATTCCGCGCGCTCGACGGTGATGAGCTGCGGCTCGGCCGAAAGGTTGGCGTTGACCAGCGCGGCGACCTTTGGTCCGAGGCTGCGCACGCCTTCGTCTTTCGATTCGAAATCGAAAACGGCGATGGTGAGAACTTCCGGCGACGCGGCCTGCACGAGTGCGGCGGCCAGCAGCGTCAGGGACATAATGATGGGAATAGGTGTTTTCATAATTGTTTGTGTTAACGGGATTGGTTTGGCAGGGAGAGGCTCTCCGGATGCAAGGCCAGTTGGCAGAATTGAATCAGGTTCAACTGCGAGCGTGGATTCAACGGCAGATCGGCGATCAGGCCGGGTTGGACGACGACAACAGCGGCTTGTTTTTGCGGCACCAGATAAAATGAGGGCCGGATTTTATCCCGCTCGCGCAGCGGCCCTTGAATCCAAACCACCGGCGTGCCGTTTTGGGCCAGCGCGCGGATTCGATCGGCCAAGCCGCTCCACTCTGGATCGTCGGGGCCGCATGAACCCACCACCGCCAGTTTTCCAGAGAAGGCAGCCAGCTCGGCCTGCGCCAAATCCACGAATCCTATCGCCGCCTGTTTGAGCGCCGGTTTGAGTTGGTTCTGGGGGTCAAGCACGCCGAGATTATTCCAGCTTTCGTCCACCAGCAGTCTCAACTCATGCAGCAGATTGGTCGGATATACCAGCACCTCTGTTGTGCCGATGATGCGATTTGTGTCTTCGAGCCATTGGACGAAAAACTTCGTCTCGGCCTTGACAGGGGGGAAATCGAGTGGCGCCGACTCGAGAATGGTTTGCCGCGGCAAAACCCGCAGTTCTTTCCAAGGGCTTTCGCCCAAGGGAATCGCCGTGGCCGAGCTGGCCTGAAGCATCCGCGTGCGAATCTGGCTTCTAAAATCCTGGCCGGCCGGATTGTGAAAAGTCACGGGAATTTCTTTCGCCTCGCCAAAAAAAACAGAGGGTGGCCCGGCGTTGGTGACGAGTTGAAGTTGCGCGCGAGCGATGGAGGAGGAACAACCGGCCGCCACCAACAGAGCCCATGTTCTTGAGAATTTCATTCCTAATTCGTACGACGGTTCTTGAAGTCTATTCCTTTGGCAGAATCATGGATTTGCACGTGGCGCCGGGATTGTTGGCATTCTGTTCGGAACAGAAACCGCGCCGGAACGTGCGTGGTTAGTGTGTGTGAGTTCGACCATTTCCGGAGGTTTGAGGGCTTGCTCCAATTGGACGGGACTAAGCTTGGATTTGATCTCATCCCGCCGCTTCCGGGAATCGGCCGAGCCGAAATCGGCGGCGACCTTCAGCCATCGGAAGGCTTCCACCTTGTCCTTGGGCACAAAATGTCCAACGAAATACCATTGGCCAATTTGGCTCATGGCGGCGCCGTCGTGGCGCAGCGTGGCTTTGAGATAAACAGACAGGAACTTCGCGAAGGGGACGAGTTCCCTCCCCAAACCGGGGTTGGGCGCAAGATCGCCATCAACGAGGTTGAACATCGCGCCGCCGATGTTTTGAGGATCGTATCCCCCGCTTTGGCTGGCTTGCCAGGCCTTCTGGTAGTAACCTGCGGCTTGAGCATAGTCCACGGACACGCCCAATCCGATGCGGTATCGCTCGCCTAACTCGTGCAATGCAGGCACGTTGGCCTTCGCCGCGGATTTGCGCAACAAAACGACAGGCGCATCGTCGTTCCCTCGGGGCACACCACAGCCATTGGCGTACAACATGGCCAATTCGTATTGCGCGCGCGGGCCGTCTTGATCCGCCGCTTTTTGAAAGTATTCGACCGCTTTGGCGGCGTCAGGCTGAAGCAATTTGCCTTCCAGGTAAATGGTGGCAAGCAAAGATTGCGCTTTAGCCCAACCAGCGTCGGCAGCCCGGCGCAATAACTCCAGGCCCTTTGCCTGGTTGGGTTCGGTCAGCACGTGACCGGACATCAGCAAATAATAGGTGGCAGCCTCGCCTTCGGCGGGAGGAAAACCTTGATCAGCGGATTTTTCCACAAAGGAGAACAGCTTGAGGGCGTGCGCGATGGCCGCGTTTGACTTTCGATAGCTCAGCACAATTTTTGCCTCGACATCGCCGCGCTCGCCCTCCTTGGTGAGTTCTTCGTCGGTGGTGTTAGTCCACTTGTCCAAAAGGCTTTTCTGCTCGTCGGGCGGCAGTGTGCGCTTCAAAGTGACGTACTGGGACCAAAACCGGGACTGATCTTCGAGAGCCTGGTCGGTCTCGCGGCGCCAATAGAAGAACTGCGCTTGAGCGTTGTTGGTTTGCGCGGCCGCGAGCAATTCCCCGTCGGGCACGAGGTCCCACTTTTTTTTCATCAGCTCGAAGGGGGTGTTCGTTGGAACGGCGGATTGCGATTGGCCTTGCAGATCCGCTTGCGGACCGACGGTCAGGAGCGCCAACGCCAAAAGATGATTTCGGAAAGTGTGTAGTGGGTGCATGGAGATCATGGGGTGGCTGGTTGAGACGCAGGCCCTTCCGGCCCCGCTTTGATGGCGGACTGGCGCGCATAAGCCTCGGACACTGCCTGGGATAAAACGCCCCTTGGGATGAGCCAGAATCCATGGGCTGCGCTGTGGGTTGCGATCAGGCCTTCCGGGGTGGCAGTGATAATCCAAACGCGCCTCCGCAAGTTCTCCTGCCCGCCGGCCGATCCTTGTTCGGCGCCGGCCTCCGGTTCTGGAAGGGTCAACGAGATCGTCATGGAACGCGACTCGTCATACTTGCAGCGCACCAACGACAACCCTCCCGCAGTGTCAGGGCCAGCCGGGGAGAAACCGGGCGCTCCCATCATGGGACGCTGCGTGTCAAATAAAAACCACAGGCAATCGCCATCCGCGCAGACAGACCGGGTAGGTGTCTGCGGCGGCCATCGAGGCGCCGACGCTGCTTGTTCGATGAACCCCTCGTCGAACAAATTCGCGAAGGACAAGTCCCTCGCTGGAACGGTGGCGTAATGTTGCCAATCGTTGGCGGCGGCCAGCATGTAAAGCTCGTTGCTGGCGCAGATATTGATCCGTCCCTTGGCGTCGAGAAAAAGATGGCATGTGCCGTAGTCATCCATGTTGTCCAACGCGCTGAGCGCCGGGCGGCGGCGGCAACTGGCCAGCAGTTGAAGGGCGTCGTCGGGCAGCAATTCGCGAATGCTGGTGGGACTGATGAAGAAGAGCCGGTTGCCCAGCCGCTGAGGCTTGCTATCGCCAGCCGGGGCGAATACTTCCCAGTTGCGCCGCTGGAAGGAATACCTGCGGACCGAGTCTTTCAGCCAGAGATAGAGATAATTGCTGTCAACATCAAATTCGTGTTTCCCACCCATCACCATTTCCGCGCTGAAAGCATACTGCTCGCCCTCGAATCCGACCGTGCGGGCGGAAAAGGTTTTGAGGTCCACTCCATGGAAATTCGCCCACCTGGCCTCCTGAAACGGGCCATAAACCTCCTGCACCCAAAACGTTCCGTCCCGATAGCACCAGGATGCAATATGGCCTGGCGGATAGCCTTGCCGCCGGTCATTCTCCCGTGTGGGAATTTGCCAGAAACGCATGGATTGGATTGTGCTTAATGGTTTTTCAAGGATAGGCGGGGTGTTCTGTGCGCGACCCGGATAAATGATAGCGCCTCGATGGAGAGCGCCCGGAGAGGATCCCGGCAATGACGGAGGGGGACCCTGGGCCAAGCCGGACGGATGCGCCGGAGGGCGGGAACTTGCCGGGCGCGCGGCGGGCGCGGTGGCAGGCCCAGCGATGGCGTCGGTGAGTTTCTTTTCCAGCGTGGCGATCCAAGTGTCGGCTTGTTGTTGCTCCTGCCGGGCCTCCATCACTTCGAGCTGGCTCGCGCCCGGCTTGGGAACAATACTCTTGAGCCGTGCATGATAATTAGTCAGCAAGGGCAGCAACCGTTGAGCCTCCTGGGTGTTGTAATCTTCGTGGAGCAGCGTTTTGGCGAAGGACATGAAATTGAAGTTGGTTTGGGTTTGGAGGTAGTGCTCCTGGCCCTCCAAGAGCGATTGTCGCGCCGCTTGGTTCTTTTGCATTTCCCGCGCCTGGCGATGTTTGTCTATTGACGTCTCCAGTTCGCGCTTGAAATTGCCCCACAATTCATTCTTCAACTGCTCTTTGTCGGGATCGGGCAAACTATCCACGCGCATGTTCACCAGCGTCTCGAGATCCTTGGTCAGGTTTTCGTCCGAATGGACGGCTGCGATGGTGTCAAACTGTTCCCGCACGAAATCCAGGAGGCGGGAAAGGTTCCTCTTGTAATCCGCGCCGGACCAGGAATAGGAACAACGCAGAAACAGCCCTTCCAATTGGATTGGCGGTTTTGGCGACGCACACAATTCGTCAATAAAACCGTTCCATAGGGCCGGGCAACGCCTCCGGGTTTCCCAATCCCACCCGGCCAGACAGGGAGAGCAGGCGTCTGCTTTTTGGGAGGGTTCATGGGCTGTGACCCGCGTATATCCATGTAGTTGACGCGACAAACTGACCTCCTGGTAGGCGTCATTGAAGAAACGCGTTCTCAATGCCGGCCATTGGCCCTTGTCCAAAAACTCCCGATAGACGCGCAGGGTTTCCTCCGGCGTCTCGGTCCAGAACTCCGAATGTCTTGCGATGGCTGTCCGCAACGCCTCGGCACGGTCTCCCTGAGCCTGTTGAGCGAGAATTGAGGACATTTCGCGGCAAAGTTGCCGGGCGCGGCGGAGGTCCTCTTCCGCTCCAGTCCGCGCTTCGGCGTTGAAATAGAAATACCGAAGCCACCAGGAGCATTGCACCAGGTTGGAAACGCCCAAGTCATACCAGGCAGAGCCACCGTTGTTCTCCGGCGGCCTCAAAAGGTGAGGCCCCTCAAGCCACAAGTCCCCTGCCCGAATGGTGGCGGAAAGCCTGCCCGAATCGGGTATGGTGGCAAAGTCCCGAAAGCCCTTCACACCCAGGATACCCTCTCTGGGTGGCCGGGTAAAAGTGACCATCGCGTCCGACACCGTACAAGTGCCGGGATCGCCCCCGCAGGCCTGATAAGATTTGACGCGGAGTTCCGCCGCCTGACGAGTTTGTTTGCCCAAGGCCCAGGCGGCTTCACTGGCCGTCCTAGCCTCCTGAAACATGCCCCATCGGAGCATCCACGTCGCCTCCTCAAAATAACGCGCCGCCTCGTCCTGTGCGCTCCAATTTGCGTTAACAGGCCCTTTGTTGACGAAGCCGGCGACGCGCAAGGCCAGGTCATCGATCAGTTGCGTTAAATTTGTGCGCGCGCCGGAAACTTCCAACGTGATGAGATTCTTCTTGTCTGGCGGTGTGATCTGGACATCCACTGTCACCAGGTTGGTGTTGAAGCCTCGCGGATCAATGGTCCCTTCAAGCAGATAGCTGCCGTTCCAAAACGGACTTTCTGACAAGGGCAGCGTCTCCTTTTCGTCCGTGAGAGTTTCCATGCTGCGCCGTTCGAGGACAAACAAGTTCCGTTCCATCATCAGACGGTCATGCAACAGCAGCGTCAATTGGCGCTCCAAAACCTCGCCCTCGGAGGAGGCCGCCGCCGAGCGGAGGTTGAGGATGGAAATGGGCGCCGCGTCCTTGGGCAAGACTGTCAGCTTGGAGAGCAAAGGCGCGAATTGGGCCGCTAGCAGTTTGCTCCATTGCCCGGGATCCGAGAGCGGAAAATCATAATCCGCCAGCCCCAACTCCACGCCGGGCTTCACCGCCACCAATCGGCACGATGCCACCTGCCGGTCCAGTTTGTCGGCCACAGTCAGGATCAACAAACCGTCGGCGCCCAGCAACTGGCCCACTTTTAGATAATCCCTGTTTCCGCCGGCGGCAATGGCCAGCGCCTGCTCCTGAAACAGCTTGGCGATCTGTTCCCGATCCAAAAGCGCCAATCGACTGTCTTTCGATAATTCCGCAGTCAACAAATCCGAGGCGGAGGCCAGCGCGGGGTCCTCGCTGATAATCGCCAGGCGGACGGGTGGACTGGAGTTGGTCTGGCCTATTCCGCTGGCCGGCAGGAGCAGAGCGGCCAGGAAAAAGTGGATCTGGATTAATGCATTGTTGGTTTTCATCTGTTCACATTGCCGCCGGGCCAAGAGTTTTTGCGTGGATTGTCAAGTGGTTGCCCGCATAAATCCCCTCCGTGCTTGACCAGACGAATTGGTTGCCCGTCACGATGATGCCGCCCTGCCCGTCGGCAAGGGCCGTCACTTTTTGACCAGCCACCTGAATTTCCTGGCCGCTGAATGTCACAAAGGATGAACAATGTTGGCCATCGCACAGGCGCACGTAAAGCAGCGCGTAAGGGGGCACGTTCTCGTCCTGGGATAAAACCAAATTCACACCTTGCGCATCCTCGACAATAGCCCGGACGCGGTTCGGAAACATCGCCAGCATTTCGTGGACAAGTTTCGCGCTGGCCAGAATGTCGGGCGGCATCGTCTCCTTTTCCCTTCGCCCATGCCAGTGGCCGATCGCTAAGGCCATCAGCAGGCAAGCCGCCAGTCCGCCAGCCCACGCCAGGAACCGAAAACGACTCGGCGCGGCGGGGTGGAGCGGAACGTTGCGTTTGAGGCCGGCGATGACCCGGCGCGGAAACATCTCCAACGATTCCCCGGGAACTTCCGGAAGCCGGGCGCGCTTTAAGAGGGACTCCAGCTCAAGGTTGTTCATGAGGAAGATCTTTCAACAGGCGTTTGAGCTTTTGCCGCGCGGCAAACACGCGCCACGAAATGGTCGCCTCGGCGCAGCCCAGGGTCCTGGCCGCCTCGGCATGGCTCTGGTTTTCGTAAATGGTCAGCACGATGGCGGCGCGCTGTTTGACTGGAAGCCGGTCCAGCGCAACCTGGACGCGGCGCGATAGTTCGTCGGGGAATCCGCCGTCCGGGCCTTGTTCGGACATGGCTTCCACCGCCCATGATGCATGAATGCCGGCGCGGCGGCTCTCGCGTCTGCGCCAATCCAGGCTCAAATTGATGACGATCTTGCAAAGCCAGGTCGAAAACTTTGAAGCGCCCCCAAAAGAGCCGAGTTGCTTGTAGGCGCGCACAAAGGCCTCCTGCGCCAACTCTTCGGAGTCGTCGAACGAGCCGGTCATACGGAATGCCACTGCGCGCACCATGTGTTGATGTCGATTCACCAGCGCCGCATAGGCTTCCGGGTCGCCGGAAAGGCTTCGTTCGATCAGCTTTGATTCATCGTCCGCCCCGGCCATGTGCGGCATTTTACCTAATTAGATGGCTGTTGACAGCAATTCCTTTGAAGAATCCAGGAATAATAATTGTCAACCACGCCAGCCGAAAGCACTGGAGTCCGTAAAGGAATACTCTGGCGTTAGGGATAAGCGGACCTATGGCGCTCGCCACTTTGGGAGAAACCGTCCCGTTTGTTTCATGTATTCCCGGTATTCATTTCCGAAGCGCTCGATCATCATCTGTTCTTCCCGTGGAACCCGAGCCACAATGATGACCAGTGCCAGGACCGCGAAGATGACGGGAATCCAGTTAGCCAGCACAACGCCAAGACTCGTCGTCCATGTCAACAGAGCCGTGTACATCGGATGCCTGATTTTCGAGTAGGGACCGCCGGTGACCAACCGGTGGTTCGCACTAAGCTGCAACTGGGGTGACCAGAGCGTCCCCAGCATCACGTGCGTCCAAGTCCAGAGGCCCAGACTGGCCAGTCCCAAAGCAAAAGCCGTCCAGCGCAGCCAAAACGGCAATGGGAAATTCAGCTTCGACCACAAGGCCGGTTTGAGGGTAAGGAGCACGATCAAAAAAACCAGCAGCAGGAAGGCAATAATACGGATTGCGTATATCCAGCCCTCGCGCCGAACGGCGGCTTTATCCGGCATGAGCCGTTTGCCCGCCCTGCGCACGTGAACCGCAAACCAGATTCGCATCACCATCATCAACCCGAGCAATATCCAAAAGGCTGAATGAAATGTTCCTTCGCTGTTCATCGCAGAGATGCCGGCGTGCGGCCTTACGACTGAGCCACGCGAGGACGGGGATGTCAACTGCCGCCTTGAGTCATGTGGGATCGCTGCTGGAAAAAGAGGGCAAATTGGACGAAGCCACCGATCTGCTTCGCCGCGGCCTGGGCATCCGGAATTTGTGAGATTCCAGCCAGCGACTGATCGACCTTTGCCGGAGTGTCGATTGTCCCGCCGAGGCCATGAGATGGGAAAAAAGCTGGCCGATTTCGCGGTTTCCGGCTATAATCGGTTCAGCCAGTAGCGAAATCCTTATGAGCCAATTCAAGTTTAAGTGTTCACATTGCGGGCAGCGCTTGGAATGTGATGAACAATTCTCCGGGCAGCAAGTCCCCTGTCCCGCATGCCATGCCCTCACGGTCGTTCCGCCGCTTGACGGAAAAACGGCGCCAACTCCGCAAAAAACAGGTATGACCTTCGTGCCTGAAAGCTGGCGAAATCCGCCGCCCAAAGGGGCGGAACAGCGGGAGAGTTGACATTTGTAACGCACAGCCAGCCGAGGCGCAAACTGAGCCGGAAATACGGTGGGTGAAAAAGGCTCGGCATCGCCTTGTGGTCACCCCCAATCAGGACGTCTGCCGTGATCCAGATGAAGCCACCGCTTCCTTATGGTCCCGAGCAGATGGATGGATTCTTTGCTCCTCCAGAGTTCTCCAATCTGTTTGAATCGATCAGGTAGAGTCAATTCATTTAGCGTCGGGATCAAATAGGTTTAGGCCGCCTTCGCTGTTAAACCAAACGAATTGAAACCCATTCGTGGTCTGGCTAACGATGTAATTTCCCGGCGAATCCTGTCCCTGGATTCTCCCGCCGAGCAGGAGATTCGTATCCCCCATCGGAAGATCCCGAATGCAGTCAGCGGCTTCCGCTTCGGCTTCCGCCAGACTCTTGGGAGGCGTTCCTTTCCAGCGAGCCGAAACGCGCGACCCAAGGTCCCTCAGCATATCTGCAGCGCTACGTTCGGGACGCTTGGAGGAATGGACGGGCATCGTCGGCAACTCCATCGCTCGCACCACAAAGACGGCAAAACCGATAGTTCCAAGGACAGCGAAAATTTTCCCGATTTTTTGCTGATACAGGGGCTTGAATGCCAGTGGGAACGCGGCGGCCAGGAAAACCGCCAGCATCACTGCGGACGCCCAGTTCACGCCGCTCACCAGGGCGCCTTTCCAACTGTAAACAACCCGCTGGTACGCGTTCGCGCTATCCCACCCGATGTGGACATCTTGTCGCATCTGCTTCGGCGTCAGACTGGCCGTCAATTTCGTTACCGTCGTGCTTCCCTGAACCCAGCCCGCCAGCGTCGGATGAATGACCATTATCTCTGACAGGGTTGATTGATAATAGTTCTTCGGGGGATACCTGACCGCAGCGCACCTTTCGACGCTGAAATCTCTTGCGGTCGCACGACCCGGGCCAAACACGTAAAGCTCAACACGCAGGCGTTTGCTCCCCTCGGCCGTCAGCCTCATCGGATAAATTGGTGTTGCCGACGGAAATGTAAACGACAGCGGGTGAATCGTACCCGTGCCCTGATTGGTCTCGCGATGGAGTTTCGCCACGGTAAAAACCCATCCGTCCTTTACGTAATCGTCGATCCCTCGTTGGATGTTGGTGTTCACGGCAAATTGATTCGTCCGTAGCCAGGCCGTCAAGGCGGTCGGATTCCTGGAGGTGACTACGCTCACGTCGAATGTCCCTACGCGTTCGTGTTCCACCTCCGTTACGCCTTCCGGCAATCCAGCCACGCGGCCCGCCGTCCCCAACGCGCTCAAGAACATCGAGCCGAAAAGAAACGTCAAGAAAACCGAGGCAAAGATAGAGAATCGTCCCTCGCGCCCGTCCATCACCCGGACGATTGTCCACGGAAGGAGGCATGCCAACATGATGCCGGTAGGAATCGAGATTAATAAAACGCTCACGATGCAGATCGCCAGCATCACAATGTCCGTCCCGGACCACGCGCGTCCCTTCCGGACGAACAACTGCAGGTACAAAAGAGAAAGACACGCGCCATAGATTGGAAAAAGCGGAGGCCAGCCGTCATAGACTTCCGGTCGCAATTGAAAAGCCACGGTCGGAAAAAGTCCCGGCGTCGCCGCCTCGATCACCGGCTTTGTAGGCAACGGCACCACCCAGGCGAAATTGGTCCCCGTACCCGTGAAGCGCGTCTCGATAACCAGTCGCTCGACACCGTTGCTGTAGCTGATTAAAGCGCGCTGGTCAGGAATGTCCACCGGGTCCGGCAGCGCCGTCGGGGGAATCACCACACCGTCACCCAACGCCGCGAAGGGCAGAATCAGCAGAAGCCACAATACGAGGTTATGTCGCATCCTTGACGGAGGTATTAAACAGTTCTTGAAATTTAACAATGCTATTCCGAAGAGCAGATCATTTTGTACCCGGTGCGAGAACGAATTGATGGATGGAATCGTGTTCCGCAGGGCGGTGGACGGAGGCGGCGAAAGGCGGTTTTGCGAAATGCCTGCCCTTGAGGAAGGGGCCGCCCTCATGCGGTTGGTCGCGGCAGCCCGGAATGCCAGCGGCCTGCGCTCCCGTCCATGAGTTTCCCATAACGCGTCGCGACCGTTTTTTCCCATAACGTGTCGTTTACGACATTTTATGGGAAACGCCACAGTAAAAATGGTGCGCGCTGCAGGGTTTGAACCTGCGACCCCTACCGTGTGAAGGTAATGCTCTGCCGCTGAGCTAAGCGCGCACTAAAACAGTCTCCCCTTGCCACATCCCGCAGACATTATGCCCCAGTGAAGCAGGGCGGCAAGCAGAATTCGCCGCCCGCCCAAAAACAACGCAACCTTCCGGGCGGCAGTCCTTTTTGCCGCAGGGTTCGTTGCTCGCACCTCACAGACCCATCGCGGGTATGGTTGCTGGTTCACCCACAAGGTGCATTGGATGCGGAAGTTTAGGCCGTGGCATACCCGTACCCCCCGGAAAAGCCGTCACACCGTCACAAGTGTTGATAATCAAGGACTTAGTCCGTCACATTTGCCGTCACAAACCGTTACCGATGCCGTCACAACCCAGGATTCGCTAAATTGAAAAGGCCCGCAAGCTGTATTGCGGAGCAGGCCAAAGCCCGGATTGGGAGGCGTTGGCGGTAACGGTGCGGAACGCGCATTCACGAAAGAGGGGATTCCTGGCGGCATTCGAGCAGATTGCCTCCGGCAAGTCCCAGAGGTCCCCTTCGTTTGCCGAACAAGCGCAGGAGCAATGGAAACGGCTGAATTTATAATCGCTGTCGGCGCGATGAGAGAATTTACCGACCTGACAAGGTGATTTTCATTCTCGGCAGTCCCCAGTTGTTCACCGAGATAGTGGCCGACAGATGGCTGAAACCCAGTGGTGAACCGCCATACTGCGGAGTCCGCAAGATAGGCGACAGGAGGCAACCCCTCACCCCAACCCTCTCCCCGCTCCTTCGTCGCGGGGCGAGGGAGAAGATCGAGCCGGCGGTGCGCGCCGTGTAGCCCATCCAATGGACTGCTCTGTAAATTGCGACTTTTCGACAGGGGCGACATATCCCGGGCGTGGGCACGCGTCCTGAACCGGGAAGAGCCGCCGCGGCGGGAACGAAAACTGACGGTGAGCAGGTGACCGCTGGAGCGGAAACTGAGCCGGAGCCATTGATGAACGAGGCATGGATCTCCATCCCAGAGTTCCTAATTTGCGGCTTCACAATTGGAGTTGCAGGCCTCACCTTCGAATCGCTGTGAGAATGGAATCCTTTTCAGCGAACGGCCCAAGCGCCAAGCGGGCTTCAAGCCCCGGCGTTGCGCCGGCCCTCCCAACGTACCAGATCAAAATCACGCTGGACCTGATCAAGCCGGCGATCTGGCGCCGGTTATCCGTGCCCGGCAACGCCAGCTTGGGCTGGCTCCATGCGGTCATTCAGTTGGCGATGGGCTGGACCAACAGCCACCTGCATCAGTTCGAGGTGGGCGGCCGGCTCTTCTCGGACCCGCATGTCAATACTCCAGAGTTTGAGGGCGAGCCGGAAGTCTTGGACGAAGCCAAATTCTCTCTCCGGGATGTCGCGCCCTATGAAAAGGACGTTTTACATTATGAATATGATTTCGGGGATAGCTGGCATCACACCATCGTCGTGGAAAAAATTCTGCCGCCGGAGCCTGACGCGGCAACCGTCGCCGTGTGCCTGGCCGGCAAGCGCGCCTGCCCGCCGGACGATTGCGGCGGGCCTTGGGGCTACCAGGATTTGCTGAAGGTTCTTCGCAACCCCAAGCACGAAGAGCACAATTCGATGAAGGAATGGCTTGGACGCCCTTTCGATGCAGAAGCGTTCGATCCGGCCAGCACGAATGCGCACCTGCGGATGCTCAAGTGGCCTCGCACGTCGGAAGCGCATCTCCGCCGCGTGCTCATGAAGCGGGATGGTTTTTAAAGAGAGAACAGCCAATTCGTGTCGGCAAAGGCTATTCGGGTCTGAGGCATAGCTCGTAGGCCTTTGGGTCGGCCACTGGCGCGGGCCGCTTTAAAACTTCCCGCCAATCTGGTGGTGGGCTCTGCGACAATTCGCGCTCCACTAATTCGTTGAGCTTTTCGCTCACGTTGCCGAAGGCTTCTTGCAATTGCCTCTTCGTCCGCCTGGGGCGGAAGGTAATAGTCTCGCGCATACCAAAATGGTAAGACATCCCTCCAAATTGTCAAACGCGAAGAATTGCCTGAACGCTCGCGAACGGGTGCCTGCCGATTCAAGTTCGCTGGCCCGTCTTCACCTCCAGGGCAGCAACCGGAGATTCATCTGCCTTATTTTGACTTGGTGGCACTTCGCGCTTGCCATTAAACTGCCGAAAACGATGAACAAACCATCGAAGGCAGATCCGTTGATCGGTGAAATCGGACTTGAACTGATGCCCGGGCAGTTTTTGCGACGGGATGAGGTGTCGGACCTCGTCACCAATCTGGACGGAATGCATCGGAAGCTTGAAGTTTTGGTGACGGCCGGGGAAGCGGCGAGGGCGGTCCGCCTCTACGAGATCATGCTCTCCGGCGTTTACGCCAAAATCGAGGAGGCGGACGACGAATGTGATTTGGCCATGCTCTTTCATCGCGTTGCCTGCGGTTGGATTCGCGCCCGCCAGGCGGCCGACCTGCCCGGCGAGGAAACCGTGCGCCAGCTTCTCAACTGGATGAAGAACGACAACTATGGGTTCTGTCACGAAATCGAGAAGGAGGTGATCAAGGCGCTGGATCGGAAAGGACGGCAATTGTTCATGGGCCACTTTCAGCAGCTTGTTGAGAAAGCGTTGCCGGCGTCGGCCAACGGTGCTCCGAAGGCCATTTTCGATTACGAGAATGACGTGAGATTGCCGGCGATGTCGCTCAAGGACATTTACGAGTCCTTGTGTGATGCCCCGGCTTATGCCGCGCTGTGTGAGCAATTGGGATTCAGTCCGCGTGATTGCGAACGGTTAGCCGAGATGGAGATTTCCAAAAAGCATTGGGTCAAAGCGTTGGAATGGGTGGAAAAGGGACTCGCGCTTGAACCGACGCGCGACTGGCATAACGAGAGCAGCCATTCTCTGAAGGAGTTGAAGCCGAAAATCCTCCTCCATCTGGGACGGAGGGAGGATGCGCTGGCGCTGGCGTGGCGCGAATTCCAAGAAAACCCCGGCGAATTCACTTATGTGGATTTGATGCGCTACGCGCCCGGAAGCGAGAGGGCCGCGTGGCACGAACGGGCCATGGCCGCCGCCGCCAGCGCCAACCTTGGGGAGTTCATCTCCCTGTGCGTCAGGGCCAAGGAATGGGGGCGACTCGCCCAGCGGGTACATTCAGCAAAGCCGGTCGAACTGGAGGCTTTGAGCCATTACTGCACCGAACCGGCGGCCAAGGCTTTGGCCAAGAAGGATCCTTTGGCCGCGGGCAGGTTGTATCGCGCCTTGGGTCTGCGCATCCTCGGCGCGGGAAAGAGCAAGTATTACGATGCGGCCCTGGACCATTTTGAAAAGGCCCGCAACTTGTATTGCGGAGCAGGGCAAAGCTCGGATTGGGAGGAACTGGCGGGAACTGTGCGGAACGCCCATTCACGAAAGAAGGGATTCCTGGCGGCATTCGAGCAGATTGCCACTGGCAAATCCCAGCGATCCCCTTCATTTGCCGAACAAGCGCAGGAGCAATGGAAACGGCTGGCTTCGTAGTCCCTGCCGGTGCGATGATAGAGTTTAACACACGGAAAACTTATGCTTTATCTTTCTGGCCTTGAGCCCAAGTCCTGGAAACGGTGGCGAAGCCTCGCCGGTCAATGCCAGCGGCATCTCACCGAGCAAAAGATCGCCCTCGGCGATCCCGGCACAATTCTCAAAGATGTTGACACCTGGCTGGAGTTCGTTGGTCCCCGCGGCATCGTCACCAAAAGCCGCAACGCCAGCCTGCCCGGCGAACTGCTCCCGGAACTCAACGCCAAAGTGGGTCATCCCATCCAATTGGCGTTGAAGCGCGCCCTCCTGCGGGATTACCCGAACCTCGCGGGGATCTTTATTTTGCTTCGCGTCATGGACCTGCTGCAAATGAAGGGCAACCGTCTGGTGGTTTGTCCCGCGGCGCTGGAGTTCTGGCGGAGCTTGAACGTCACGGAGCGGTATTTCGCCTTGCTGGAGGCGCTCCTGTTCCAGGCCCAATCCACGGTTTTGGGAGGCGAGAACACCCGGGAGGATACTCAGTCCATCGAAGCGATCGCGGTGTTTTTGGACCAATTGAGTGATCGCTGGCGCAATTTTAGCCATTATGAATCGGTTCAAGCTATGGGACCCCGGGGCGAGCTTCCACCGTGGCGGCTGTTTGTGCTGCAACAACTCGGTCTCATTGAGATCCACCCGGCGGATTTCCCAGAGCGGGAGCGCAGCTATTGGGGCGGACGAGGCTGGCTCGTCGGCGGCGCCAAACTGACCCCCTGGGGGACTGCGGTCGCGTGGGCTTTGCTGGCGTTCCTGAAAGAATGGGAGAAGGAAAGGGAGGAATTGGACAGCGAAGATCAGCCCGAGTCAGAAGGCGGGGCGCCTGAGGCCGCGCCGCAGGCCGAGTTCGGGATGCTACAGCCGATATTCCGTCCTTATTTCCCTGAATGGCAGACTGTCTATTCGCGACCGGGCGTCGAACCAAGGCTGGGAACACACATTTTCAAGGTCAAACTGGCAGGGTGGCAGGGCGGGGATGGCAGCGTCTGGCGCCGGCTCGCCGTGCCGCCGGACACTTCGCTGGACGAATTGGCAGGAGCGATTCTCGGCGCCTTTAAATTTGACGAAGACCACCTGTACGACTTTCGCTATCGCGACCAACGCGGCAAGAGCCGCATCTACAACCATCCTTCCACGGACGAAGGTCCCTTCACGCCGGAAATCGCCGTGGGAGAAACGGACCTGGCGCTCAAAGGCGAAATGCTCTTTACATTTGACTACGGAGATAATTGGCAATTTACGGTGCGGCTGGAACAAATAGAAGCCGCACCGTGCCGATTGCGGGGACCGAAAGTGATCGAATCGGCGGGCAAAGCGCCCGCACAGTATCCCTCGTTTGAGGAGTGACACGGTGTGGGCGAAGCGCCATAAACTGCAACTTTTCGACTCGAGTGACATCTCCCGAGCCGGGCGCGCGTCCTGAAAGGGGAAGAGCCGTCACGGCGGGAACGAAAACAGCCGGTGAGAGGGTGCCCGACGGAGCAGCAACTGAGCGGCCTCCATCCTCAGCCATCTGCATGAACGAGTTTCCGCTTTCAGTCTTGACGCATTTATTCTGCAAGTCATCACGCGGGATCTGCCTTGTGGAAAGCCATTCCCAATATCGGAAAGCATCCTGAATCCGCCACTGCTAGTCGGCTCCAAAATCAACCAGCCGGTGGCGGCTGACATCTTCAGTGGACTTCCTTCGGCGCGGTCGGCTAAACTTTCGGCCCGTTGTATGAGCAAAGTAAATTGAAATGGCGGCGACACCCACCAACATACTGCCCGCGCTGTTTGTCACGCTGATTGCCTGGCGGATCTACAGACGTGTGCGCCGCACCGTGGGCCGGCAGCGGTTGCAACCCAAACGCCTGCGCGTTCGCATCGCCATCTATTCGGCGCTGACCGTTCTGCTTGCCGCGCTCTCGTTCAACTTTCCAAAAGCGCTGGCGGGCCTGGGTGGCGGGCTGGTGCTCGGCGCGCTGCTCGCGCTGGCCGGGTTGCGGTTGACGCGGTTCGAGACCACCTCGGGTGGCCGCTTTTATACGCCCAACCCCTATATCGGCGTCGCTGTTTCGCTGCTCTTTGTGGCGCGGCTGGTTTACCGGTTCACCGTCCTCTACTCCGTTTCCGACCGCACCGCCCCGCCGCCCACGTTGATGCGAAGTCCGTTGACCCTGTGCGTTTATGGCGTTCTGGCCGGCTATTACATCGCTTATTTCGCCGGCGTCCTGGCTTGCGGCCGCAAAGATTCCCCGTTGCCAACCGCGCCGCCTGTGGCATAATCTTATGTAATTAAATGTATCGTTATGGATAAACCCAAGATTATTGCTTATCTCAAGCCGACGTGCGGCTGGAGCCAGGGGGTGCGCGCCGTGCTGCGCAAATATGATCTGGCCTTCGAAGACCGGGACATCATCAACGACCCGGACCAGCGCCAGGAGATGATCGAAAAAAGCGGCCAAATGCTCAGCCCGTGCGTCGAAGTCAACGGCCGGATGCTCGCCGATGTCAGCGGAGAGGAAGTGGAGGCCTTCCTGCTGGCCAACAGTCTGGTTGCCCCAAACGGGCGCCAACCCGACTCCCCCATCGATCAGCCTTGCGCTCACGAAACGCCCCAGGCCAGCCCGCTGCACTTCCGGGCGTGAGCCACCCCATCCACGGCCAGCCAATGGAGCCGGCCGGATTTGAGAGAAAGCCCGCCGTTTTGGAAGACGCGCGAGCAGTCGGGCCGTTTCGCGCCGCGCGCAATCGTATTGCCATTGGCCCGGCGGGGGCCTAAAACATTCTCCATGAAAATCAAATCTCTAGCCATCCTCCTCGGATTATCAGTCTGTTTTACAGTCTTTGGGGAACAGACCGAAACCACGCCGAACGACCCGTATTTCGCCGGTTTCTATCTCCCCAAAGCTCCCAAGCCCAAAGGGACTGTGCTGCGGGCCGGCGACCAATTGGCCATCTGCGGCGATTCCATCACGGAGCAGAAGATGTACTCGCGCATCATCGAGACCTACCTCACCGTCGCCGTGCCGGAGTTGCACATCGGCGCGCGCCAATTCGGATGGAGCGGCGAGCAGGCCTCCGGCTTCCTCCAGCGCATGACCAATGACGTGCTGCGATTTCATCCCACGGTCGCGACGACGTGCTACGGCATGAACGATCACCATTACCGGCCCTACGAACCGGCTATCGGCCAGGCCTACGCCTCCAACATGACCGATATTGTCCTGGCCTTCGAGAGTGCCGGCACGCGCGTGGTGATCGGCTCGCCCGGATGCATGGGTTTTACCAAGGCTCCGTGGGGGAACTTTTTCCAGGGCACGCCGGAAGACAGAAACCTCAACCTGTGCATGCTGCGCGATATTGACATCCAGATTGCGCAGGTCGAACACACCGGATTCGCCGATGTTTTTTTGGACATGTTCCAGGCCCAATACTTCGCCCGGAAATGGTACGGAACCAATTTCGGGCTGGCCGGCAAAGACTCCGTGCATCCCGGGTGGGCCGGCCATCTGGTCATGGCCTACGCCTTCCTCAAGGGGCTGGATGTTCCCGGCGACATTGGGACTTTTACCGTTGATCTCGGCGCCAAAAAGGCGGCGGTATCGCAAGGACACCAGCTTCTTTCCTTCCAGGATGGCGCCGTGACGATCAAGAGCGGGCGCTACCCTTTCTGCGCCACCGGCCAGGCCGACAAGGATGACAGCATCCGCGCCGGCATGACCCTGGTGCCGTTTAACGCGGAACTCAATCGCCTGATGCTCATTGTCAAAGGCGGCAAAGCCAATAATTACCAGGTCACCTGGGGTGACACCAGCCGCTCCTACTCCGCTCAACAACTGGCTCAGGGCGTCAATCTCGCCGCCGATTTCGAGGTTAATCCCTTCTCCAACGCCTTTGCCGCGGTCGATCTGGCCGTCGCAAAAAAACAGGACTACGAAACCATCCAGGTCAAGAACCTTTTCCACGGCGACGAAGGCAAAGCCAACATGGAAAAGACGGTTGCCGATTCGGAGGTGGTCCGTCAAACGCTGGCTGACGCCATCGTCGGGGCGTTTGTTCCGGTGACACATACGATTGTCATCACAGCGCAGTAAGCCCGCGCCGCGCGCAACCGGCCAGTATGCGCAGTGACGAACCCGCCGGCGGCGTGTCTAATGGGTTGAACAATTGCGCCGCGCGCGATGAAAACAGAACCCGAAATCTCCGCCCCCAAAATCCTTGAAGACCTGGTCGCTCAAGCCGAGCGCGCCGGCGCCAGCGACATCCACTTGCAAAGGCATGATGGCGGGGCGCGGGTCTCCTTCCGTCTGGACGGGGTAATGACCGAGGCCGCCCCCCTCGGCGCCGATGTCGCCGAGCGCGTCTTTGGCCGCGTCAAGTTCCTGGCCCGGCTGAAAACCTACCAGGAATCCCTGCCCCAGGATGGCCGCATCGAGCGGGCGGAAATCCATGCGCAAAATGACATCCGCGTCGCCACCTACCCCACCGTCACGGGAGAGAAAATCGTCCTCCGCCTCTTCGCGCCGGCCGGGGCAAAGAGCCTTGACGAATTGGAGTTTCCCGCCGCCGCCGTGGCCGCGTTAAAAGGTTTTTTGCGTCAGAATGCGGGCCTCCTCCTCCTGACCGGCCCCGCCGGCAGCGGAAAAACCACCACCATCTACGCTTGCCTGCGGCATTTGGCCGAGGCGGGCGGGCGGCATATCATCACCGTCGAAGACCCCGTCGAGCAAATCATCCCGCCCGTCATGCAGACCGAAGTGAACGAGGCGCGCGGGTTGACCTTCGCCAAAGCCGCCCGCCATTTGCTGCGGCAGGACCCGCAGGTGCTGGTAATCGGGGAAATCCGCGACGACGAAACCGCCAGCCTGGCGGTGCGGGCCGCCCTGACCGGCCATCAAGTCATCTCCACGCTTCACGCCGGCTCTTGCAAGGGCGTATTCGAGCGTCTGCTCGTCATGTGCCCGGACCACTACGCCGTTGTTTCGTCCATTGCGCTGGTCTTGAATCAGCGCCTTATGCGCCGTCTTTGCCAGGCCTGCGCCGGCGCGGCCTGCCCCGCCTGCCTGAACACCGGTTACCGCGGGCGCGTGCCCGCCGTCGAATGGCTCCGCCTTGACGACAAGCTCCGCCACGACGTGCGCGCGCTTGGCCCCGACGCGATCTCGGCCGCCCCGACCCTCGAGGCTGCGGCGCGCGCACTGGTTGCCGGCGGCCTTACCAACGAGTTGGAATTTCAACGGCTCTTCGGAACGTGAATTAACATGCTTGACAACATCGTCATCGCTCCCTCGCCCATTCACGGCCTGGGCGGCTTTGCCCGCGGCCCGATTCCCGCCGGCGCCCGCGTCCTCGAATACGTCGGCGAGAAAATCAGCAAGGCCGAGTCCGCGCGCCGCTGCGAGGCGCAAAACTGGTTTGTTTTCGGTCTCGACGGCGAATTCGACCTCGACGGGAACGTGGAATGGAACCCAGCGCGCTTTCTCAATCACAGTTGCGCTCCCAACTGCGAGGCCCTTTGCGAGGAGGGTCGCATATGGATCGTGGCCTTGCGCGACATTTCACCCGGCGAGGAGATCACGTTCAACTACGGCTACGATTTGGAAGATTACCAGGAACATCCCTGCCATTGCGGCGCGCCTGTCTGCGCCGGCTTTATCGTGGCCGAGGAATTGTTCACCCACGTCAAGAACAAGCGCGATTCCCAATGTCTTTGAGACCCGGCATGAGCGAAAAGCGTCGATGGCGGCGGCGCACGGCCCCTTACTTTTTTGCCGGTCTTCGCCCATTGTGGCAATCTCCGCAGGCGACGAAGTGGATGTTGTGCAGGCTGTTGGTGGAGAGGAAGCTGGTATCCATCTTCTCGACATTGATGCCGCAATGGGAGTCGGCGGGATGACAGGCGACGCAGGATGTGCTGGCGGAATTGGAGTGGGTGCAGTGGCAATCAAGGCAGCTCAGGCCCTCATGCACGCCGGCGGGTGTGCGGTCGTCCCCGGAGCCGAGTTGCCGGAAGGCGTTGGGCGCGTGGCACTGGGTGCAGAGCCGCTGGCGCGGGTCCGCTGAGAGTCGGACCAGCCGATCACCCTGCCTTATGGGCGTTATGGGCAGCAACTGGGCCGCGAAGTAGGTTCGCTCGTGCCGGACATACAGATGGGCCAATTTCAACGAATTGGCAGGGCTGTGGATCTGATGGCAGGCCATGCAGGGAATGGCAGACTGGACGGCCTTGGAACCATCCTTCAACGCCCACGGACCGGTAGTCGAAATGGGTGTGACGAGGTCTTCGATGTCACCGTCGAAAAACATGCCGTGGCAGCGGAGACAATCGGGGGCAAGTTGCTCGGTTCGGTTGTGCGCATTGTCAAGAAAGAAGCGCGAGTAGGATGCCGAGTGCCCGCTATGCTGCCAGTCAGCGAAGCTCTGCGGGTGGCAGGAGCGGCAGGCCTGTTGAAGGGCGAGCACATCCCTTTCCCTCAGGCGGATAGGCTCCTCCTCTGAGCGTCGGAAGTGTTGCACCAAGCGGTTGACGTGCGCGCGAAGGGCGTGAACGTCCAGCGTGAGCGAACCCCCGTGGCAGTTGCCGCAACGGAGGGTGCGGTGCGACGAAACCGACCAGGCGGAGTGGACGCCGGTCATCTCGTGACAGGAGGCGCAGGTTTGAGTGGGATTGCCAAATTGAAACCAGGCCAAACTCCCAACGACGCAGGCGACCAGAAAAACGCAGGGAAAAAGCACCAACGCGCAAACGAATTTGAATCGGCGGGTGTCGCTCATCGAAACTGGCTCCCTTTCCAGCCGGTCTTGATGTGATCGGCGACCCAATAGGCCAGGGCCATGATGGTCAGAACCGGATTAAACCCGCCGTTGGTGACGTGCAGGCTGGCGTCGGCGATGAAGAGGTTGTCGATCTGGTGGACCTGGCCAAACCGGTTGGTCACCGACGTTGCCGGGTCGTTGCCTATGCGGCACGTGCCAGCCTGATGCTGGCCGCCGCTTAAGCCCAGGCCCGGCCCGTTGCGCCAGATGCCGGTCGCTCCCGCTTCTTTGATGATGGCCTCCGCTTTTCTCGACAGGAATTCGCCCGTTTGGAGATCATAAGGATGTCTGGAGCCCGAAAGGCGGCAGACCGGAATGCCCCACGCATCCTTGACCGCCGGATCCACGCTCACGCGCGCGGCGAAATTGGGGATTTCCTGCACGGGACCCATGACGCGGACCATGCGCTTGTAGCAGCGGCGCTGGAAGTCCTTGTGCGCCTTTCCCCATCGCGGTTCGCCGGGCGGGCGTATGTTGCAGAAAAGGTAAGGCAGGGCGATAAACTCGTTGGCCAGCATCCCGCCCCCGACCAACCCCGGATTGCCGTGGTTAAAATCGCTGATGGCAACGCAGGCCCCGGGGCCGGCTTCCTCGTAAATCTCCTCCTCCAGCAGACCGGAGGCGCCAACATAACAGTGGCCCTGGAGATTGCGGCCAACCCAGTCGTTGTTGTTGCCGGCGCCGTTGGGAAAAAGCTTGGACTTGGAGTTCAGCAACAGCCGGGCTGTTTCGGTGGCCGAAGCTGAAACAACAACCAGATCGGCCGGTTGTTCCTGGGCTTGATTGTCTCCATCAAAGTAGCGAACGCCCCGGGCGCGCCCACGATCATCGACGATGATTTCGGCCGCGACGCAGCCAGTGCGGAGTTGGCAGTTGCCGCTCGCCAAGGCAATCGGCAAGACGGTGTTTTGCGTGCCGGCTTTCGCATTGACAGGGCAGGCGAAGCCGACGCAAGAGCGCATGTAGATGCAGGCCGGCCGGCCATTGTAAGGCACCGAATTGCGCAGCATCGGAATCGGAAAAGGGTGAAGGCCCATGCGCGTGGCTGTCTCCACGATCAGCCGCGCCTCCTTGTTATAGGGGAATGCCGGCATCGGGAACGGCTTCTTGCGTGGGCCGCAGAACGGGTTGTTGGTGTAGTCCCCCGCGACGCCGATCTCATATTCGGCTTTCTCGTAAAACGGCTCCAGATCCTCATAGCTGATCGGCCAGTCTTCCAGCGTGGAATCTTTGACCGCCCCATACGTGGACCGCAGGCGGAAATCCTGCGGCATGAAGCGCCAGGCCATGGCGCCGTAGCTCACGGTGCCTCCGCCGACGCAGCCGGCGTTGTTGTTGTATTCGCCTTGGCTGGGAAGGACAATGCGGGTCGAACCGTTCGGATTAGCCACGACGCGACAATAGCGCCGGTCGTCCGGACCAAAGGGATTGCCGAGGGCCGGGGTGCGCTGGGAATACAGTTCGTCGTCGTTGTATTGATCGTAACGCGCCCACCCGCCGCGTTCCAGCAGCACCACGCTCAGACCGGCCTTTGCCAGTTCCTTCGCCACAATTCCGCCGCCGGCGCCGGCGCCGACAATCACCGCATTAACTTTGGGCAGAGGCATTGGATGTTTTGTTTTAAATGGGTGAAGCGGGACGCGCGGTCCCGTAGCGGTTTTGGCCGATTAGATTAGGATAAGCCAGACCCATCATTTGGTAGCTGGCGTAGTCGCGGTTGCCGCCATGGCGCGGGCTGCCGTAGAATCCTTGTCGCGTGTGATCGAGCACCAGGGAGAAGAAAGCCTCCTGTGAGAGCTTGTCCCATAGTTCTTTCGGCGCCGTGCCTGATTCAATCAGGCGCAGAGCGGCAGTCTGCTGTTCGAAGTCAAGTTTCTCAAAGGGGACCTTATAGACTTGGAAACAGGTCTTGCCAAAGGATTCAAGCCCCAATCGGTATATTTGCTGGTGGCGTGCCAGCGGCCCGCAAATCTGACGGTCGATGTAGTCAATAACGCCGGCGTCCGTGGCTCCGGGCGTATCGTCTCGGGGAATGATCTGTTCGCAGATGGCGATGAGCAGCGCCGCCTCCGCATCCGAAAAGAATCGATATGGGGACTGACGCGGGCGCCCCCAATGAGTGATTGCGGACGTGGCGCTGGCGCCGACAACGGCGCCGAGGGTGCCCACCGCTGCCAGTTTCAACACCGTGCGACGTGATACCCCCGCCGGCTCCGCCCCGGATGCCGCCTCTGGATCAGAAGACAATGCCATAAACCGAGATGACCGTCAGTCGTTCAATTCCAGTTTCCTCTCTTGCTCCGCCCCGTTCAATCCACCATTTTTGTGATCTGGACAACAGCCGATGGCTAACCCGGCGACACGGATCACGTAATATTCCAGTCAGTTTCGCTTTGCACTGCGGTTTTCTTTATCTTCCTTTGTGCTTGCGGAAACTCCTTCATTCTGCCAACTTATATGTCGTCATTGGATGAGATAAGGAGATCATCATGCGCTATAAACCCCGGACTTGGTTTTTGGTCAGTCTGCTGCTTTTCGCCGGCGCGGCCTGGATGTGGAACCATGGCAACAATGTCAACAGAGGGCGCCAGCCCGGCGCTCCGGCCAAAGCGGCGGCGGGACAGAGCATGCCGCTGGTCAGGGTCTCCACCACGGGGGCATTGGGCAAGGGCAAGTCATACCACG
>JBEKSF010000024.1:0-101537 GCA_049517295.1 Verrucomicrobiota bacterium
TTCTCCTCGTCGTATTCCATGCCGAAGACCGCGCAGATGCGACGGCACTTCTCGTCCTCGGTCAAGGGCTGGTTTTCGGGTTTCCGGGATTCCTTTTGCGCGTCGTCGTATTTGCGGACTTCCAACTGGAGTTTCTGCTCGACTAACTGGACTTTCTTGAGGGCAATTGCGTTGTCTTCCTGCTGGGCGCGCTGGGCCAGTTCGAGCTTTTGGGCGGCGTGGGCGGCGCGGTCGGCAATGGCTTTTTCGCGCAGATTCAGCTTGCGCTCTTCGAGGGCAAGCCGTTGTTCGGCCAGCAATTGGCGGTTTAGGGCGGTGAAGTCGTCCACCTTTTTGGCTTTGTAGGCCTCGTTGAGCATGATGGCCATGGCGAGGGTGCGCACGGATTGGATGGTGGCGGCGGGGTCGCCTTGGAGGCGGATTTCCTCAAGGTCCTGGAGGGAGTCCTGGAGGTCTTCCAGATGCTCCTGCTGGGCCTGCCATTGGCAGAAGCGGGTGTAGGAGGACTGCCATTTAAGGTCGATGGCGAGTTTGTTTTTGATTTCCTCGATGGCTTCGAGGGCGCAGACGAAGTCGCCGAGGTGCAAGGCCCAGTCGCGGTCTTCGTAGGAGCGGAGTTTGAGTTGGGTCAGGGGCGGGATTTGGCCGCCGGGCAGAACGCGGTGTTTGCGGGAGGGTTCAGTGATCGATTGAGTCAATGATTGAGAGTTCATGGAATTTGGGTGTGACGAAACTTTGATGCAGGTGGGACAAAGTTTGGGAGACGGGTTGAGGGTTGATAATTTTTTGGGCGATTGAGGGCGATAGGCTGCAAAGGGCGGCAAATGGTCGCAAATTGCAGCAATTGCTGGGGTTTTTGAGGGTTTTTTGGGGGTGAGGAGGGTGAAAGAAAAGGGGCATCAAAGAAGGGGGGATTAAGATTAGGATTAGGATTAAGATTAGGAGGGGGAAAGAGGATGGACTGGAAAGGGACAAAAAGGACCAAAAGGACGAAAGGGACCGAAAGGAAAGGCGCAACAAGGCGGAGACTTTGAACAGGAGCGAACCAAGATATTGGGAATTGAAAATCGAAAATTTGTCATTTGTAATTTTGTGCTCCTGCGTCGTTGCGTCGAAGTCCGCGACAGGCTCATGGGAACGCGGAGTGAGGATTGCGGCGACAATGGAAGGCGCGGCGCGGCAAGGGCGGCGGCAGTTGCGGCCCGGAAAACGCTTCCGAGCGATGAACAAATTCGTGCTCACGCGCCCGAGTTGATCACATTTTCACCCAGGGAAAAAACCGACTGGGGGAAAAAACGCAGTTTTTTGAAAATTTATTTTGGCCACCGATCAACCCCGATGGTGTCGTGGTGGCGCGATTGATGCTGCTTTCAGAGAGAGTATGACACCAAGCAAGCGTCATTGCGGGGGAGCAGCGGCGGTGGTCCAGTTCATTGGACTGGCGATTCTAATTGGTTTCATTTATCGGCACTTCGGCCCGGACGCGAGCTCGACGGCGACGCCGTCGGTTATCGCGGTTTTGGTCGCGGGAATGATACTTGTGCCGTGGCCGATCTCGTTGAAGGGCAGGCAGTAGTCTAATGCGGGGCAGGGGGGCGAAATCACTTCTGCATTTCGGCGGCGTGATGGTATTCGATGAAACTGAACAGGAGGGCGGCAACGGAGAGGAAAATCAGCGGCGCCAGGACCAGGGCGCATAGCGCCGTAATCGTGCCGCCAGTCTGCCAGTCGAATATGCCCTGGAGCGTCGCATTTTGAGACAGAAGTGTCTTAATATGGCGCATGAGAGAGAGAGTATTGATGTTGGTGGGGATGCGGCCGATGCCCATTTCGACGACGGCGCCGTAAATGAGGGCGGTGGCCATGTAGCGAGTGGTGATCTGGCCCAAGAGCAAGCCCAAGGCGCTCCAGGCGGGGATGGACAAGAACTGGACGGCCATCAGCAGCGGGAGCAACGCGCCTAAAGCAGGAATTCCACGCGCCGCGCCGGCGGCAAAAAGCAGGAGCAATTCGACCAGCAGCAGAATCTCCAGCCAGGCGACTTGAGAGAGGTACATGGCGATGAGGAGGCGGGCGCGGCTCACGGGGCGGGTGATGAGAAAGCCGAGAGTGTCGGCCTGCAATTCATCGCGGACGAGGGGGCCGCAACCGCGCACGCAGGCCAGCGGGAGGATGATGAGGAGGTAAAAGTCCACCAACCAATGATAAAATGGGGCCGTGCGCCCCCAACCGGTTGGGGTTTCGCTCAGGCGCTTGAGGGTATCGGCGCGGTTTCTTTCTTCCCAGGTTTGAAATTGGGCGAACTGCCGGTCGTCGAGTTGGGTTTTGGCGCGGGCCAGAATGGCGTCGCCGCAGGCGTCGATGTGCTGCTTGAGGCGCTGGCGGCGGGCGTCGGCGCTTTCGTCGGGCCGGTCCTCCCACGATCTCTGAGCCTGGCGGTATTCGGAGAGCATGATTGAGGCCAGGGCGGACTTCTGAGGCGGCTGAATCGGAATGGAAGCCCGGTCCAGGCGCCGGTAGAAGGAAAGCAATTGCGAGTCGGGGCGTCCCAAGGACATCCGCCCGCGGGCCCAACTTTCGGGGGACTGGGTGGTGATGTAAATGAGGGCCGGCAGCACCAGCAACGCGCCCAGGCGGCTAGGCAGGCGCCGCCAGGCCAATTGCGCGCGCCAGCTCAACAGCCAGACGCCGCGCAACGCGGCAAAAAAGCCGGGGAGCGGGCGGGCGGCGACCGCGGGCGCGAGGGAGGCGGGGGAGCTTTCGATCATGCGGTCACCTTATCATATATATTTTGCAGCGAACGGCTGCGGCTGCGGATGCCTTGCACGGTGATGTGGCTGTCCAGCAGCAGGCGCGTCCATTGCTCGTAGAAGGAGGCGGCGTCCTTGACGCGGATGCGCAAGAGGCCCTTTTCGGCATCGAGATCGAAGCCGGCGAGGACGCCGGCGTCGAAGAGGTGGCGTGCGAGGGACTCCGGGGCGTCGCACTCGATTTCCAATTCCTCGGACCAGTTTTTGATGTCGGCGCGGATTTCTTTTTGACTGCCTGAGGCGAGGATGCGGCCCCAATTGAGGAGAAGGATGTTTTTGCAGAGGGCCTCCAGTTCGGCCAGGATATGGCTGGAGATGACGACACTGACGCCGGTGTCGGCCAGTTCCTTCAAGGTTTGGGCCATTTCCTGGCGGCCCATGGGGTCCAGGCCGTTCATCGGCTCGTCCAGGACCAGGAGGTCGGGCTGGTGCAAGAGGCCCTGGCCGAGTTTGACACGCTGTTTCATGCCCTTGGAGAATTGGCCCATGCGTTTGGACCAGTGCTCGCGGGGCAACTTGACCCGGTCCAAAATGGCCTCGGCGCGGGCCGCGGTTTCCGACGGCGGAACGCCCGAGAGCAGCGCCAGGCCGCGCAGCCAATCCATGGGGCGGAGTTCCCTGGGCACGGCCTCGCCTTCGGGGCAATAGCCGAGGCGGCACAGGAGGGGAGGATTGTTCCATGGCGCCTGTCCAAAGACGGTGAGTTGGCCGGAGCTGGGTTTGAGCTGGCCGGTGACAATTTGAATCAAGGTGCTTTTGCCCGCGCCATTGGGGCCGACCAGGCCGGTGAGGCCAGGCTCGACCTGGAAGGTGACGTTGTTCAGCCCCATGACAATGCCGTACCAGCGGCTCAATTCGATGGCTTGAATGATGGGTGTCATTGCGGGGCGACTCGTTTGCGGATAATGAGGGCGGCGACGACGAGCATGAGCAGCAGGCCGACCAAGGCACCATGGACGGTGGGGGCGTTCAAGGCGTCGCGGGTGGCGGGGCGGATGTTGCGAAGCATCTCACCCAGAATGGGGACGTTGTCCTGGGCGGTCTTGAGATCGTTGCCGAGGCGGAAAGTGGCCACAGCGATCTGGTGCAAATTGTAACTGAAACTCAGGTGCTGCAACCAGGGTTTGGTATTCATGGCGATGGGCTGGAGGACTCCGCCCAGGATCCACCAGATGTACCAGATAGCCGGCGTTGATTTTTCCCTGCTGGAAACCGCCGAGACGCCCAGCGCCAGGGCGCTGAGGACAAACATCGATGTCAGGATAAAGAGCAGGGAGTGAAAGAGCGGTGCGCGGGCGTGCCAGAAGAAGCGCCAATCTGGCGCCAGCAGATTGCCGAGGAACCACGCAGCGCAAACCGGTCCCAGCCAGGTCAGGGTCATCAATCCAAGGGCGGTGCAGAATTTGCCCAGGAGATAATCGCCGCGGGTGACGGCTTTGGAGGAGTAGATGAGAATGGCGTTGCTGGCCAGATCCCGGGTGATGAGCATGGGAATGGCCATGCCGAGGGCAAAAATGCTCAGGGGCATTGCATAGAGGTTGAAGAGATAAAAGAGGAGGTTCTGGGAGGTGCTAACGGAGATTTCGGGATGGTCCTCCAGCCAACTGGTCAGCATCCGGGCAAAGGCTTGGAGAGGGGAATTCAATTGCGATAGCGACAGAGACAGGATGCTGTCGGGGACCAAGAGTTGACCGAGCAGAAACAGCAGGGCGGCCATGGCCAGGCCGGCGATCCAGCACACAGCGACGAGGCTGCGCATGGCCTTGTTTTGGAGGCAGGAGGCGAGGCCGTTTTGCGCGATGACCCAACGGCGGGCCCAGATACCGCGGTGGGGGCCATCCCAGTGCTTGTAATGGGCGTCATGCAGCGGCATGGGAAATCTCCAGGGCTTGGACGAAGGTTTCTTCCAGGGCGTTGGGGCTGGGAATGATCTCCAGCGGGGGCACATTCAATTCGTTCATCAGCATCAGCAAGGGATTGAGGGAATCAGAGCGATGCTCGATGCGGAGGTGGCCGTTGGGGAGCAATTCGCACGGCCAGTTTTTCTGTTCGCAGGCGGCCTGCAACTCGGCGTGTCCGCGGGCGAGCACGACTTCGGCGGCGCCGCGCTTGCGGGCCTTGAGGTTCTCCAGGCTGTCATGAACGAGGACGCGGCCGCGGGCGATAATGATGATCTGACCGCAGACGCGTTCGACATCGCGCAGCATGTGCGAGGAGAGAATGACGGTGATGCCGTAAACGCGCCACAAACTTTCCACCAGTTCCAGGATTTGGGCCTGGCCTTTGGGGTCCAGCCCGTTGGTAGGCTCGTCCAGGAAAACAATTTCCGGGTCATGCACGATGGCCTGGGCGAGTTTGAGACGCTGTTTGAGGCCCGTCGAGTAGGTGTCCACCTTTCGGTAGCGTTCCTGGCCGAGGCCGACGAAATCGAGCATTTCGTGGGCGCGCTGGCGAGCGGCTTGAAAGGGGAGGCCGCTGAGTTGGGCGCAATAAGTGGCGTATTCGCAACCGGCCATGCCTGGGATATGGCAGTTTTCCTCCGGGGCGAAGCCGACGCGTTTGCGAATCTCACGTCCTTCGCGTCCGACCTCTCGTCCGAGGAGGCGGGCGGAGCCGAGGGAGATGGGCTGCAACTGGAGGAGGCATTTCATGAAGGTGGTTTTGCCGGCGCCGTTGGGGCCGAGCAGGCCGACCGAACCGGGGGAAACGGTGAGGGAGACGTTATCCAAAGCGCGCTGGCGGCCGTAGATTTTTGTAAGGCCCTCGGTTTGAATGACTGGCGCCGGCGACATGACTTGACTGGAATGTGGGAACAAACGGGCGCTTTGGCCAGCGCAAAGTGAATGAGCTTAATCAGCGCAGCCAATGGGCCGCGGGATTGGAAAGAATCTCCGCAAGATTTCCGGGAGGGGCGAGCGCCTGCGAGTCCCTGATATGACCTGGTTTCTTCCGAGCCTTGGCGATAACATGTTGCCCATGTGTTTCAGTCGTGCCGATCCTGGTCGCCAACACCTGCCTCATCTTGCGCCCTTGGAGTTTGCCAATCAAACTACCGTGATCTTCTTGACCATGTGCGCCGAAAAACGCCGGCCCCTGTTGGCGCGGCCTGAAATTGTGGCCTTGCTGCTGGACTGCTGGCGCCGGGCCGATCACTGGCGGGTGGGCCGCTGGGTCGTCATGCCCGATCATCTACACCTGTTTTGCGCGCCATCGACCTGGCCCGCGACACCCATTGAATCATGGGCGCGCTTCTGGCGCAGTCAAGTGACCCGGCGTTGGCCGCATCGGGACGAAACGCCAATTTGGCAGCGCGATTTTTTTGACCGCCGTCTGCGCAGTGGAGAAAGCTACCATCAGAAGTGGCTTTATCTTTGGGAAAACCCGATCAAAGCGGGAATGGTCAGCCGGCCGGAGAATTGGCCGTATCAGGGAGAGATGAACGTGTTGGACTGGCACGAGCCAAGTTGAAATCAGGGGCTCGCAGGCGCTCGCCCCTCCCGAGCCTCCTGCTGCTCTGACTCAATCAAGGCACAGTCGGGAAGGCCGAATGTCTTAAACTTGCCACGGCGCATCGGCTGGTTAAGCTGGGTGGTGTGAACCTTCTTTTCGTCGGCGATATTGTCGGGGAACCGGGACGGCACGCACTGCGACACTTGCTTCCAAAAGTCCGGCAGGCCCATAGGGTCGATGTGGTCATTGCCAATGGCGAGAATTCGGCGGGCGGGGCGGGGATCACAATGAACACGGCGCAGGAAATCCTGGACGCGGGGGTGGATGTGATCACCAGCGGCGACCATCTTTGGGACCATAAGGAAGTGAGCATGCTCCTGCAAACCGAAGCGCGGTTTCTTCGCCCCTTCAATTATCCGCCCGGCACCATCGGGCAGGGGAGCACGGTGTGGCGGTCGGAGACTGCGCCGCCCGTGGCCGTGCTGAATCTGCAAGGGCGCACGTTTATGCAGCCGCTGGAGAATCCGTTTCTGTGCGCCAAAGTGGAGGTAGCCCGGTTGCGGCAGATGACCAAGGTCATATTTGTGGATATGCACGCGGAGGCGACGTCGGAAAAGATCGCGCTGGCCCGAATGCTCGATGGGCAGGTGAGCGCGGTGGTGGGCACGCACACGCACGTGCAAACGGCCGACGAACAGATTTTCCCCGGGGGCACGGCGTATTTGACAGACGCCGGGTTCACCGGGCCGCACGAGAGCGTGCTGGGGCGTGAGATCGAGCCGATCATCCAGCGGTTTTGCACCAATACGCCCCAAAAATTCGGAGTGGCCAGCGGACGAATCCACCTGCAAGGGGCGGTCATCGAGATTGATCCCGCGTCGGGGCGCGCGCTGTCCATTCGCCGGATTTCCGAACCACTAGACTGAATGCCCAAGGCGGTCACATCGCAATGGGATTTCGGGGGCGAACTCTTTCCCAAGGAAGCGTTGCGGCGGGTCTTCTCCGTCAGCGAATTGACCACCGAAGTGCGGCGCCTGCTGGAGAAGAACCTGGGGCACTTGTGGGTGAGCGGGGAGATCGCCAATTGCCGCGCGCAAAGCTCCGGCCATGTTTATTTCACGCTCAAGGACGCGGGGGCACAGCTCAATTGCGTTGTGTTCCGCAACGATCCCGTCGCCGGGCGGGAATCGTTGCGCGACGGGCAGAAAGTGATACTGCAAGGCGACCTGACGGTGTATGAGGCGCGCGGCCAGTATCAATTGCACGTCGTGGGAGTCGAAGCGCAAGGCGTGGGGGCGTTGCAGGCGGCGTTTGAGAAACTCAAGCAACGGCTGGCCGCCGAGGGCCTGTTTGACACCGCGCGCAAAAGGCCGCTGCCGCGCTTTCCGCGGAAGATCGGGCTGGTGACCTCTCCGACCGGCGCCGCCGTGCGGGACGTGCTGCACGTGGCGCAACGGCGCAATCCGGCGCTGGAATTCATCCTGGCGGCCAGCGCGGTGCAAGGGGCGGCGGCGGCCTCGGAGATTGCGGCCGGCATCGCGTTGTTGAATCAATGGTCGCAAACCCCCGAGGGCGGACTGGACGTGATATTGATCACGCGCGGGGGCGGGAGTTTGGAAGACCTCTGGGCGTTCAACGAGGAGATTGTCGCCCGCGCCATTTTCAATTCGGCGCTGCCGGTCGTTTCGGCCGTTGGGCACGAGATTGATTTCACGATCAGCGATTTTGTGGCGGATCTTCGGGCGGCCACGCCCAGCGCGGCGGCGGAGATACTGACGGAGGATGTTTTTTCGGGTTGGAAATGGATCGGCGGGGCGCGGGAACAAATGCGGGAGGCGGCGCGCCGCCGTCTGGTGGCCGAGCAGCGTCATCTTCATCAGATGTTCCAGCGCTGGCAGGCGCTGCATCCGCGGCGCCAAATGCAACGGCGGTTGCAACGGCTGGACGATCTGCAAACGACATTGTCCCGGCTTTTGCGGCAGGAACTGGAAATGCGGACGCTGGCATCGGACAACCTGCGGCTGCGGCTGGGCCGGTTGCGACCGGAGCGGGTTTTGGCGCAACGCCGCGAGTTGCTCGGTCAAACCCGCCGCCGCCTGCGCGAACATCTGGAGCGGCAGTTGCGGTCCCTGCGCCATCGGTGCGACTCCCTCGCCGCCCGTCTGCGTCTGCTGGGTCCCGAACAAGTGCTGGCGCGCGGCTATTCCATCACTCTCGACGCGGCGAGCGGCCGGATTCTCCGGGACGCCCATGAGACGCGACCCGGGCAGAAGCTGAGAACAAAGCTCGAGGCGGGCGAAGTCCGAAGCACGGTCACCGCGGAAGAGTAATTAACAAGAACTGCGCGGCCCGCGTTAGAGATCCCACCCTTTGCGATAATGGCGCTTGACGACGTTTGCGGCTTCGGGAGCGTTTTTCGCCGTCATGGCCGGGCCGTCCCATTCGAGTTTTTTGCCCACCCGCAACGCCACGCAGCCCAGGAGGATGATTTCGGTCAGGTAGGCGGCGATGTCGAAATTGGAGTACGGCACGTCGAACTTGCCGTCTTTGCAGGCCTGGAGCCATTCCAGGTGCTGACGTTCGTCGGGCGCCCCGGTGTGGGAGTTGCGCGGGATTTTTTGCGGAATCGCCTTGACGGCGTCGTGATTCTGAACCCCGACCATTTCGCGGTCGCCTTTGAGCTTGATGAAGGCGCGCAAATCCTGGTCGCCGTCGTCCGGGGAGAAGATGGTTCCTTTCTCACCGACCATGATGCAGCCGCTGTTGGAGAGTTGTCCCAACATGGCCTCGACGTCGGCTGTGACGTCGGCGGCCGGTTTGTTGCCGCCATCGGACCAGTGCAGAGTGACGGGGGGCATGGACTCGCGGGCCGGGAATTGGAAGCGAATGCGCGAACTGGTGGGATACATTTCGGAGTTGATGCCGGAAGAAGTGGCTTCGATTTCGGTCGGGTAACCGAGGTTGAGGGAACGGAAGGGCCAGTTGACGGTGTGGCAGGCCATGTCGCCCAAGGCGCCGGTGCCAAAATCAAGCCAGCCGCGCCAGACGAAGGGCTGGTAAACGGGGACCTGGCGGCGTTGTTGTTCCATCATGTTCTGGGGCGTGGGCCAGAAGGACTTAAAGGGACGCTCCGGGGCGGTGCCCAGCCACAGGTCCCACTCCAACTGAGACGGGACGGGATCGGCTCCGGGCGGACGGTCCATACCCTGGGGCCATATTGGGCGGTTGGTCCAGACGTAGGCCTCGTGGACCGGGCCGATGACCCCGGCTTGGACAATCTCGACGGCGCGGCGCAAGCTGTCGGAGGCGCTGCCCTGGTTGCCCATTTGGGTGGCGACTTTGTATTTGCGAGCCAGTTCGCGCAAGGTGCGGGCCTCAAAAACGTCGTGAGTGAGGGGTTTTTGGCAATAGACGTGTTTGCCCAGCTTGATGGCCGTTGCCGCGATGACGGCGTGCATGTGGTCGGGGGTAGCGATATCGACGGCGTCAATGCTCTTCTCTTTGTCAAAGAGCTCGCGGTAATCCTTGTAGGTCTTGGCGCCCGGCAGTTGGTGGGCCAGGCCGTTGAGGGCGTTGGCGTTGACATCGCACAACGCGGCGAGGGTTTCGCCGGCGCTGTAATTGCATTGGGCGTCGCTGCCGCCTTTGCCGGCGCATCCGATTTGGGCGATGTTCAATTTGCTGTTGAGATTCTGCCCGCGCAGCAGATAGGGGCCGGTCAACGCCGCGCCGCCCGCGGCCAGCGCGCCGTATTTGATGAACTGACGGCGGGAAGACCGTGAAAGAATGAGCTGTTTATTCATGTTGCGGGACAAATTGGGCGAGGCGCCTGAGAATTGCAAGCCGCGAAAAAAAGTCGAATGCCGCCGGCGAAAAGGGCGCATCTCGATACGACTACCATGGGAATGCGAATACGTGGGACCGAAGATGTGGCTGGCGGGACGCCAGCCACGGCGACCGAGACGGGTCGCGCTACCCAAAGCGAGGCACCGCAACCGTGATGGAATGGTGGCAGTGACGAGATGCGCCCGGCGAAATAGGAGAAGGAAGATTAGCGTTTTGCGGGTCGAGGGGTTGTGCTATTCTGGGGCGCAGCAAAAGAGGAGAAAACTATGAACTGCATGATGATTGTTTTGAGTTGCCTGGGCGCGGGATGCGTGTCCGCAACCGCGGGCCAACCGGCCAAACTGACCGTTTCCAGCGACGCATTCGCGCAGGGCCGTGCGATTCCATCCCGCCACACCTGCCAGGGGGCGGACATCTCGCCGGCGCTGAAATGGGAGAGCGCGCCCGCCAATACGAAAAGCTTCGCCCTCATCTGCGACGACCCGGACGCGCCGGGGGGAACGTGGGTGCATTGGGTTCTGTACAATCTGCCGGCGGACGCGGTGTCGCTGGCGGAGCGGACGCCGAAATCGGCGGCGCTGGGCAACGGGGCGAGACAGGGGAGGAACAGTTTTCGCAATATCGGCTACGGCGGGCCGTGTCCCCCGCCGGGAGGCGCGCACCGGTATTTCTTCAAACTGTACGCACTCGATGTCCGGCTGTCGCTGGAAGGGGCTCCGACGAAGGAGCAACTTCTCCAGGCGATGACGGGGCATATCCTGGCGCAAGGGGAGTTGATGGGAACGTACCAACGCGAATAAAGGCAAAATGGCGCTGGCCTCAGCCGGCAGTTTATGCGACCGTGGCTGACGCCCAGGCCAACCCGACAACAAAGGTTATGCCGAAAGTCACACAACTGAACGTCAACAATAGGGACACGCCGATTGACGCGGACGGCGAGCGGACTCTGTTAAGCGTGCTGCGCGATGATCTCGAACTGACGGGGACTAAATTCGGATGCGGGGAGGGCCGGTGCGGCGCATGCACGGTCTTGGTGGATGGCGCTCCGATCCGCTCGTGTCAACTGCCTATTGGAAGCGTCGGCCAGCGCAAAGTTCTCACGATAGAAAGTGTGGAACAGAACGGCCAACTCCACCCGCTGCAAGAGGCCTTTCTCAAATATGACGCCTTCCAATGCGGCTATTGTACCAGCGGGATGATCATGTCCGGCGTGGCCCTGTTGCGCAAGCGGCGGAATTTGTCGGAGGCTGAAATTGTGCGTTTTATGGATGGGAACGTATGCCGTTGCGGGGTGTATCAACGGATTGTGGCGGCGATCCGGGAGGCGGCCAAAGCAGCCCAAGGAGGGACGCCATGAGCCAGACGAGCGAGTATTTGCCGGAGGTGGAGCGTTACGAACTGGCGGAACCGCGCCGGTATCGATTTGCGGTGAATCGGCGCCAGTTTTTCAAGGTACTGGGCGGCGGGTTGGTGGTGCTGTGCGTGGCCGGGCCCGCGCTGGCCCAGGAATCCGGCGAGGGCCGCAGGCGCGGGGGGCGCGGCGAACAAGCCCCCGCCGACATCAACGCCTGGCTGCACATTGGTGAAGACGGCACGATTACCGTTTTCACCGGCAAGGCCGAAGTCGGCCAGAATATCCGCACGTCGCTTACCCAGGCGGTCGCCGAGGAGTTGCACGCGCCCGTAGGCTCCATCAAGCTGGTGATGGCGGACACGCAATTGACGCCCTTTGACATGGGCACCTTCGGGAGCCAGACCACACCGCAAATGGCCTCGCGTTTGCATCGGATGGGCGCGGCGGCGCGCGGAGCGCTGCTGGACCTGGCGGCGGATCATTTCAAGGCCGACCGCGCCTCGTTGACGGCGGCCGGCGGCAGAATCTCCAAGACCGGAACGACCGAATCTGTCAACTATGGCGAATTGACCAAGGGGCAAAAGCTGGTCAAAACCGTTGGCGACGACGCACCCGTGACGCCGGCGGCGGAGTGGAAGATTGCGGGAACATCGGTCCCGAAGATTGATGGCCGGGAGTTTGTGACCGGCAAACACAAGTACGCGTCCGATACGCGGTTGCCCGGCATGTTGCACGGCCGGGTATTGCGGCCATCCGCATATAACGCGGCGCTGGAATCCATCGATACGCGCGCGGCGGAGCAGATGCCGGGAGTAACCGTCGTGCATGACGGCGATTTCATCGGGGTGACGGCGCCGGACGCATTGAGCGCGGAACACGCCCTTAACGCCATCCGCGCGAAATGGACGGTTAAACCGCAGCCGTCCAGCGCCGGGCTTTTCGATTACCTGCGCAACAATGTCACCGAAGGGGGCGGACGCGGGGAGGGGCGCGGCGGCGGTGAACAGACGGGATCGATCGAGGAAGGGTTGAAGGCCGCGGCCCACAAGCTGCAGGCGACCTACACGATCGCCTACATCGCCCATACTCCGATGGAGCCGCGCGCGGCGGCGGCGCAATGGGAGGGCGACAAGCTGACGGTCTGGACCGGGTCGCAACGTCCCTTTGGCGTGAGGAGCGAGTTGGCGGGGACCTTTGGGATCGGCGAGGAGAAGGTGCGCGTGATCGTGCCGGATACCGGGGCGGGTTACGGGGGCAAGCACACCGGCGAGGCGGCGGTGGAGGCGGCGAGGCTGGCGAAGGCGGCGGGCAAGCCCGTGAAGGTGGTCTGGACAAGACAAGAAGAATTTTCATGGGCCTACTTCCGGCCCGCCGGGGTGATTGACATCATCAGCGGCGTGAAGGAAGACGGGACGATCACGGCGTGGGAGTTTCACAATTACAACTCCGGCGGTTCGGGGCTGCGCAGCCCCTACGAGGTGGCGAACCAAAACTGCCAGGTCCACTCCACACGTTCTCCGTTGCGCCAAGGCTCCTATCGTGCCCTGGCGGCCACGGCCAACCACTTCGCCCGCGAGTCGCATATCGATGAATTGGCCCACGCGGTCAGCATGGACCCGCTGGACTTCCGCCTGAAGAATCTCAAGGACGCCCGCTTGCGGGCGGTATTGGAGGCGGCAGCGGAGGCGTTTGGCTGGCGCGCGGCCAAAGGCGGCGGCGGACGCGGTTTTGGTTTGGCCGCGGGCACCGAGAAAGGCTCCTATCTGGCGACGTGCGCCGAGGTGGTGACGGACAAGGAGAGCGGGGACATCAAAGTGGTGAGGGCGGTGAGCGCCTTTGATTGCGGGGCGGTCACCAACCCGAATCATCTCAAGAACCAGTTGGAAGGGGCGTTGATGATGGGATTGGGCGGGGCGCTATTCGAGGCCATTGAATTTGAGAACGGGATGGTGACCAACGGCACCCTGACCGACTACCGGGTGCCGCGTTTCAGCGATTTGCCAAAGATCGAGGTGGTGTTGATCGACCGCAAGGATGTGGCCTCCGCCGGGGCGGGAGAGACCCCGATCATTTGCATTGCCCCGGCCGTTGGGAACGCCATTTTCAACGCGTCGGCCATCCGGCTGCGCTCGATGCCGATGGCGCCGGGTGGGTTGCAAAGCTGAGGGCGGTTGGGACGGCGCCGGAGGCGGAAAAGGCGCGGGGGTCATGGGAGTTTTGGACTTCTCGATTGAGAAATTGTCATTGAGAATCTGTCATTGGTTATTGGAACTCAGTCTTTGAGACCTTTACGAAGATAGAGATGCGCCAAAGAATATGCGTTTAAATCAAACTTATGGCGATTTCCGGTCTTGCGCGGGGCGGATGTGGCGGTATGATGGGAATTCGCGTTTGACCTTGGGCGCGCAAGGCCGCCCGAGTCCGCGCGGTGTAAACTTAATGAATGTTTTATGATTGGCACAATCCGCCGGCATCAACAGTGGCTCTGGATGATCATCATCGTCGCCACGATTATTTCCTTTACCACTTATCTCTCGCCCTCGCGCCGGTACAGCGGCCAGCACGAGTTCACCGGCGAGGCCGACCTGGGCACGGTCAACGGGGAACCGGTGACGCGCGAGCAGTTCGCGGCCGCGCAGCGGGAGGGAGACCTGTTTTTCCGGCTGCGCTATAATCAATGGCCGGAAAGCGAACAGGCCAAGAAACAGGTTGAACAGTTCGCCGAGCAGCGTTTGCTGCTGGATGCCGAATTGAAGGAGTACCATATCAATGTCACGACCGAAGCCAAGGCGCGGCTGACCAAACAACTGCTGGGCCTGCGGCCCGACCAAGCAATGCCCGCGGACAGATTCCAGGATTTCATTGTCAACGACTTGGGGAGAAAAGGGGGATTGACGCTGGAGGATTTTGACCGGTTTGTCGGGCATCAAGCGGGCCAGGAATACCTGGTGGCCCTCTTCGGCATGAGCGGCAAGCTCATCACGGCGGACGAGGCGAAGTTCTTTTATCGCCGGGAGAACGAGCCGATGGTGACCGAGATGGTTTCCTTCCCGACGACCAATTACTACGCGCTGACGGCGCCGACGGAGCAGGAGCTGGAGGAATATTACACCAAGCACCAGGCCGATTACCGGCTGCCGGACCGGGTGCAAGTCAACTACATCGAGTATGATGCGAGCAATTACCTTGCCCGTGCGGACAAGACGCTGGGGACCAACCTGGACGAGCGGATCGACCAAATCTATCACCAGCAAGGCCCGGAGACGTTCAAGGACGAAACGGGGACCAACGTGCTCAGCCCCGAGGCGGCGGCGGCCGTCATCCGCAAACAAATACGCCAATACACGGCCTTGAGGATCGAGGCCAAAAAGGACGCCAATGCCTTCCTGATCGCGCTGGCCGAGGGCCACGACGACGATCATCCCTATACGACGTCGGACATGGAGAAGCTGGCCAAGGCCAAAGGGCTTGTTGTCAATACAACGGAGCCATTCGACGAAAAGACCGGCTGCACGAACATCGTGGTCGATCCGCGGACGCTGCGCATCCTGTTTTCATTGCGGGAGAACGATCCCGACGACAAGGAACGCTCGCTGCTCTACGCGCCGTCGCCGCTGATCGGCGAGAACGCGGTGTATGTCGTGGGGCTGCGCCGGCAGATTCCCAGTCAATTGCAGACATTGGCGCAGGTGCATGACAAGGTGGTGGCGGATTATCGACGGGACAAGGCGCTGGAACTGGCCAAGGCGGCGGGCGAGAAGTTTGCCACCGCGCTGCAAGCGGGGGCGGTTCAGGGCAAGACGTTCGATGAAGTTTGCGCGGACGAGAAGGCGCGGCCGCAAATTCTGACGACCTTTTCGCTCAACACGCCGTCGATCCCGGAGTTTTCGGACAAGAGCGAATATCAGCAACTGCAAAGCACGGTTTTCAACCTGGCTGCCGGCCAGTGTTCGAAATTCATGACGACGGCCGAAGGGGGCTACGTGGTTTGTGTCAAGTCGAGGCTGCCGGTGGATGAGGAAAAGATGCGGCAGGAGCTTCCGGCCTACCTGGTCCGAATGCGGGAACAGCGGCAGGTGGCGGCGTTTGAGCAGTGGTTTGGCCGGCAAATGCAACTGCACCTTGTTCCGCCCGCCAGCGAGCGGTCCACCCCGGTGGGCTGAGGCGCGGGCGAGCCGTCCAACTCCAGGCACCGGTCAACACACCAGCCATTGGATGATGGCCTTCTGGCAATGGAGCCGGTTTTCGGCCTGGTCGAAGATGGTGCCGGCGTGGGCCTCGAAGGTGGCCTCGTCAATCTCTTTGCCGCGATAGGCCGGCAGGCAATGCATGACCAGCGCGTCGGGTTTGGCCAATGCGACCAGAGCCTGGTTGATCTGGTAGCCGGCCAACAGGGCCATGCGTTCGGCGGACTCGGCCTCCTTGCCCATCGAAACCCACACGTCCGTGTAGAGCAGGTCAGCCCCGCGCGCCGCGTTGCGCACGTCCTCTGTCACGATAATATGTCCATTGGCCCGGCGCAGCAGATCGGGCGGGGGCTGAAATTTCGGCGGCGCGGCAATGCGCAGTTCAAAGTCGAGTTTGGCGGCGGCGAAAATCCAGGAGGCGGAAACATTGCAGGCGCCGTCGCCAATGAAAACCACGCACTTGCCCGCAATAGGCCCGCGTTTTTCCTGGTAGGTGAAGATGTCGGTCAGAATCTGGCACGGGTGCTCGTCGTCGGTCAGGGCGTTGATTGTCGGAATGCCCGCGTATTGGGCGAACTCCTCGACGTCGCGTTGCGCGAAGGTGCGGATGACGGCGCCGTCCACCATGCGGCCCAGCACGCGGGCGGTGTCCTTGATCGGTTCGCCCCGGCCGAGCTGGATTTCCGCCGCGCTGAGGAACATCGCCTGGCCGCCCAATTCGCGGATGCCGACTTCAAAGGAAACGCGTGTGCGGGTGGAGGATTTGGCAAAGAGGAGCGCCCAGATTTTGCCAGCCAGGGGCAGGGAGGGATGGTGCCTGCGCTGCTGCTTCATCGTCACGCTGGCGTCCAGGATGCGGGTGATGTCCTGGCGGGACATTTGTTCCAAACTCAATAGGTGTTTCATAGCGAAAGCTGGCGGACAACCGATTCGATGAGGCGGGCGCCTTCGGCGGCCTCCGCGTGCGGCAGATTCAGAGCGGGCAAAAGGCGAATGACGTTCGCCCCGGCGGGAATGGCCAGCAAGCCGGCCTGATGCAGCGCCCGGACAAATTGCACCGCGGCCGGCTTGTCGCTGCCGGCAAAAGCGGGGATGTTGTCGGCCAACTCCAGGCCGATCATCAAACCCAAACCCCGAACCTGGTGGACGACGGAGGGGAATTTTTTCGCGACGCGAGCCAGTTCGTCCAGAAGAAAAGCACCCACGGCGCGCGCGTTTCCAGCCAGATTATCGCGTTCGATCACCCGCAAGATTGTCAAGGCGACGGCGCAGGCGAGAGGCGAACCGCCGAAGGTGCTGCCATGCGTGCCGGCGCCGAGCAAGTCGGCGTACGGCTGGCGCACCCAAAAGGCGCCCATCGGAATACCGCCGCCGAGGGACTTGGCCATGGCGACGCCGTCGGGCAAAAAGCCGGCCGCCTTCTCCCCGGCGTCCTCGAGGATGCGCTGGAAACTTTGGAATCGCCCGGTTCGGAAATGGCCGCATTGCACCTCGTCCATGAGGAAAAGGAGATTTTTCTCGTCGCACAAGCGACGCAGGCCCAGCAAGTATTGCGCGGTAGCGGCCGTCACGCCGCCTTCACCCTGGACGCCTTCGATGAGGATCGCGACCGTGGCGGGCGAGAGCGCGGCGCGGGCGGCGTCCAGATCGTTGAACGGAAGATGGCGAAAGCCCGGGACCATCGGCTCGAAGCCCTTCTTGACCTTGGGCTGGCCGGTGGCCGAAATCCCCGCCAGGGTGCGGCCATGAAAGGAATTCACCGCGGTCAGAATCTCGAAGCGCCCCTGATCGTGGCCAAATTTGCGGGCGAGCTTGAAAAGCCCTTCGCAGGCTTCGCCGCCGCTGTTGCAGAAGAAGACCTTTCCCGGCCCGATGAGGCGAGTCAATTGTTCGGCCAGGAGGCCTTGCGGCTGGTGGTAGTAAAGATTGGAGACATGGATGAGGTTCCTCGACTGGGCGACGAGCGTCTCGGTGATTTCCGCGGGGGCGTGGCCGAGGGCGCAGACGGCGATGCCGCCGCCCAAATCCAGGTAGCGTTTGCCGTTGATGTCCCAAAGCCACGAGCCTTGGCCGCGCTCCAGCACCAGTTCAAAGCGCGCGTAGGAGGGGATTACGTTCTTTTGGAACCGATCGAGCACGGATTGGGCCTGGTTACGCACCACGGCCGGAGGGGCTGGCAATATGTCTCTCATTGTGTCATCCGAAGTGATTCTGTCAGTTTTGGGCGGCGGATTCAACCTTTGGTGGAGTTAATCCATTCACGGGATGAGTTCGGTGCCGATTCCTTCCCTTGTGAAAATCTCCAACAGAATGGCGTGCGGGACGCGTCCATCGACCAGGGAAACCTTGTCCACGCCCGCGCGCAGCGCGGCCACCGCGCTGTCCGCTTTGGGAATCATGCCTTTGTCGATGACGCCGGATTTCTTGAGTTGGGCGATTTCGGAGGCGCGCAAATAAGGAATGACGCTGGCGGGATCGCGCGGATCGCGCAAGACGCCCGGGACGTCACTCATAAAGATCAACCGGCCGGCGCGCAGGGCAATGGCCGTTTGCGCGGCGGCCACGTCGGCGTTGCAATTGTAAATCCGACCGTCCTTGCCGCGCGCGGTGGGGCTGCAGACTGGCGTCGTTCCGGAGCGCAAGCATTGGCGCAGCAGCCTGGTTTTGACCGCCGCGACCTGGCCCAGGAATCCGGCGTCTGCTTTGCCGCCGGAGCCGTCATCGAGCCAAAGCTTGCGGGCGGTGAAGAGGTTGGCGCCGGAGAAGCCTTTTGCGTGACCGCCGAGTTGATTGATGGTGGCGACGATTTGCGGGTTGATCTGGCGTGACAAGACACGTTCGACGACCTGCACGGTGGCGGCATCGGTCACCCTCATGCCCTGGATGAAGGTGGCTTTGAGTCCGCCCTGTTCCATGGCGCGGGTGATGGCTTTGCCGCCGCCGTGGACCACGACGGGATGGATGCCGGCGGCCGCCAGGAAAACGATGTCGCGGGCCACGGCTTCGCGAGCGGCAGCATTGGGCGAATCCATAAAACTGCCGCCGTATTTGATGACGAAGGTCTTGCCGCGATAGCGCCGCAAATAGGGCAGCGCCTCCAGCAACACGTCCGCCTTGTAAATGAGGTCCTGCATCGTGCTCGGTTTAACCGGGGCATCATGCCAGCCATTTGGCCAATCGCATAGGGGAAATAAAGCGGTGTTGCCGCGCAGGGTGAATGCGCGAAGGCAGGCAAGGGAAGGATTTGAAGAGGGGTAAATTCGGCATTGGGAATTGGCCATTGAAAATCTGTCAATTGTAATTGTTGTGGCGGCTTTGAGGCGTTGCGGCTTTGCGTTAAGGCGCGTGAGCGGATTGGCGCGCAGAGGGGTCAAGGGAATGGGGTCTGTCGTTCATAAAATGAGGGAAAAGAAAAAAATAGTGTTAATAGTTCAAAAGTTGTCCTAATGCCGACGGGGATGGATAAGAGTATCTTATTTTTTTGGGATGCGGGACCGGAGGTTTCCCGCGACGGGCGCGATGAACGCAAGGCGTTGAAGGAGAGGTTGATGGAACATACACAGCGCAGGGTGCGGCGCACAGTGATGAGCGCAAAGCGGGAAGTTGAGGAGAAGGAGGAGCCGTTGGGCGGCGGGGCGGCGGGTGGAATCTCTTCAACTCTATATGGGGAAATTGGCAAAAGCGGCGGGCCGGGAGGAAGGGGACGGAAAAGGGTGGCGCGGGCGGTTTGGGCGCCTGCTTGATCGACCCGCGATTTTCCCGATAAGGGCATCATCCATGCCTTCACGCGCAGGAGTTGATCACATTTTCACGAGGGAGAAAAACCGACTGGGGGAAAAAGCGCGGAATTTTTGAAGATTTTTTGAGGGCGGGGAATGGCTCGCGCAGAGCCGCAGCGCGGCAAGCCGCAACCAAAAGATTTCACAGAAGGAAACGAAGCAAACGAAGACTGGGGAAAACTTTGCGAAAAATGCAGAGTTCTTGGAAATTGCAATGCAGAGGACACGGAGATGGCCTTGAACAGGAATTGGGGGAATGGGCTGGTTTCGGTTGCGAAAATGGCAAGGGAATGTCTGTCAGAGGAATGAATGTGGGGCAATGGTGAGGACAGGGATGGTCACGGACGGACATGGACGGACACGGACGGACACGGACGGACACGGACAAGGCATGGTCTGACTCCTTTGAATATTCGACATGCCGCCAGAGTAAAAAGTCTCCGTGCGGGAGTTCAGTCCCGACTCAATCCCTGTTGCAACTCAAAGGGTTAGCGACGGTTACGCGCCCTGGCGACGCACTCGACAAAAGAGGCGCCCAAAATGTCACTGCGCGATGGTTTCGGTGGCGGGAAGGACGTCGAAACGGACGTCGAACTTGAGGGGAAAACCGCGGGGTGGCTCGCGGCCGATGGTTTTGGTCGCAGCCAGGGCCTGGCGCACGGAGTCATCCCAGCGCTGGTTGCCCGAGCGGGATTTGAGGGCGTAATTGCGCACATTGCCATAGAGGTCGATGCTCACTTCCACGATGTCAACAAAGTTGTCGTCGGGGATGTCCTCGGGCCGGGTCCAGTTTGATCTCAGAGTGTACTCGGCAAAGTTCTTGTAGTAGCCGATCGGGCCGTTGGTGCCGGTGGCGACTGGTTTGGCGCCGTCATCAAAGGAAAAATCGGCGGGGATGACGGCAGCGGGAGCGGCGACGGGGGCCATGTCGCCAGGAGGCGGAGCGGCTTTAGGCGCAGGCTCGATTTGTTGAGGAGCCTGGGCGAGTTTGGGCGGCTCTTGGGGTTTGGGAACGTCCTCGGTCTTGGGCGGTTCGATATGCTGCTCGGGCGGAGGCTTGGGCGGCTCAGGCGGTTTTTCCTTGGGGACCAGCACGACCGCGATGTCCTTGAGTTTTTTGCCCAGGATGCCTTCACGGGCGGCAAAGAGGAAAACAAGGCCGATGAGCAACGCGTGCAGCGCGGTGGCAATGGCGAGATTGACGCGCGGTGAGTTTTTTCTGCGGCGGGCCATTCGGGACTAGAGCTTGCTCCTGACGGGCTCGGTGGCCAGACCGACTTTGGTGACGTTGGCCTGTTGCAAGACGTCCAGGACGTTGATGATTTTCTGATAGCCGACGGCGCTGTCGCCGCGCACGACGACGCTCAGATCGGGGTCCTGTTCGCGCAGTTGGACCATGAGTTGCTGGAGGGCGATCAAATCGACCGGTTTCATATTGAGAAAGATTCTGCCGGCGCCATCGACGGTGACGTAGTTGGGTTTTTTGGGGGGGTCTTTGGGGCGCGGAGCGGCCGTGGGGAGATTGAGGTTGAGATCGTTGACCATGGGCGTGGTGGTGATGATGAAGATGACCAGGAGAACGAAGGCCAGGTCGAGCAACGGGGTGATGTTCAGCTCGCTCAGAGAATGATGGGCAGATTTGGAGTATTTCTTCATGGCTCAGTTAGGGATGGAGGACTCCTCGAGTTCGGGGCGGAATTGGCGGCGTTCGACGGCCTGCAAGGCGGCGGTCAATTCTTCGGCCAGCGGACGCGTATCGACATATTTGTGCTCGATCTGGGTCATGAATTCGCTGGCGAAGTTGTCCAGTTCCTGTGTGATGCCCCGAATGGAAGTCACCATGAAGTTGTAGGCAAACATGGCGGGGATGGCAACAAAGAGGCCGACGACGGTGGCGATGAGGGCGCCGGCGACGCCCGGGGCCATTGCGGTGAGGCTGGCGGCGTTGGCGCGGGCGATGCCGGAAAAGGTTTCCATCACGCCCCAGACCGTTCCGAGCAAGCCAATGAAGGGTCCACCCGCCACGGCGGTGGAAAGGACGATCATCCCTTTTTCCAGGGAGAGGGCCTCGGCGCCGACGGAGCGTTCGAGGGTGACGCGGACCGAATCGAAAGAAGTTGGGCTGATTTTGGTGTGGCCCTTGACGTGGACCGGGCTTTGCTTGAGATGATAGGACAATTCCTCGGCGGCATTGTGATAGACCTCGAAGGCGGGCGCGCCGTCGAAGTCCGCCCCTTTGCGGAACATCTCCAGAGGATCGCGCGTGGAGCGGTAGGCGGCGAAGAACTTCTTGGCCACGGCGCGCGCGCGCAGGAGCTGCCGGGCCTTGGTGATGATCACCGTCCAGCTAAAGAGCGAGACGACGATCAAACAGCCGATGCAGACTTTGCCTTCGGTGGTCGCCTTATCGAAAGCGAACTGGAGTGCGCCGGAGGCCAGCAGTGGGGTCAGGGTAAGAGTAGTCATAAGAGGGTCACTTTTTGAGATTGGGATTAGGATTAGGATTAGGATTAGGAGAGGGAGAAGGAGCTGAGGGCAAGAGGATGGTGACGCGGCCCGTTGATTTGGCCAGGAGCGGGCGTTTGTTGCCGCGCTTGACTTCGTCATCGACCAGCGTTGTCTGGATGTCCTGGGCGACGGTTTGTTCAGCGTCCTGTACGGTTTTTTCGGCGGCTTGGAAGGCGACGCCGTGGAAGGCGCCGATTTTGGCGCCGCTGGCATCGCCGGTCGTGCTGGTGGTTCCGCCGGTGGAAATAATGGTGGCGGTGATGGCGCCGGTGCCGACATCGACGCTGACGCCGGCGCCGCCGGTCAATTGGCCGCTGACGGTGGCCGATTGGGAATCGCTAATGCCGATGTTGCCGCCGGCCAGGGCGGTGACATCAATGGCGCCGGTGACATGGCCGATGTTGATATTCTCCTGGGCGAAGAGGAGGCCGATGACGTTCTTGGCCTTGGTGATGGTGATGTTTTCACCGACAATACCCGACAAGGTCGAGAGGATGTCCTGGCCCGCGCTCAGAGTGACCAGGGCGGCTTTGGAATCGCTGTGGTTAAAGGGGAGTTGCACGATGCCGCCGGAATCGGCGGAAATGTTTTCGCCGGCGGTGATGGAAATGTTGCCGACCACCGCGGAGGATTCAGGAGCGGTCAAGGCGAGGATGCCACTGCCGAAAAAGGTGTCTTCGCGCAGGACGCCGTCCTGCATGGTGTAAATTTGGAAATAGCCGCCCTGGCCGGCGCCGGCATCGACGTTGCCATTGACGGAATCGACGGTGACATTGCCGCCATCGTAAGCGGCGACGCGGGAGCCATCGACGTTGATATTGCCGTCAGCGGTGATGCTGACATCGCCGCCGTGCCCGGTATAGACGCCTTTGGGGGTGTCGTCGGTGGATTGCTCCGCCTCGACGCCCAGATCGACGTTGCCGCCGGCATTGATGGCGATGGAGCCGCCATTGAAGGAGGCGATTTGGGAGGAGGTCATTTCGAGGTTGCCCTGGAGAGTCAACTGCAAATTTGCGCCCTGGGAATAGAGCAGGCCAAGGTCGGGATTCAAGGCCCCCAGGACGGTGCGGATGCCCTCGGTCACGCCCAAATTCATGTTGTTGGCCGAAACAATGAAATTGCCCGGTCCGCCAAAGAGGATGCCCCCGCCGGTGACCGAAAAGGAGGGCACCTGGAGGCTTTCGTTGTAGAGCTGGTTGATGATGCTGGCGCTTTCAAAGGTCACCGGCTGTGTCTCCGGCAGACCGTCGGCACCATAGACGATATGGCCGTACTGATCGACGACCACGACGGTCGGGTTCAAGAGGAACGTCAGTTCGTCGGCCGTCATCCGCCCGGTAAAAGTCAACTGGTGGGTGGCGGCGTTGTAGCTCAAGGCTCCCGACAAGGGAATGAGCGGATTGCCCGTAACGTCGGGATCAAAAATGGAGAGATTGGGGGCCGTCGGGACCGTCACCGAACTGGTATCCGTCTGGTCGATAATATCACCGGTGACGGTGAGGCGGGAAGTGTCGCCGGGCAACAAGTTTTGGCCGGTAAAGTAGAAGTTGACGGCGTTTCCACCGACATTGATGAGGGTTTCCTTGGGGATTTGCAGGGAGATATCGTCGATGCTGCCGTTGATGTTGAGGACCACCGGTGTGCCGGCGTAGGCCTCTTGCAGCGGCGGCGTTGAATGCCCGTCAATAAACGTCGTGTAATCGGGGTTGCCGCTGTCGGACATGACGATCTGGTGCAGGAGGCCTCCGGTGCTGGCGAGGGAGCCGCCGGCGGTGGTAGTGATGTTCAAGGCGGCGTCAGCGGCGGGATAAAGCACGAGGTCGTTTCCCAGATTGACTCCGCCAGCGCCGGCCGTGATGTTGAGGATGGGTGGGTAGATGGGTGGCCGGTCCGGATTACTGGTGGTGGTGGCCAGGGAACTGCCCAGCAAATTGACGCTGTTGCCGGCGGTCAAGGTGACGGAGGCGTTGGCGGCGTAATTGAACTGAAAGGCAATCCCGGCGCCGTAGGATTGGGGATTGGAATTGAGCGAACCGTTCGGATTAAAGACTTCGTTAAGGAAAATGTCGCCCAGCGTGTTACCCGTCCCGTACCGCGCGGTCGCCGTCCAACTCCCCGCGGCCAGACTCAGGCTGATCGGCAGGGAGGCGGTGCCGACGGAATCGGCCGAGGCGACGCCGGCGCCGTTGACGACCTGGTAAGTGCCGGTGATGCTGTTCTGGGCGGAAAGAGTGACATCGCCGGCGCCGTAGCAACCGACTGTGGAAAGCGTGCTGACAATACTATTGCCGGCGGAAATGGCGACATCGCCGCCGGCCTGGGTGGCAATGCCGCCCACGCCGTCGAGATTGGGAATAGTCCCCTGGCGTGTAAATTGGTTGGCGGTCTGATCGCTGCCGGCGTTGACGTTGCCGGAACCGGTGACGATGCTGATGTTGCCGCCGCCATCGGTGCGGATGTAGCCCGTGCCGACGATGATTTCCTTTCCGGCGCGCAAGTCAATGGAGCCGTCATCGGATTCGAGCGAGCCGCCGGCCTGGGGATAGACGCCGGAGGAGTTGGGCGGCCCGCCGTTGAGGTAAATGCCGCCCGTGCCCGAGGTGACGCCCGCCAAGCCGGGGGTTTGATCGGGGTTGGAGGGGGAGGGGCTGAGCGACTGGGAGAAATTGCGCCCGGCCACCAGTTCCACCGACCATCCGGGGCCGGCCACCAGACTGGAAGCGTTGTCAAAGATGATATTCTGACCCGCTTCCAGCGTCAGCTTGCAACCGGGGCTGCTGATGCCGGTGCTGGTGTCCAGGTTCCAAACGGTGCCGACGGCCAGAGTGATGTTCTGGGAGGCCTGGAGATCAATTTGGGAGAAACCGACGAAAGCAGAGTTGACATTCAGTTGCAATGTGCCTGAACCGTCCTGGTAGCCGACGGTCCCGCCCGCGCCCACCGTTCCTTTTCCAGAATTGCCGAGAGTTATGGACGTTGGATCGATAAACAGTCCGCCACCGGTCCAACCGGGAGAGGCCAAAGCTTCAATTCTGGAGGCAATGCCCGGCATGATTTCAGCGCAGAGGTTGACTTGGCCCCCATTGCCGCCAGCGGCCCCGCCGCTCACGTTGATGAGGGAGCCGGATTGGTCGGAAAACGCGTTGGCGGACTTGATCGAAACGGAGCCGCCGGCGCTGACGCCCTGGTCGCCGGCGGCGCTGATGACCGAGGCGGTCCCCAGCGCGACGGTATCGGATGCCACCAGGTCGATGACGCCGTTTTGGTTGCGAACGGAGTTGGCCTGGAGAAGGCCGTTTTGATTGACAACATCGGCTTGCAAGGCGATGGCGCCGGCATCGGCAATGATCCGGCCATTGTTATCGACGGACCCGGCAGGCAACGTGACCGACGCCGTCAGCCCGCGGCCGTCGGGCTGGTCGGAGATGAGAACTTGTTTGCCCGCGTATAGGCCGACCTTGCCGTCGGGCGCGGTGATGGAGCCATTGTTTTCGACGGCGTCGGCGATCAAATAGACGGAGCCGCCGGTGGCGGCGTTGATGCGGCCGTAGTTGATGATGCTGGCGGCGGGGGGAGGGCCGTCGTATTGCCAGAACGAGGCGGAGGGGGCGGTGGAACGGAGAACGGGCGCGGCGGTGGCGATCAAGCCGCCGACGTTGATGACCGACTGGCTGCCGAAATAGAAGCCACTGGCATTGATGAGCACGACATTGCCATTGGCGTTGAGGGTGCCCAGAATCTGGGAAGGGGTTGCGCCGGCGATTTGATTCCAAACGACCGAATGGGAGGAGGGTTGAACAAAGGTGGTGGTTTGGCCGGCGGCGATGTTGAAGCTGGACCAATTGAGGACGGCATTTTGGGAAACATTGAGGGTGAGCGCGGAGGCGCTTTGGCTGAGTGTGGCGCTGCCGTGCTGGACGATCAGCCCCTGTGGATTGGCGCGCGCCAAGCCGCACGAGCAGGCCAACAGACCCAACACCGCCGGCAGAATGCTTCTTGGTTGCGACTCCATGACAGGAGGTATTATTAGGCGGGAATTGCGCAGGAACAAAGTTACGTCGTGCAACATTTGTGTGTCGGACTTGTGACGAAAAGGAAACGTTAAAACTGGGCGGACAGAGAGAAATAAAACTGGGTGTCACCCGCCGGGACGGAGCCGGCCGTGAGGAGGGGGACCGCCAGCGCGAAATGGACTTCGTAAATTTTGCCGATCATCCCGTTGAGACCCACGCCGGCGCCCCACATATCGACAGTGGGAACGCGGTCGGCGATGCCCAACGCAACACCGTTGGGGGAGGTAAACTTGGTGGAGAAATCGTATCGTTCCCCATAATCCATGAAAACCGAACCGCTCACGCGCAAGGGGACCGTATCGTTGATCATGCAAACGGTGTAAGTGGGCGTATGCGGTTCGGCCGACACGCGCCAGCCGGCGTCGCCGTATTCCTCGCCGTCGCGATAGCCGCGCGGCCCCGGGATGCCGCCCATGCCAAACTGCTCGTTGCCGATGAGGGTTTGATCGGCCCATTGGCCGGAGGCCTTGAGGGTCAGCGCCCACTGATTGTAGAGCTTCTGTTCGCGGGTGAAACCGGAGTTGACGATGTAATAGTTGCCGTCCGAGCGGGCGGTGGAGGTTTCCGCCACCGTGGCAAATTGTTGGGCGCCGGAGGAACTGAGCGCGTTGAAATTGACGCTTTGGTAAAGATAGAAACTGGTCAGCCCCCATTTATCGGGGCGGTTGGCGTCCAGATTGAAGGAGAAGGGAAGGTAATTGACCGAAGTGGGGCTGTTGGTAAAGCTTGTTAACGGCGGCGAGGACAGGCCGGGCGAACCCGGCGAGACGTAAAGAGTGGCTTGGGAGAAATGGGTGCTGGCGCTGAACTGCCGGAAGGCCTTGTAATCGACGCCGCCTGAAATCGAACTGAGAATTCCCTGGAGTGGCGGCAGCGATTTGTTGACACGAAAGCCGAGGTCCTCGTTGAAGGTGATTGTCTCCGCGTGGCGGCTGCTGACAACCTGTAATCCGCCGTTGGTGCCCAGAACCGGAGGCGTCACGCTGTAATCGACCAGGTTGTTCCCCGTGTCGGACACACCGCGGGAGGCGAATACAATCAAGTCCGGCGCGGCCTGGGCGGGTGGCGGTTTGAACCGCTTGTTGACTTCATCGTATCCAAAACTCTCGGAAGTCAACGGGGCCGGGCCGCTGTTGCCCGCCAGGAAAGGCAGTGGCATGCGGTAGAAGCCGCTGTAAGAACTAATGCGCGGCTCGTCGAGGAAGTTTTGCGAACCGTAATCGGCCGCCTTCAAAGACTCCGGCGAGAGCGTGTACTGCAACCCGAACTGATGGTCCGACTGCCACAGATTATCGTCCACCAAGGACAATCCCGCGCGCATGTCCGGCGTGCCCGGAGTGTATTCGTTGTTGAAGTCCAGCCGGGCATGAAGGGGCAGACGGTCCACCACCTTAAGGCGCAGCGCGCTGGACCCCGAGTCAGGTCCGGGCACCACTTCGGGGTAGATTTGGCGGTCGCGGCTGGCGTTGGCACGGTCCAGATCCTGTTGGAACACGAGGCTGTTGAGCAGCATGTTGGTGCGCAAATTGGGCAAGGCGCGCATGACGTTGTTGCTGCTGAAATAATGATTGTGGGTGACGGTGATCTCCGCCAGACGGCCCTCGGTCACCCGCACGAGCACCAACCCGTTGGTCAGGCGCTGCTGGGGGAGGGTGACTTTGACGGTGACAAATCCGCGGTCGCGGTAGGCCTGTTGCAAGTGAGTCAGGCCCTGGCGGATTTGATCCAGGGTCACGCGCTCGCCCTTGTATGGGGCCAGGGTATTGTCAATAATGTTTGTGGAAAGAACGGAGTTCCCCTCCACCTGGTAGCCGGAGACCTTGAAAGCGGGCGCGGCAGGGGCCGCCGCATCGGCGGCGCGCCCGGCGCCGGGCCAAAACCAGAACCAAAGCAGGAAGGCAAAGAGCATCGCCGGCTGGGCGCGCCGGCGCGGGGTGTGTGATGAGTTTTTTTTGCGCCACTGCGAGGGGGTCATGCCGAGGTGTTTTTTGAACAGGTTGTTGAAAAGCCCCAGGTGCCGGTAGCCGCTGTCCATGGCCACGTCGATGATCTTGTGATCGCTCTCCAAGAGCAGGAGGCTGGCATTGTGAAGGCGCAACCGGGTTTGGCGCGCGCGAACGGAAGTGCCGAAATGCTGGTTAAATAGACGGCTGAAATGCCTGAGGCTGCACCCGCAGCGGCGCGCCAGTTCCGAGGGTTTGAAGTCCAGTATCTCCCGCTCGGTCAGCCCGCCCAGCAACCGCTCGAACCGCTCCGAGACTGTCAGCGGGCGCGCCGCGGTGGCGGCGGCCTGGCGGGCGATATCCTGGCCGAAAACCTCGCCGATCAACTGCAGGAGCTTGAGCCGGTTGAGAAGGGTCGCGCCACCTGGAGGCGAGGCGGCCAGGGATTGAAAATGCGCCGCCAGCGCGCCTTGGCCGAGGATGCGGGCGGGGGCCGATTTGGTCTGGTCCGCCGCCGTGAAATAGCGCTGCTCCGACAAGCTGAGAATGCCGCCCATCAGGTCCGGGCGCCAGCGAAAGAATTGAATTTTGACAGTTGCCAGGCGGCTGGCGTGGAAACTGCCGGCTGAATGGGGCGGGATGATCAGGGTTTGGCCGCTTTGGATTTCGTCAACGCCGCCCTTTTCAAGCCACAAACCATGGCCCTCGAGAATGCGTGCCAGTCGCCATCCCGGCTCGCGGTAAATCCACTCCGCCCCCGGCTGGAGGATGGTTTCCGACAGAATCAGGTGTGAATCCAAATGCACTTGGCGCGGATGTTAGACATCGATTGCGACATTCGAGAGACGGTTTTGTTACGATCGGGAAAAGAGTCATTGACAGAAGAAAACGGCGCGGGTGAAAACCCGCGCCGTGGCACGTATCAACCATCCAGTTACCCACTGAACCCGAAAAACGGCTGGGCAATCGCCGGCCCCCTTGGCGCCTAGAAATTGATCCCTGAAACAACGCCGCCGTCCGCCCCGCGCTGCACCTGCATGCTGCCCAGCGGGATGAAGTAGTTGCCAGTGAAGACGACGTTGGTGTTTTGATAGTTGGGGTCGGTAATCGAGTTAATCAACGCGCTGCAAATGGCCTGCTGGGCAGAACTAAGGCCATTGGCGATGCAAGCATGCTCATACCCCCAGATAGCGTAGGAACCGTTTTCGACGTTGGTTGTGCTGTAAGGCACACCGTTGTAGGAGAGCACCACGCAGCCGTTGGTTGGCAAGAGCACATTCTCGACGTCCGGCAGCCCCAGGTACGAAATCACGTTGACATTGGTGGCGACTTCGCCATCCACGCCGGAGGAGGAGCTAAAGCCCTGGAACAACTGCCAGCCTTTGGAACCGCCGAGATTCTGCCACAGATTGGCAGTGCCCGTGAAACCAATGTCTTTCTCGGTGGTAATGCGCGTTCCCGACCCGGTGGTGCGCCCCGTGAAATAAACGACGTTGGTCGAGTTGGTGACGGTGCCGCCCAAATACGAAGCCGGCATTGCGCCGCCCGCCACTTCCAGGAGCAGAGCCTGGTCGCGCGTGAGGTTGGTGATGCCGTCCAGCAGGGGGTTGTTGGATCTGACCCAGGCAAAGGGAATGACTCCAAGGGTGGTGGTGGAGGCAAAGGCCGTGCCGGCGTCAATGGGCGGACTGGCGGCGCCTGGAAACACGTCGGAGAAGGCCATGTTGGGCGGCAGACTGAGCGTGGTGTTGGTGCCGCCGTTGGTCACGCAAGGCACGGGGGTCTGGTACTCCACCGCTTGCATGCCGGTGGCCGAGCCGGAGAAGCTGACATAGACGATCACCTCATTGGTGATGCTCGGGACGGCGCCTTTGACCGTCCCCTGCCAGACGCCGTAGTTGTTACCCGAGAGGATGGTGGAGCCGTAGCCGGCATCGAACAGATTGGCGATGCGATCCTCATCGACGGGGCGAAACGCCGTTGACCCGGTGAGAACCAGCGTCACGGGTTGGGTCTGCCCGAAGACCGGAGTAATCATGGAGCCAGCCAGGAGGGCCAGCGCGGTCATTTTCAGTTTCATATATTTCATTGTCCTTTAGGATTGGGTTCTTTTTGAATCGTTTCGTTCTTTGATTTTCTGGATCGGTTAGTCTCAATAATAAGCCTCCACCACATAGTACCGCGTTGCGGAGGTGGTGTCCTGCAGCACATCGATCGATCCATCGCCGGTGATCGAACTGCCGACGGGGGACCAGTTCGCAACGGGGATTGTGAGGTCGCTGGAATAAAGCAACTGGTACTTGGCCCCGCCGATCGTCAGAAAGGAAATGGTGTTGACGCCACCGGAGGTGGAGATGGACAAATTGGGCGCGGTGGGCAGCACGGGCGCCGCTCCCGCAATGAAGGTCAAATTGCCGTTGGCATCGACGGTGAACGAGCCGACCTGAAGGGCGGCGGGCGGATTGGCGCCGTTGTGGACGCCGATTTGAAAGAAGCGCGAGGTGCCGGGGATGCTCTGCTCGACATCAAACGCCGCCGCCCCGTTCATCGTCTCCTCGTCTCCGCTGCCGCCGCCTGTGATGACATAAGTATAGCTGCCGACGGTGGAAGTCGGGGCGGCGTAGCCATTGGTCGCGGCGTCAAAGCTGTTGGCGGCGGCGTAGTTGCCCACGCCGGCGATCGTGCCGACTTGAGTGAGCAGGGCGCTTGCGGACACATCGGTTGGCGTGCTGGTGTCCGCGCAGGTCAGCCAGTCGGTGTCGTTTGCCAGAGTCGAGGACGGGACTGTTGCCATCAAGATGAAATTGGCGGCGGTGTAGGAACCGAAATTGGCAAGGACCAAGTTGGTGCTCCAATCGCCGACGGCCAGTTTGGTTCCCGCCTCCAGGCCGAGGAAGTTGCTGACCGAGCCGAGATCGAATTCACAATCGTCATATCCATCCTGGTGAAAAATCAGCAGAAGGTCCGAGTTGGTATAGACCAGCGCCGAGGCCGCCGGGCCGAGGGCAAGCATCGAGACGGCCACGCAAAAAGAGATGATCGTTTTTTTCATGGCCACGAGCCTAGCGGGCCTTCACCCGACGCGCTTGCACCCAACAGACGGCGACTGACACTTTTCGGACAAGACGCAAGCCCTCATCTGGCCGGGGGCCAACCAGCTCTGGTGGCGTCGGGCAGGCGCCGTCGTTGCAGAAATGTCACTCGCCGCCAAGAGAAAACGAACTCGACGGCCAGGGCCAAAGCAAATAGCGTGGGGGCAGATGAGCGCTGGCCAGGAATCTCCGTCCCCGCGCGTTACGTCGGTCGATGCTCTGCGCGGGTGTGTCATGTTCACCATGATCTTCGTCAACGACTTGGCCGGCGCGCCGCACAACATCGTCCCCGACTGGATGCGGCACTTCAAAGGAGGCAGCGGGATGACGTTTGTGGACCTGGTGTTCCCGGGGTTTTTGTTTATTGTGGGCATGTCGATTCCGTTCGCGCTGGGAGCGCGTTTGCGCCGGCAGGAACCGGTGTGGAAAACCCTCCGACACGTAATTTGCCGCACGGTTGCGCTGCTGGTGATCGGCATCCTCATGGTGAATGACGAAACTCCCGGCACGGACATGTCCGGGCTGTCGCCCAATGTGTGGGCGGTGCTGATGTTTCTATCCGCAATTCTTGCCTTTTGCTCCATTTCGGCGTCGGGCGGCCAGCAGCGGCGCTGGCAACTGGTGTCCGCCATCGTCCGCGCCGTTGGTTTGGCGGGACTGATTATTCTGGCCTGGATTTTTCGGGGGCAAGCAGGCGAGCGGATCATCAATCTTTGGCCCTTTGCCATTCACACCAGTTGGTATGGGATTTTGGGGCTGATCGCATGGGCCTATCTTGTCGGGTCGGTCGTTTTCCTGCTCTTTGGCAATAATGCCGCCGCGTTGCTGGGGTGCGTAGCGTTGCTGCTGGCGTTGTATCCGGCGGATAAAACGGGGGCTTTTCGCGGGTTTTGGCTCAGCCGCTATGTTGGAATTGGGGAAATGCTGGGCGCGCACCCGTCCATCACCGTGGCCGGTGTGCTGCTGGCCTCGGTGCTGATTCCGGCCGGCCGGGTGGCGTTGGCGGGGCGGGTGCGGTTTGCGTTGCTGTTCATGGCGGGTTGCGCGGCTGCGGCTCTGCTGCTCAACGGTCTTTACGGCATCAACAAAAACCAGGCCACGCCCTCGTGGTGCCTCTGGGCGTGCGCCATCACGGCGGCCCTGTGGCTTATCTTTCATTTGCTGGCGGACCTGGGTCCGGTGCATCCGCTGGCGAGAGTTCTTGCCGTCGCGGGCCAGAATGTATTGCTGGCGTACCTGCTTTCCGAGATGCTGCCCTCGGCCGTGTCCCTTTTTGGCCTCGACGACTGGTATTCGAGTCTGGGCGCGGTGAATCTGGCGGGAGCGGTGGCGCGGTCCGCCGGTTGCGCCGCCCTCATCCTGGCTGTGACAGCGGGATTGAACCGCGTTGGATTCCGCCTCAAATTGTGAGCGAGACCATAGGTGCTAACGCACTGCCGGCGTTGTTCGCTCGTCCGCTTCCCAGCCGCCGCCCAGCGCCTTGTAAACGGCGACCAGCGCGGTGGCTGTCTGGGTTTCGGTCTGCGCCAGTTGATCCTGCGCCTCCAGCAGCACGCGCTCGGAGTCCAGAACGGTCAGGAAATCCGTCGCGCCGTTGTTGTAACGGTCGCGCGCCAGGGTGGCGGCCTCCTGGCTGGCCTTGACCGATTCGGCCAGGAAATCGCGACGAGCGCGGGCGCGTCCGAAATCGACCAGGGCATTTTCCGTTTCCTCCAAACTTGTCAATACTGTTTTCTCGTATGCGGCCAGTTGCGCGGCGGCCTCCGCCCCGGCGGCGCCGATGCGGGAGCGGACGTGGGCGTAGTCCAGGGCCGCCCAGGTGATGGCCGGGCCGAAGGACCAGTTGTCCGATCCGCCCTTGCCCAGGCCGCTGAAGGAGGTCGCCTGCAGGCCGATGGCGCCGTTGAAGGTCACGCGCGGAAAGAGGTCGGCGACGGCAACGCCAATGCGGGCTGTGGCGGCGGCCAGGTTGCGCTCGGCAGCGCGGATGTCGGGACGGCGGCGGAGCAATTGGGAGGGATTTCCAATGGCGACCAATTGGGGCAAGGCGGGCAGAGGGCGGGCGTCCTGCAGTTCGCCGGCCAGCGCGTCCGGTTGCAGGCCTGTCAATACTCCGAGGCGGTGGATGGCGTGGGCGACGGCGGATTCGGCGGGCGGAATGTCGGCCAGCGTGCCATTGAGCTGGGCGCGGGCGCGGGCCACGTCCAGTTCGGTGCCGCTGCCGGCGTCGAAGCGGGCCTGGGTGATTTTCAAGGTCTCATCCTGGTTGCCGGCATTGCGGCGCAGCACGCCCAATTCGTTCTGGGCGCCGCGCAACTCGAAGTAATTGCGCGCGACTTCGCCGGCCACGCTAACCAGAACGTCGCGGCGGCCGAACTGGGCGGCCTGGACGGAGGCAGAGGCGGCGGATTGGGCGCGGCGGAGGCGCCCGAAGAAGTCCAGTTCCCAGGTGGCGTCAAAGCCGGCGTTGTAGAGTTCCTGGTTGCGGGGAACGCCGGGGGCCTCGAAAAGGGCGGTTTCGCTGTACCTGGTCTTGGTGTAGCCAGCCACTCCATCGACGGCGGGGCCCAAATCGGCGCGGGCGCCAAGCCGAAGGGCGCGGGCTTCCAGGAGATGGGCGGTGGCGATGCGAAGGTCCAGGTTGCTGGCGGCGGCGCGCTCGACCAAGCGGGTCAGTTCCGGATCGTTGAAGCCGCGCCACCAGTCGGCGATGGGTTCGTTGGTGCTGAAGTTGTTGTTTGCGGCGGCGGCGAAATCCGGCGGAGCGGTTGTTTGCGGGGGGTGATAATTGGGACCGACGGCGCATCCGGCCAGGATCAACCCCATTGCAAGCGAAGGGAGAAATGGTTTGGCGTTCATGATCGTTTGCGTTCGGTCAGGCGGCGGATGACGTTGTAAAAAACGGGAGTGAGGAAGATGCCAAAGAGTGTGACGCCCAACATGCCGCTGAAAACGGCCGTGCCCAGCGCCTGGCGCATCTCCGCGCCGGCGCCCCTGGCCAGCAGCAGAGGCATCACCCCAAAGATGAAAGAAAAGGAGGTCATCAAGATGGGCCGCAGGCGCAGGCGGCTGGCTTCGACGGCGGCTTCGGCGCGGCTCAGGCCGGCATCCTGACGCTGCTTGGCGAATTCGACAATGAGAATGGCATTTTTGCAGGCAAGCCCGACGAGGACGACGAAACCGATTTGGGTGAAAATATTGTTGTCCATGCCGCGCAGCCAGACGCCGAGGATGGCGAAGAGCAGGCACATCGGAACGATGAGAATGATGGCCAGCGGCAAGGACCAGCTCTCATAGAGCGCCGCCAGCGTCAGGAAGACCAAGAGCACGGAGAGCGGAAAAACAAACAGGGCGGTGTTCCCCTCCAGGATTTCCTGCAAGGTCAAACTGGTCCATTCCAAGCCGATGCCTGGCGGGAGCTTTTCGCGCACCAGTTTCTCCATCAGGCCAATGGCGTCGCCGGAGCTGACCCCCGGGGCGGCGCTGCCGGTAATTTCCGCGGCGGGATACATATCATAGCGGACGACGTGGTCCGGGCCGGTAACGTTGCGAACGGTGGCCAGCGTGCCCAAAGGCACCATCTCGCCCCGGTTGTTGCGCGTCTTGAAGTTGAGGATGTCTTCCGGGTGCCGGCGGAAGGGGCCGTCGGCTTGAGCGGTGACGTGGTAGGTGCGGCCAAAGAGGTTGAGGTCGTTGACGTAGAGGGAGCCGAGATAGATTTGGAGCGTGTCAAATATATCGCTCAACGGCACGCCCATCGATTTGGCCTTGATCCGGTCCACGTCCATGTAGAGTTGCGGCGTCGTGGCGCGGAAGGTGGTGAAAACGCCTTGCAGCCGCGGCTCCTTGGCCGCCTCGGCCATCAACTGGAAGGCGGCCGCCTGCAAGGCGGGCAGACCGGCCCCTGCGCGGTCCTGGAGTTCCATTTTGAAACCGCCCACCACGCCCATGCCATTGACCGGAGGCGGCGAGAAGACGCCGATGTAGCCTTCCTCAATGGCCATGAGGCGCTGGCGCAAGTTGGCCGCGATGACCTCGGCGCTCAACCCGCGCGGCGTGCGCTTCGGGAATTTGTCCAGGATGACAAAGATGGTGCCGGCATTGGGGCTGGCGCTCAAGGTGATCGGGGAAAGACCCGCCAGGTCAATCGAATCCTGGACCCCGGGGGTTTGCCCGACAATTTTGGTGATGCGATCGACGACGGCGTCGGTGCGTTCCAGGGAGGCGGAATCGGGCAGTTGCACGCCAATGACCAGATAGCCCTTGTCCTGGGGCGGAATGAAACCAACGGGAACCTGTTTAAAGCTGAACCATGTCAGGCCGATCAAGCCCAAATAGACCAGCAACACCAGGGCGCCGGCGCGGAGCAAGCGGCGGACGGCCTGGCTGTAGGCGGCGGTGCTTTTTCCAAACAGGCGGTTGAACCCGTGAAAGAACCAGCCCAGCGTTCGCTCCATCCAGCGGCTCACCAAATCATCGCGCGCCCCATGAGGCTGCAAGAGAATGGCGCACAAGGCGGGGCTGAGGGTCAGCGAATTGAAGGCGGAAATCAGCGTGGAAAAGGCGATGGTCAAGGCGAATTGCCGGTAAAACTGCCCGGAAATCCCCGCCAGGAACGCCGTCGGGATGAACACGGCGCTCAACACCAATGCCACCGCCGTGACCGCTCCGCTCACTTCGTCCATCGCCTTGCCGGTCGCCTCCCGCGGCGACAACCCCAGGGCCAGGTTGCGCTCGACGTTTTCCACCACGACGATGGCGTCATCGACGACGATGCCGATGGCCAGGACAATGCCAAAGAGGGAGAGGTTGTTGAGGGAAAAGCCCATCGCCGCCATGGCCCCGAAGGCGCCGATGAGAGAAACGGGCACGGCCAGAAGCGGAATGAGGGAGGCGCGCCAAGTTTGGAGAAAAACGACCACCACGAGCACCACCAGCAAAATCGCCTGGATCAAGGTGTAGATCACCGCGTGGATCGATTCGCGAGTGAAGTCGGTCGTGTCAAAAGCAATTTCGTAATCCAGTCCGGGGGGAAAACTCCGCTTGAGATCCTTCATCGCAGCATGGATTGCGTCGGAGGTTTCAATCGAGTTGGAGCCGGGCAGTTGGAAGATGGCGACGGCGGCGGTGGGCCGGCCATTGATCTTGCTGTTCATGCTGTAGTCCAGCGCGGCCAGTTCCACCCGCGCCACGTCGCGCAGGTGAGTGACCTGCCCGTCCGCGCCGGATTTGATGACAATGTCGCCGAATTGGCGGGCGTCGGTCAGCCGGCCCTGGGCGTTGACGATGTATTGGAAGCTCAGGCCCTTGCCGATGGGCGCCTGGCCGACCTGCCCGGCGGCGACCTGCACGTTTTGTTCGCGGATGGCGCTGACGACGTCGTCGGCAGTGAGATTGCGGGCGGCGACCTTTTGGGGGTCGAGCCAGACGCGCATGCTGTAATCGCGCGCGCCAAAGATGACGATGCTGCCGACGCCCGGCAGGCGGGCCAGCACGTCCCTGACCTGCAAGTAGGCGTAGTTGCTGACATAGACCTGGTCGTAACGGTCATCCGGGGAGAAGAGGTTGACCACCAGCGTGATGTCGGGCGAGCTTTTGGCGGTGGTGACACCCAGACGGCGGACCTCCTCGGGCAGGCGGGCTTCGGCCACGGCCACGCGGTTTTGCACCAGCACCTGCGCCTTGTCAAGGTCGGTGCCCAGCTTGAAGGTGACGGTCAAAGACATGGAGCCGTCGCTGGCGCACTGAGCGGACATGTAAAGCATATTTTCGACGCCGTTGACCTCCTCCTCGATGGGCGTGGCCACGGTGTCGGCGATGACCTCGGGGTTGGCGCCGGGATAGGTGGCGGTGACCACCACCGTGGGGGGAACCACCGGGGGATACTCGGCAACCGGAAGTTTGAACAGGGCCAACAGGCCGCCTATGACAATGACGATCGACAGCACCGACGCGAAGATCGGGCGCCCGATAAAAAAGTGGGAAAATCTCATCCGGCCTCCATCGGGTTTACGGCGTCGCCGCGACCCCCGCCGCGGCGGACCGGGATGGGCTGACTTTGGCGCCAGGACGGATGCTCATCAGGCCGTTGACGACGACCCAGTCGTTGGTGTGAAGCCCCTGGCGGACGATGCGCAGACCGTCGATCAGCGGCCCGAGCTGGACCGGGACGTACTGGGCCGCGTCCTGAGAGTCAACAATAAACACAAACTTCTGCCCCTGGTCCGTGCCGATGGCCTGATCGGGAACCAGCAGCGCCACGTAGCGGGCCGACCCCGGAACCCTGACACGGGCGAAGAACCCCGGCTGGAGAACGCGGTCGGGATTGGCAAAGACGCCGCGCACGCGCAGCGTGCCGGTGGCGGCATCGGCGCGGTTGTCCACGAAATCGAGCATGCCCTTGTGCGGGAAGCCGGATTCGTTGTCCAATTCGATCTCGCACGCGTCCTTTCCCCCGCCCAGGCTCTCTTCCTTCCCGGCGCGCGCCAATTGCTGGTATTTGAGAATCGAACGTTCGTCGGCGTCAAAATAGCAGTAGATGGGATCGAGCGACACGATCGTGGCCAGCAAGGTGGCATCGCCCTGGTTGCCGTTGACCAGGTTGCCTTCGGTCATGAGTTTGCGCCCGATACGCCCGCTGATGGGGGCAGAGAGGCGGGTGTAATCCAGGTTCAAGCGCGCCATTTCCACCGAGGCGGCGGCCGATTGAATGACGGCGGCGGCTTCGCGCTCGGCCTTTGCGCGCGAATCGGTCTCCTCCTCGGAAATGGCTTTGGCCCTGAGGAGGCGCTGGGCGCGGGCCAGGTCGTTGCTGGCCAGTTCAAAGCGGGTGCGGGCCTCCAGCAATTCGGCCTCCGCCCGGTCCAATTCCGCTTGATAAGGACGGGGATCGATGACGAAGAGCAAGTCGCCCTGGCGGACCTCGGCGCCGTCCTTGAAATTGACCGATTGCAGATAACCTGAGACCCGGGCGCGGACCTCGACGGTGGCCACGGAGTCCATGCGGCCCTGGTATTCGTCCCACTCAACCACGTCCCGCAGGACGGGTTGATTGACAGTGACTGGAGGCGGGGGAGGGGCGGAGGCGCTCGCGGAGGAATCCGCCTTGCGGCAGCCCGCGGCCAGAAGGCCGAGAGCAATAATCAGGAGGCCAATTTGAGCAGTTGGTTTCATGCTGAGTGTGTGGTGAACATTTGCTAACCTGTGATCCGTACTACGCATCGAAAAAGAGGGCCAATGCCTTGGGGTTGTAATACGTGGCAATGGCCTTGCGGGTCAGGCCCATGCCGCGAAGAATGAACCAGATGGCCTGATGCACGAGTTCCTCGCGAGGCACCTTGTAATTGATCGCGGGCTTGGGGGGCAGATGCACCAAAGCGAGCCAGGCCGCCAGATGATGGCCAAACCGGGCGCAGTTCCCGGCGCTCAGCGGCGTTTTGACGGCTTCGCCCGCGGCAATCGCCGCTTCAAGGCAGGCCTCGATGCGCTCGCAAAAGAGATCGAACCGGTTTTGATGCATGGCGCGGGCAAAAGCGCCGTCCTCCAGGAAGCTCTTGAGCATCAGGCGCTGCCAGGTCTCCCACTCGATGGCGGTGGAGGGCCGGCCCATCACCTGGAGGCGGACTAGAAAATAGACCAAATGGACCAGCGTCGAGGTGGACGGCTCCAATTCGGTGATGAGATGGATGAACTTGCGCATGGCCGGGTCGCCGCCCTGGCAACAGAAATTCTGAATCTCCCGGTAAAGAGCTTCCTTGCCGGGGAAATGCTTGTAGAGCAGCGGCTCGGACACGCCGGCGGCGCGCGCCAGATCCTTGGTGGTCGTTTCCGCATAGCCTTTGCGGGCAAAGAGCGGGAGCGCGGCCTTGACGATGGCCGTTTTTCGCTCCTGCGCTGTCATGCGGGACGGTTTCACCATGGGCACAAGTTAGTGGATACTAACTTTTCGTCAAGCGGGAAATTGCCGGCTTCATTTGCGGCGGGCCGAGGCGGCGGAAGGACTGAAGTTCCGCCGCTTGCAAGGGTGGCGAAGATTTGCCAGAGTCTGCCCGTGCCAAAGTGGCTGAAAATGATCGTTGGGATTCTGCTCCTGCCGGTTTGTTTGGGCACGGCCAAGGCGGTTTGGCTCGTGTTCACCCACGCCGGTGGAACGGACCGGGTCTGGCTGCCGATGCTGGCGGGGGCGGCGAGTTGGGTGATTATCTTTCTGCTGCTGCCCAAACCGATGTGGGTGTATGTGTTTGGGCATGAATTGACGCACGCGGTCTGGACATGGATTTTTGGCGGAAGGGTCAAGCGTTTCAAAGCGGCCTCCTCCGGCGGGCATGTCGTTACGACGAAGAGCAATTTTGTCATCACGCTGGCGCCGTATTTTTTTCCATTTTACGCGGTGGTTGTGGTGCTGGTGTTCGTGTTGGGCGACCTGCTCTGGCACTTGCGTCAGGGCTATTTGCCGTGGTTTCATTTGCTGTTGGGCGCGGCCTACGCATTTCACCTGACGTTGACGCGGGAGATATTGAAGACGCGCCAGACCGACATCACCAGCCAGGGATACATTTTCTCGGCGGTGGTCATCTTCCTGGGCAACGCGCTGGTGCTGGTGCTGGGCGTCCCAATATTGACAGGACACGGCCTGCTGCAAGCGTTGGAGTGGTGGGTCAGGAGCAACGACCAAGTGCTCCACCGCCTGGCGCAAATGCTGTGACGCCATAACGGCGATCGAGGGGGGGCTTCACTCCTCGACCGGCACGACCAGGTTTTCCATGATGTAGTCCTTGCGTTCGGGGGTGTTTTTGCCCATGTAAAATCCCAGGATGCCGGCGGACTCCGGCTTGGAAGCGTATTCGACTTGACTCAGACGCATCCCCGCGCCGATGAATTGCTTGAATTCACCGGGGGAGATTTCACCCAGTCCTTTGAAGCGCGTGATCTCGCAGTTTTTGCCCAGCTTTGCGGACGCGGCGTCACGCTCGGCCTCGCTGTAACAATAAAGGGTCTGCTCCTTGTTGCGCGCGCGGAAGAGCGGGGTCTCCAGCACGTGGAGATGGCCGTCATGGACGAGGTGATCGAAGAAGCGGAAGAAGTAGGTGATGAGCAAATTGCGGATGTGGAGGCCATCGACATCGGCGTCGGTGGCGAGGATGACTTTTTCGTAACGGAGGTTTTCGGTGTTGTCCTCGATGTCCAGGCTGCGCATCAAATTGTACATCTCGTCGTTTTTATAGACGATGTCGCGCTTGAGGTCCCAGACGTTGAGGGGCTTGCCCTTGAGGACGAAGATGGCCTGGGTGTTGACATCGCGGCAACTGACGATGGAGCCGGCGGCCGACTGGCCTTCGGTGAGGAAAATCATCGAGCCGCGGCCTTTGCCCCTGGCCTTGTCGAAGTGGATTTTGCAGTCCTTGAGCTGCGGGATGCGGATGGTGATGGCTTTGGCCCGTTCGCGGGCGAGTTTCTTGACCTCCTGCAATTCCTTGCGCAACTGGCGGGTGTCTTCGACCTTGGCGATGATCTTTTCGGCCACGTCTTTGTTGCGATTGAAGAAGTGGAGCAATTCCTCGCGCACGGTGTTGACGAGGTCGGAGCGGATTTCGGTGTTGCCGAGTTTGTTTTTGGTTTGGGACTCGAAGACGGGGTCCTTGAGGCGGATGGCGACGGCGCCAACCATGCACTCGCGCACGTCGTCGCCCTCGAATTTGCCCCTGGCGTATTCGTTGACGGCCTTGAGCAACCCTTCGCGGAAGGCGCTCAGATGGGTGCCGCCGTCGGCGGTGTACTGGCCGTTGACGAAGGCGAAAAAGGTTTCGCCATAGCGGCTGTTGCTGTGGGTGAAGCAGAATTCGAGGGTTTTGCTGGAGTAATGGAGGGGGGGGTAGATCGGCTCGGAATTGTCGGCGCGCAACTCCTCCATCACCAGGTCGAGCAGGCCGTTGTGGGAGACGAAAGTCTGGCCGTTGTAGAGAAGTTTGAGGCCGGTGTTCAGGTAGCTGTAATGGCGCAAACGGCGCTCGACAAATTCGGGGTGGAACTCGGTTTTCTGAAAAATCTCCGGGTCGGGCACGAAACGGATGAAGGTGCCGTCGGGCTGGTCGGAGGCCTTGCCGCTGCTCTGGTTTTTGAGCTTGCCGACCTTGAAGGAGGCCTCGACAAATTGGCCGTCGCGATGGCTGCGGACCAGGAACTCCTTCGAGAGGGCGTTGACGGCCTTGGTGCCGACGCCGTTGAGGCCGACGCTGAATTGGAAGACGTCGTCGTTGTATTTGGCGCCGGTATTGATCTTGGAGACGCAATCGACAACCTTGCCAAGGGGGATGCCGCGGCCGAAATCGCGCACGCTGACGGCGCCGTCTTCGATGGTGATATGAACCTCCTTGCCGTGGCCCATGATGTATTCGTCGATGGCGTTGTCGATGACTTCCTTGAGCAAAATGTAGCAACCGTCGTCGTAATGAGAGCCGTCGCCGATGCGGCCGATGTACATGCCGGTGCGGAGGCGGATGTGTTCGAGGGAGGAAAGCGTTTTAATTTTGCTTTCGTCGTAAACGTGCTTTTTGGTGTCAGCCATGGCAAGGGCATCAATAGAGAGTTGAGGGCGGAGAAAGCAACTGGAAAGTTTCCCGGCAGGCGCGACCCGCCGGTAATGGTCTATTGGATTGTTGCTGGCCGGGATCTAAAGAAAACCGACAATCCTCCCCAACTGTTTATCGTTCCTGCTTGCTATCAAGCCGAATTCGCTTGATGGTCTGTGAGATTTAGGTTGCGCAGTTTGGCGTCCAGCGGGGCTGCGCAATGTAGCCCGGCACTGCGAAGCACCTTCAACACGGTTCAATGATGGACACCAGCGAGGCGGGCAGCGGCCCTGATGCCCATGGCCCTCACGGAGCAGATGCACGATTTGCACGGCCTTGGCCGAATCAATCCGGGTTTCGCTCAGGGGTTACGATTTGCTGAAGGTTTTCCCGCAGCGGACGCAGTGGTATCTTTGCACGGAACGATTTTTATTTTGAAAATGACCCGCCTTTTTGCACGGGCGTGTTGACTCATGGGAAAACCTTACCCAAGCAGAGGAAGATTCTCATATCGTCGCCTCATAAACGACCTTACCGAACGGAGGCCGGACAGAACTCGTCCAGGATTTTGCCGTTAAACCGCCGCCCTACTCGCTGTGAGCGGTCCCCAATTGCCGATAGGCAACCCATAATCCGGGCTTTCTGTCGGTAAGCAGAATTATGAGTCAACCGGCCCCTTCCCCCAACCCCCCTTCCCTTTCTCTGGTAATATTTAATTTGAGTCAATTCGCGGGCCAGAGCAGTAGTGACAATTCAACTTGCCTTTCCGGGGAGGGTGAATTATTGTCAAGCCTGCATCTAGCGGTGTGCGACCGGATCCGGTTCACCCGCGCTTTGTTGTGCCCTGTTGGTGTTTCGACACCGACAGTGCAGCCAAATCTGGGAGTAGGGCGGGGTGTCTCATGCCAATGTTGCATGGTTTACCGTTTTTTAGGGCCGATCAAGCCCCCGCCCATTCCCGAAAAAGTTCATTTGTTATCTGTTGGTTTTAAGAGGTTTACGTAAGCTTGCAGCTTTTCCCACAACGAATTGTCCAATTCGGCAGGGGTAATCAAATGCACACTCTTGCCTTGGTACGTAAAGCTCCAAGTGTTAGAATCTATGGATTGTACTACTTCCTGCCTCTTTTGAAGCGTTGATAATGAATGACTTACAACAGCGGTATCTGTCTGCATGGATTGAACGGCAATCTCTGAGTCGATTTTTGGCAAGGGTCTATCTTTACCAGCTCGGACACGCAGAAAACCCGCATCATCCAGTGCGCCAGCAAAGACTGCCGACTTCAAGAAAGTCGCCGCAGTTCTCTCTTTCCAACTGTCCGGCACCCCCGCTTCTCGGTGAAAGATATTGGCGAGGATTTCTCTGGACGGAACCTGCGAACCATCAAACCGTTTAATGATCTCTCCGTAAGCGGCGGGGCAGCCTAAAAACTCAAGTAATGCCAATCCCCTTTCCGACTCTGTAGTGGGAAAATAATAACGCTTGCTCGACGCAGTGAGCGTAAATGCGCTACGGCCTTCGATAAGCCCAAAACATTTGGCAGAAGTAATTCTTTGTTGAAGAACCGGCGATTTTTCCGGTTCCTTGAGGTGAGATGCAAGAACGCTTTTTTGAATTGCAACCCTGGCACCACCCAAATCCTTTACCGCCTCAGAGATTCTGAGCGCCGAATGCAGCGGATAGTACGGATATGAGGCCGATTCTCGTTTTGCGTCATCCCCCGCATCCCGATCTGTCTGACTGTTTTCCATGCAGAGATCATAGCACGTCGTGCATTTATGTCAATGGAGAAATGATAAATGTTTTACTATGACAATGTGTTATGTAAGTATCTGGGAATAAGCATATTGCGCATAGTGATATTTTTAAAATAGAAAAAATACATGAAAACCTAGCTGGATAATGTGCTTTTTATCGCCTAAAGTTAAAGGGTGCTGGAAATGGGGCGGAAGTGCCTCGACTCGGGCGAAAGCGGTCTGGCACATTTACGGGTGATTGACGACAGATGATATGAGAATATAAACAGTGAACGGTTTGTGATGCGCAAAGAACACCCTATCACCTATCGGTTTGATGTCAAAAAGGCTGCTCAGGCGGCCAATAAAATTCTGTGTCTTTCGGGAGGCACCCGGAACTACATGGAAGTGATTAAATTGCTCTGTCTTGCTGATCGTGAGGCATTGCTGCAACTGGAATGCCCAATCACAGGAGACAGCATCGTCTCTATGGAGCGAGGACTTGTTCTCAGCCATATTTACGACTTGATAAAAGGGGGACCCGGCAAAGAAGAAGAGGCTCCGTGGTTTGACCTGATTTCCGCATCTTGCGATTACACGATAAAATCTGATGCTCCATGTAATTACGATGAATTAAGCGGGGCGGAATTGCGCATATTGGAAAGCGTTTTTGAGCAATATGGGCAGATGGATTGGAAACAGCTTTCCAGACTAACCCATCAATTGCCGGAATGGGTTGATCCAGGAAAGAGGAGTATCCGTGTTCCCCCAGAACAAATTCTAAAGTTGAACGGCAAATCAATACATGAAATTCAGCGGATCAGGGCTGAAGCCTTTACGTATGAGAGGCTGGATAGGGATGCGCTAAAATGCAGACAAGAGGAGCAAGCCGCCAAAACTGGGGAGTAAATGGGAAATGGTTGGGAGTTGTTTCTATTATGATACCCCGCCAAAGGGAAAGCATTTCTTCGTTGTTCTCGCCCCCTCAATTGATGAACCAAATTCTTTTGTTTGTGTAAATATCGAGACTTACCGAGTCGGCTCTGATCCCACTTGTTTAGTGCATCAAGGGGAACACCCGTACCTTACAAAGCCCAAGTCTGCGGTGGTTTACGGTTTGGCACGCGATCTTCCCCGCCGCCTCATAGAGCGATTACAAAAGGAGCAAAAACTCCCAAAAATGGGAGCAACTGTGCTTCTTAGAATTCAGAATGCCCCCTTAACGAACGATTCAAGATTGAAGAACAAATATAAAACGGCCATCCAGAAACATCTTGAAGTCACCACATCCGCGCAATCTTAAACAGTTCAAGCGCAATATTTCTGAGGCTATCTGTCGGACTGTTTTACACTTTTTGGCCCTTTTCGGCCAGCAACAATCCAATAGACCGTTGGCGACCCGCCCTCATCGCGCCGGGAAGGAGACTCGCCGGCCCGACGCCTCTTGAACCCTTTTCCGGCAAGTGGCACAAAGTAGCAATGGATGAGGCACAGCTTGTCACGGCGTTGCGCCGCCAAGACCCGGCGGCGGCGCAGGAGTTGGTGCAGTCCTGCGGAGATCGCTTGCTCCGGTCAGCGTTCCTGCTCTGCGGTAATGAATCCGATGCCCAAGACCTCGCCCAGGATACCTTCGTCCAGGCATTGCAATCGGCCCATCGGTTCCGCGGCCGCTCTTCCGTTTATACCTGGCTGCACGCGATCCTGCTTAATCTCACCCGGCATTACCATCGCGACCGGAAGCGCCTTGTTGGCAACGACGAACTGGCCCGGCAGGACATCGCGGCGCCGGAGGAGGGGCCGAGCCGACTTGACGCCGAGGCCGCTTCCAGCGCGCTGGCCGCCGCCTTGGGCCGCCTTTCCGGGCCGCACCGCGAGGTGGTGGTGCTGCGGTTTTACGAAGACCTGAAGATTCACGAAATCGCCATGCGCCTTGCCATCTCGCCGGGCACCGTCAAATCGAGGCTTCATTACGCCATTGGCGAACTGCAACGTCTGCTGCCCGCCGAACTGAACCTTTTCGGCGCCACCGGCACAAAAGAAACGGAACAACAATGAATTGCCGCGGCTTCCAAAACAATTTGTTCGAGTACCTCGACGGCGCGCTTTCGAGCGGGGCGCGCGCCGCCGCCGAGCGCCACCTGGCACAATGCGAGGCCTGCCGCCAGGTCTTGCGGAGGCAGCAACAAATCGCGCAAGCCCTTTCTGAGCGTTTCCATCGGGATACGGCGGGGATGGCGCTTCGCCCCGAGGCGCAACGGCGTATCCTGGCGGCACTCGCTGACCAATCGGCGGACCGCGCGGAACGCAACTGGTTCGCCGGCTTGTGGCCGCGTTTGGCCTGGCCCGCGGCGATAACGGCAGGCCTCCTTGTTGCCGCCTGGTTGGTTGCCGGATTCCCGTTCGGCCCGCGCGCCCCGCGAGCGGTCGCGGCCCGGTCTTCCGGGCGTGAGACAGGCGTGGCCGTTACCATTAATATCTCGGATTGCGCCCCGACCTACGTTTTTCGCAGGGAAGGCAACTTTGTGATTGATGCCCTGACCTGCCAGCCGCGCGTTGCCGCGCAAACACTGTGGCTGACCCTGAATCAAAAACCAGCGCCAAAAGGATAAGAAAGGAAAACGCCGTTATGAAAAAGCTGCTTCCAAACCACCCCGCATTTGCCGTCGCCTTCTTCGCCATGACCTGCGTGGCGGCTGGCGCGCCCGCGACCAGTGACACTCCCGCCGACTTCCCGTACGTCGTCAACTATGAATTGGGAAAAGCGGAATTCGCCCCCGGCGACAGCATCACGATCACTGCCCTGCATGGCACGCGGGAGGTCATTACAACCAACGAAACCTACTGCGTCGAGGGCACCTACACGCTCGGTTCGCGGGATAAGGCGGAGTTGTGCTTCTTCGCGACCACTTCCGGCAACAGCGGCCCCACGCCCGTGGATCCCAGACAGACGGTGCATGTCACCAGGGGCACGGGCACGTTTCGTTTGATTAAAACCATGACTGAGGATGGTTATTTGCATCTGAGTTTTTACAATGGAGGCGCAATCAGCGGTGTGTATTTTGGCCAAGGAGAGTGGGTTCTTCGCCAGAAGGGTTTCAGCCACCCTGATGAGCCATCCCGGTCGCCGGACAATTCCAGCAGCGCCACTGCCTCAGCGGCCTCATCGTCCGACCCCAATCATGCGATGCTGGAATACCTCGGCAACCCTGTTCCGCCGCCGTCGGGCATGGATGCCGCCTATTCCAAGCGAGGATTGAACGATGCTCTCCAGCTTGCCGCCAAAAATGCCGGAATCTCTTTCAAGCGGATTGAAATCGATGACTCGGAGTTTCCGTTCATTGTCGGCGTCACGTGCGGGGAAGGCGATTGGGCCAGACTGGCTAACCAGATGAAGAAAATGGCCGGATACGAATACAACGGCTCGATTGGCAGTTCGACGTGCAACGCCTTTAACCTCGTGCCATCGAGCAGCTTCCCATCGGAAACGAGCCAGCGCATCGGGCGACGGCTATGGCTGCGGGAGCAAATGCTCTTCGACAGAATCTCTTCGCAGCAGTGAAGTTAAGGTTTGTGAAAACAAGGGCTTGACGCGGCGTCCGATGTGTCATACTGTCATAGGACAGTATGATTTTTCAGGTTGATTTCAAGTCCGGCAAGCCGGTTTATCTGCAACTGGTTGATCAGGTGCGCTACGCGGCGGCGTCCGGGGCGCTCAAAGCCGGCGAGCCGCTGCCGTCGATTCGGCCCCTTTCCGAGCAGTTGCGATTGAACCGCAACACCGTCGCCAAGGCGTACACGGAACTGGAGAGCGTGGGCGTGATTGAAACGATACCCGGCAAGGGCTGCTTTCTCAAGGAGAACAACAGCCCGTTTACGCAAAAGGTGCGGGACAAGCTCCTGGCCGCGAAAATCGACGAGGCCCTTGTCACCGCCTACCAGTTGCGGGTGGATTCGCCGGCGTTCCTGGCTTTGGCCGCGGAGCGGGTCGAATACTTTGAACGAAAGAACGCCAAAGCCACGCCAGAAAAACAACAAATCCCGACAGAGGAACCACTATGGACACCGACAACGCCATCATCGACATCCGCCAACTCCAACGGCGGTTTGGAAAGCTGGACGCCGTTAACGGACTGAGCCTGCGCGCGCGGCTTGGCGGCCGCTACGGTTTGTTTGAAGGGGTGCTCGACGGCAAGCGGGGGGAACTGGCAGAATGCCGGCGTGGTCAGTGAAACTGGAACAGTCGCATCCCTGCATTTGCACCCGGAGGTGGCGGGTGAGGCCTTACGCGAAGTCGCCGAAGCCCGAGCCGAAGCCGGCATGGGACTGATCGGCGATTTGCGGGTGTTTGGACGGAGAAGGCGGGACGGAGAACCCAGCGACCGGCAGGTCAGCCTGATCGCACGGGAGGAAATTGCGCGGCACGCGGCGGCGCTTGGTCTGGCCGGAATCGCTCCTGGCGCCGTCCGGTCCAACATTGAGACGACGGGGATTGATCCGGTTTCGTTTCTCGGGTGTGAGATGGAAATCGGGGAGGCCGTGTTGATTTTTTGCGAGGCTCGGAAGCCCTGCCACAAAATGGACCTCGTCGCCCCTGGTTTGCAGGCGCTGATGTCGCAGGGGCGCCAAGGGGTGCTGGCGCGCGTCCTGCGCTCCGGCCGAATCCGCGTGGGGGATGCGATACGGCTGGTCGCCCGCCCCGGATGAAGGCCAAGGCGGCGCGGGGGCGATCTTTCCCGCGTCGAGGCAAGATCAATGCGGCAGAGTTGTCAAAAGCAGCCGGGTTGATGCGGCGAGAAATATGAATTTTGGACTTGAGCCGGGGGAGGGGTTTTGGCTAAATCCCCCCTCCTCCGGCGCCGGTGCGGAGACGGCGGGTAGGTTACCCAAGTGGCCAACGGGGGCAGACTGTAAATCTGCTGGCTTACGCCTTCGATGGTTCGAATCCATCACCTACCACCATTCTGTGGGACGCCGGCAGCGAGTCATTTTTACCTGCTAATGCGCTTTGGGCTGATTTGAAAACGAGCGCTTTCGCGCGCTTTAAGGCTCTCGCCGACTTTTCAGAAACGATGCTCGAAAAGCTATCACACTGCGGAGTCCGCAAGATAGGCGACAGGAGGCAACCCCTCACCCCAACCCTCTCCCCGCTCCTTCGTCGCGGGGCGAGGGAGAAGATCGGGCCGGCGGTGCGCGCCGTGTAGTCCATCCTATCACGCTGGCGGATCATCGCAGTTACCTTCACTTTCCCTCTTGCGTTGCGCCAGGGGCCAGTCTCACGTTGCCGCCCCGATCCACCAGAGCAACGAATGGTGGGGCTATTCTCCCGCAAAGCCGCTTGAATGGTCATCGTGGATGCGGACTTCTTCGCCAGCGGCGCGCAATGCGTCGGGAATAACCTTGCGGCCCAAGGAACGGTCAATAAAGAAAACCAGGCGCTCAGGCGGCGAGGGCAAGCTCGCATCGGACGGCCTCTTCGATGTGTCTCCGTTCACAACCATAATCGTCGGCCAGTTCGTCAACGGATTCGCCCGCCTTGTAACGCTCCGCCACTATCGCGGTTGCCACCCCGGTTCCAATGATGGTCGGACGCCCGAAGGAAACGGACGGGTCAATGACGATGATTTTTGGTTCGTCGGGCAGGCGTTTGCGTGTGAACGGATAAAGCTGTATGGCCAAGCCCGATGGGTCGTGTTCAATCCGTCGCAAGTGGGCGGCGAGCATTTCTTTCATCGCCAATTGGCCCGCCTCTGAAACGGCAATCAACTGGCCGAAACGCGAGACGATCAGGGAGACGCCATCAGATTCGAACTTTTGGTCTGCGAGCGGATGTGGGACGCCAAGATGTTGCGTCAGGTAATTGAGCGCGGTGCGCACTTTGGGCAAGGGGATATTGTGCTCCCGCCGAATCGCGTCCAAGATGTGAGCCTCGACCAAGTTGACAAATGAGAGCGAGGGCAAGTTTGGGTCGGGCAATTCGATCACCGGCTTGAAAAACTTCCTGCCATGTTCGGTGGGGTAGTGGCGGCCACGAACCCAAGAACGCAATGTCGCCAGCGGAATCCGCAAATAGTGGGCCGCCTCGGCGATACTGTAGGCGGGCAGTTCGCGCGGGTCGTCGGACAAGGCTTTAACAGTGTTTGACTTGACAGGCATCGCAAGGTTCACGTTTATGGCCCTACAATGTTTCCGGCGCTGTCAAAAGGCAAGGGGCGATTTGCGTCGGCAGCACTGTCAGCAGACTAAAGACAAGAACGTGGAGTTCATCCATCGTCAATTCGCGCCGTTGTTGGGCGGCAATGTGCTTCCGCTGGATGTGCCGCCGCGGGTTGGCTGAAAGCCGTGCCCTTTTCTCTCAGGACACGCAATACCAGCGTCAATAATCCGCTGGTTCAGGCCTTCGATGGTTCGAATCTATCACCTGGCACCAACTTTGCCTAAAACCAGGAGAATTTTTCGCGCACGAAAATAATATCGAACGGTTTGAGGGCGAAAGAATCGGTTCCCCTGCCGCGCAATTCGTTGTCGAGATTGCGTTTGAATTTGAGGCGTTGTCCATTGCCCGCGTCACGAATAATGGTGACGTGTTTAAGGTCGGCCTTGTCGTGATCGATGCCGGCCTCAATGACGGCTTCGAGCGGAGTGAGGGGGCGGTCGGAAACGAGTTCGCCCGGCCGCTGGACGGCGCCGGTGACGTAAAGGATAAAGGCCGAGGATTGGACCGTGACGGAAACCTGCTTGAGGACCAATTGGTCGGCGAACTTGTTGAGGAGGACTTCCTCCAAGCCGTGGGGTGTCAAACCGGAGGCGGTGATCTCTCCCACCAGGTCCATGCTGATTTTGCCGTCCCTGCGGATGGTTTGAGTGGAATTGAGGGTGGGCGCGCCCGGAAAAGAGATGTGGATGGTATCGCCCTCCTTAAGGAGCAGGGAGTCGGTGTTTTGGGGGGTTGTGGAGGCTGACGGCGCGGAGGCGTGCGACCCACCCGGCGGGACTAAATGAGGAACATAATTCGGGCTTTGACAGCCGATGGTTCCGGCCCACAGGGCCAAGGCGGCGGCCACCAGGGAGGCCCGCGACAAATTGCGATGCAAATAGTTCAACATGCTTTCTCCTTCCAGCGCCGACAAGGCGCCAAACGAATAATTTCGGATCGATGGCTATTAGTCAAGTAGTTCCGGGGCGCGGATGCAAGCTAAATTGTCCAAGAAATGGTCAAGGGGCGATCCGGGGGGGTGATGGAATGGACAGTTCATCGGGCAGGCGGCGAGTTGAATCGAAGCAGGAATTCTCAATGCCGCAGTGAAGTCATCGAGGCGCCGGAAGGGGCTGACGGCGAGGCCACCGGAACGGCGCAAAAGCCGCGTAAATTGAGGCGTTTGGCGGGTTTCAGGGCGGGGAGGCGGGGTTTTAGGTGTTCGCAGGCGCGCGAAAGCCTTTGCACAGAATTGAGAGTCGGGTCGGGAGGGACGATTGGCAAAGCCCCTGCTAAAGGAGGCATGGATTCACGCAGGCAATTGAGTGCCATTGACGAGGTTTGTGGAAGCCTGGATAAAACTGTTAAGAGCGTCATCGCGGAACTCAAGCAGAGCAAAGAGAGGGCGTGAAGGAGCCGCATTGGTTGCGGTGATGGTTTTGCTGGTTTTTGGTTCTGAAGCGCGGGCTTTGCAAAGCCTGGCGGTGGGATGGAACGCCAGCACGGCAACGAATGTGTCGGGATACGCGGTTTATTACGGGAGCAGAAGCGGGGACTACACAATGCGGCTGGACGCCGGGACGAACACAGCGGTGGTGATCACCGGTTTGGAAGAAGGCCAGACCAATTATTTCGTGGTGAAGCCCTACACGGCGCAACAGATCGAGGGACCCCCGTCCAACGAAATCTCTTTTATCGTGCCGGGAATCATCGCGGTGTCGCAAAAGGCAACGGTGAAAAGCCCGGCGCAGATCGAGTTTTCGGTCGCTCCGGGCCACAGCTACAAAGTTCAGGCATCTGTGAACCTGATGACGTGGTCCACCATCTGGGAGAAATCTGCCACGACCAATGGGTGGGTGGAGTATGAAGACCCCGAAGGAGCGAACTTGAAGGAGCGGTTTTACCGGCTGGTGATGGAATAGGCGGCGAGATTTGATTACCTGAAGGCTCCTTACTTCAACTCGGCAAGGACGCGCCTGGCCTCGTCGGTCTGCTGGGTGGGGAGGCTGAGAGCCAGAGCGCGTTCGAGGTTCTGCCTGGCCTGACTGTTGCGTTTGAGCTTGTAGAAATCCATGCCCAAGTAATAGATCAACTCGCCGTCGGAGGGAAATTTCGGGGCGGTGTCGCGCAGTAAATCCACCGATCTGGTGTAGTCGGCGCGGCGGTATGCCAGAATACCCAAGGCGCGCTCCAGTTCAAGATCATCCGGGAAGGCGCTTCTGGCTTTCTCCGCCAGTTCGTAGGCCAGGGTATTGTTTTCCGAATGCTGGGTGTAAAGGATGGCCAACTGCCGCATGGCCGGTGTGAAGTGGGGATAGTCATTGAGGACTTGGGTATAGGTTTTCTCGGCGTCTTTGTAGTCCCCCTGTTGCTCGAGAAGGAGAGCGGACACCATGATGGCGGGGAGAAAGTGAGGTTGCTTTTGGAGGACACTGTCAACTTGGGCGGCCGCAGCCCTGGCCCGGGCCGGATCCTTGATGGCGGAGCGCAAAGCGAGGAATTGTCTGGCGTCCTCGATGTTGGGCAGTGAATCACCGGCCGCGACGGCGGCTTGCATGGAGGCATCGGCTTCGGCTGTGTGGCCGACCGCATAGTAGGCCCAGGCCAGATCGTAGAGGAGAGGGGGCTGATTGGTTAACTTGCGGGCGGCGAGTTCGAGGAGGCTCAAAGCCCAGGGATGATCGCCGCTTTGATAGACCAACTGACCGAGAATGGCGGCGGCGCGGGGATCATTGGGGGCCAGAAGGTGGGCCGACTTGGCCAGGTCGAGCGCTTTGCGGAAGTCGTTGAGGGGGCCGGCATAGAGGCGGGCGAGACTGATGATGGCGCGCAAATCCTGTGGATTCTGATTGATGAGGGATTGGTAGATGTCGGCGGCTTTCTGCGTCTGGCCTTGGTGCTCGTCGATGGCGGCCAGGCGGAAGAGAGGGATGGGGTCCCTGGGGTTGTCGTGGGCCCATTTTTGCAAGTCGTCAATGGCGGCGGGGGTGGCGTGCTCGGGGTTAATGGCGAGGAAGGCCAAGCACTGACGGGCCTGGGGTTTGCCTGGGAAATCGGAGCGGTTGTCCGCGGCGCGCTGCAAATAGAAACGGGCAAAATCCTCGTCCTCCATCATGTAATAGGTCATGCCGAGGTGGAATTGGACTTCGGCATCGGCGGGCTGTTTTTCCTCGCTTTCCTGCAACAGGGGAAGGGCGCGCGAGTACTGGCGTTGCTTGAAGAGAATCCAGCCCAAGGTGTCGGCGGCATAGGGGCTGAAGGGTTGAAGGTTGCGGGCGGATTGCGCCAATTGGAGGGCGCGATCGAGGTTGCCCAGGTGTTCGGAATATAAATAAGCGAGGTTGTTCAGTGCAGGGGTGGCTTTGGGGTTGGCGGCAAGGATCTTTTCATAGGCGTCGCGGGCGGCGTCGAACTGCTGGCGTTGCTGCTGGATCATACCGATTTCCATCAGGGCGGTGAGGTTGTTGGTTTTGGCCAGCAATCCGTTCAGGCGGTTCAATGCTTGTTCTTCCTGATGAGAGGCCAGGTAGAGTTGGGCCAGGGCGAGGTAGGAAGCGGGGTAGTCAGGGTTGAGTTCGATGGCTTTGGACATGGCCGATTCGGCTTCATTGGTTTGGCCTTGGGCCCAATAAACGCGGCCTTGGAGGAGCCAGGGTTCGGCGGCCTTGGGGTGACTTGCAATCTCGGCAGCGATGCGGGAGTGGGCCGCGGGATAGTGCTTTTCGACCATGTCCAGGTCCGTGAGTTTATTCAAGGCGGGAAAATAATCGGGTTGCAACTGGAGCGATTTTTCGAAGGATTCGCGCGCGTGGGCGGCATCGCCCAACTGCTCGCAAACGATGCCCATGAGGCAGGGGATTTGGGGATTATCTGGAAAGGAACGGGACATGCGGCGATAGACCTCCAAGGCCTGGGCAGGTTGGCGCTGGGTCAAATAAGCGGTGGCAAGCAGGAATTGAGCCTGGGCATTGTCGGGTTGGGTTTTGGCCAAATTGGAAAGGATTTTGGTTGCCTCGGGCGCGTCACCGGCACGGACGTCCAGTTCTCCGAGCAAAAGGATGGCTGGAACGTAGTCAGGCGCCAAGGCTAGAGTGTCGCGCAGGCGGGCCGTGGCCTTGGCACGGTCGCCGTTGATGACGTAGGCGAGAGCCAGGTGGTATTTAACCTGGGGCGAGTTTTTGTCGGTCGCATCCATGCGTTCGAACTGGCTTATAGCGTCGGCGACGTTGTGGCGTGCCAGGGCCAGGATGCCGTTTTGCAAGCGGGCATCGAAGTTGGAGGGGTCGCGGGAGAGGATATTGGCCGCGATGGAAGCGCAGTCATCATATTTGCGTTCGGCATAGGACATTTTCATCAAGTAGGTCCAGGCGGGAATAAAATCCGGGGCTTGGCGGGTAATGTCGGCCAGGATTTGTCTGGCCTGATCGACAGAGCCTGACTGGAACTCGAATTGGGCATAAGCGAGCCTGGCGGTGGAACGGAGGGGCGAGAGCTTGGCGGCAGCAGCCAGTTCCAATTCCATGTTTTTTAGGTCTTTGCGAGCGGAGTAAAGATTGGCCATACAGCGGTGAGCGGAACTGAGGTTGGGGTTCATTTGCAAGGCCTTTTGCAGTTGGCCTTCGGCGTCGGCAAGCTTTTGCCGGCGGAGACTGATCCAGCCCAGAGCCATCTGATAGGCGGCGGTGTCATTGTCAGCGCGCTGGAGAGCCTGGATATGGGCGCCAATGGCGGCCAAAGCGTCAGGGGAGCGTGCGGCATCGAGCAGGACGACAAGGCCGTCTTCGTTGGCGGGGTCGTTTTTCAATAACTTGGAGGCGAGGTCCGTGGCGTTGGTCAACTGGCCAACGGCGAGATAGACCTGAGCCAGCCTGAGTTGGACCTCTGAATTGGTGGGGTTTTGTTCGTAGGATTTGCGCAAATAGGTGTAGGCCTGGGGCAGACGTCCTTCCTGCGCATAGAGCAAGCCGAGGCGGCGAACGGCGAGGGGATTGAGGTAGGATAAGCGGAGAACGGATTGGTATTCGATTTCGGCGGCGTCATAACGCTGCGCGTGGTAATCGGCCTCCGCGGAGGAGAGAAGGCGTCTGGCCCTGGCAGCCCTGGTGCAACCGGCGCCCAGGGCCAGGCAAAGAGCAAGCATCAGGAGGCAAGGCCAGTGACGAAAGAAAGTCCTCATAATTGTATCAAGTTTGCGGCGCCGCAGACAGCGGCCGCGGCGCAGTAGAGTTGAATTTGCGCAAAAAGACCAGAACCAAAAAGAAGGGGATGAGGGAAAGGGCGAAGAAAATCGGGCCGCCTTGTCTGTGAATGGGGGAATCGATCATGTCGTGACTGATATGGACGCAGAGTTCGCCGATGACGAAGATGCGGAATCCGTTTCTGAGGATGGCCAACGGGAGGACCAGGAGGACCAGAAGGGCACGCTGCCAGAGGCGATTCAAAAACATATAACCGGCCATCAAGCTAGTCAATAATAGAACCAGGGTTGAATGAATGCCGCTGCATTCAGGACCGACCTTCAGGGTGAAGGAAGGCAAATGGACCTCCAATCCATCCCGGAGCATCGGGGTGCGGCACAGATGGAAGAATCCGGCGGCGGCGGCGGCCGAGGTATATTGGAAGAAGGTATCCACCCACGCCACCCATGCCACAGGCAGTGGAGCGGCAAAGACGAGGAAGCCAACGGGAAAGGCAATCTGGCGAAGCAGCTTTGATCCGACCAAGGCAAGGGAGGCGCCCCAGAAGAAGCAAAGGAACGACAGTGTCATCATCGCCAAATAATCCTGGCGCGCCGGCGCGTGGCCGGAGCGCGCCGCGAGGGAATAAGCCGCGAGGATTGCGGAGCCGGCCAGAGCGCAGAAGAGGGCCGCGGGCCAGCAAGGGTGAGGCTGGAGGGACAGACTCTTTCTGTCGATCCATATCAGGTAGGCGCTGATGGCGGGCACCAGGAGGATGTAGGAAAACAATTCGCTGTGGAGCGCGAAGAGAGCCAATTGGGCCAGGGGACGCGCAAAGCAGAGGAGCAAGAGGGCGGTGACGATGGCCAGGCGTTTGAATTGGAGGCGAAAAGCCATCAATCCGTTGGTGTGAGTATCATGATCAGGCACAGAATGAGTTCTTCCTTATTGGATTTGCAACGGCCGGCGCGTTGGGCGGCAAAGCCGGCGCGCGGGCCGACCGGGCGGGCGAGCGGTTACAGCGGGGCCACCGGCACGTTTTTGGGAGAGGGATCGAAGTTTTTTGCGGCGCGCGATGACAGGCGCATCCTATCGAGACAATCTTCAAAGGCCTCCGGAAGCGGACGCAACCGAACGCCGGTTCTCAAGAGCTTGGTGGTGTCCAGAATGCAATTGGATTGGGGGCCAGGGGCGGACTGGCCGGGGGGTTGGCGCAGGACACGGGGAGCCGTTTTCCAGACACGGCGCATCTCTTCGGCGACTTGGCGGGTGGTGATGGCGCCTGGATTGGTGACATTGTAGATGCCAAAAGGGGCGCGCATTTCCCAGAGGTCAAGGCAGGCCTTGACGCAATCTTCGAGGTGAGAAAGGGAGTTGATGTTATCGGGAAGGTCGAATTGGCGCCGCAATTGGGAGAGCCAGTTGCAAGGTTCCTCGCGCTCGTTAAAAGGCAGGCGGAGGCGCCAGATGAAACACTGGCCGATGTCGCGAATGGATTCCTCAGCCAGGGCCTTGGTGCCGCTGAAGAAATCGCAGGGTGAAGTGCGGAAGGACAAATTGGGTTCGTCCATTTCGGAGAAGCCGCAAAATCTTTCAGGGTGGGCATCGAAGAGTTCGAGGATTTCGGGCCGTGAGAGGTCGCTTTCAATTCCGAGGGATTGGTGGAGATGAACTTTGGCGCCACGATAAATGGAGCCGGAAGACAGATGCCCCCAAGGGGTTTTGGTCATGAGGCAAACGCGCGCGATCATCTGTGGAAGGATGGCATTGGCGGCCATCATCTTCTCGCGCTCACCCTCGGCCAGGTGGCCGTTGGAGTGGCCACAATGACTTGCGGCGTTGATGAGGAAAAGGGGCCTCATTGTGCGCAAGTAATCGAAAAGGAAATCGAAACGGGTGTAATCGAAAGCCTGGCGTGTCAATGGGATGAAGGAATGTCCGCGCCGTCGCAACTCGCTTGCGAAGGTTCGGCCGAAGTAACCGCTGGCACCTAATAAGAGAATCATACGCTCAATAAATGATCTCCAAGTTTACTGCCGTGATTAAAAGGAGCAGCAAATCTCGCCGGGCGATGAACCAGCCCGACCGTGGTGAGACATCTGCTCGACCATTCATAAAAAAACCGCGCGAAACCGCACAATAAGCCGCTGCAAAGATCGTGCCAAAGATTGAGGGATGCCTGGAATCGGTCATCAAGCGGAGAAGGTGGAGCATCTGTATCTCATTAAGCATTAACCGATAGCGCATTACAAAACGGAAGAGCGGGAGTGGCAAAAGAGCGCATAGGGGAATACCTGACAAGGTAGAAAACTGTAAGGTTTTCCGACAGCATCGAGAATCTCAACTGATTTTCTTAACCTCCTGGACCCATTCCTGATTGTCCAAATACCATTGAATAGTTTCCCGCAAACCAGTCTGGAAAGTGTGGGCGGGAGTCCAACCGAGTTCGCGCTGGATTTTGCCGGCATCAATGGCGTAACGGCGGTCGTGGCCAGGGCGGTCTTTGACGAAAGTGATAAGGCGGCGGGAGTTGCCGCCCAATTGGGGCGCCAATTCGTCCATGACGTCGCAAATCAATTCGACGATGCGAATGTTGGCCCATTCGTTGTGGCCGCCAATATTGTAAGTTTCCCCATCGCGGCCCTGCGTCAGGACCAGCCAGAGAGCCTGGGCGTGATCGCGGACATAAAGCCAGTCGCGCACGTTCATGCCATCGCCATAAACAGGGATGGGCTGGCGGAGGCAGACGCATTGGATAATCACGGGGATGAGTTTTTCCGGGAATTGATACGGACCGTAGTTGTTGGAGCAATTGGTCGTGACCACCGGCAGTCCGTAGGTGTGATGATAGGAGCGGACCAAGAAGTCGCTGGACGCTTTGCTGGCCGAATAGGGTGAATTGGGGGCGTAAGGGGTCGATTCGAGAAAATATCCGGTGGCTCCCAGGCTGCCATAGACTTCGTCGGTCGAGACATGATGGAACCTCTTGCCGGCGAAGGAGCCATTCCAGGCGGCGCGGACGGCCTCCAAGAGGTGGAAAGTTCCGACAATGTTGGTGTGAATGAAGTCGCCCGGCCCTGTAATGGAGCGATCCACGTGCGACTCGGCGGCCAAGTGCAAGACATGGGTGACGGAGTGCTTGCGCACCGTGTCCAGAACGGCGTTTTTGTCGCGCAAGTCAATCTTTTCGAAAACGTATTTGGGATTGCGGGCGACGTTTTGGAGGTTTTCCAGGTGGCCCGCGTAAGTGAGGCAATCGAGATTGACGAGGCAGCGGATGTCTGGTTTGTCAATAATATGATGAATGAGATTGGAACCGATGAAGCCGGCGCCGCCGGTGACGAGGAGATTCATAAGAGTTGGGTTTGATGTCTTGACATCAGGATTCATTGCTTGCGCCACTGATTGAGGGATTCGGCCAGGGCCTCCTGGACCGGGCGCATGGGCACGCCGGCAGCCAGGAGTTTGGACACGTCCAGAATGCAGTTGGAGCGCGGGGTCTTTGCCGCGGCGCGGTAAAACTCCTCATCTCCGGCCCAAAATGCAAAGGTGCGCGCGGGTTTGAGGATCTGTTGAATCAAGGCGACGACTTGAGCGGAGGAGACGAAGCCCGGGTTGGTCAGGTTGTAAATGCCAAAGGGGGCGCGGCGGCGCCACAGTTCCAGGCAGGCGGCGACGAAATCGGCGCGGTGCGAGAGGGAGTTTATATTCTGATAGACCTTGGGGTAAGTCTGGAGCTTGGCGAGGTAATTGCGGGGGTTGTCAAATTGATCAAAGGGAATGCGCAAGCGCCAAATATAATTCTGGCCGACACCGCGGATGGCTTCCTCACCCAGGGCCTTGGAGCCGCTGTAGAAGCTGCAGGGCGGGCGGCGGAAAGTGAAGTTTGGCTCGTCCTCTTCCGTGAAGCCGTGAAAGGCGGCGGGATTGTCCTTGAGCAAAAGTTGCAAGTGCGGCTGGGTCAAATCCTTTTCCACGCGGGTGCGGCCTTGGTGTGTGATTTTGGCGCCGGCGAAAATGCAGCCCGACGAGACGTGGCCGAAAGGAATGCCAGCCGTGGCGCAGGCATGGGCGACGGCGGCCGGAAAAAGCGCGTTGCCTTGGAGGGTGTCGGCCCGGTTGTCTTCGCAAGCGTCCACGTTGGGTTTGCCGGTGTAGCCGGCGGCGTTGATGAGGAAATCGGCGCGGGTCTGGCGTATAAAGCGCAGCAAGACATCGAACTGGGTATAATCGACCTCCGCGCGGGACGGGGCGACAAAAGGGAGATCCCACTGGCGCAATGTGGTGACAAATTGCTGGCCGACGTAACCGGTGGCGCCTAGAAGGAGAATCATATCGGGTCAAGATTAAGGTTAAGATTAGGACTGGGGAGGCGCGGCAAAAGAGTCAAGGGCAGTGGTTAACGGGTGGATTCGGCCAGGACGCGATGGAGGTAATCGCGGTATTCACAATTGGGCATTTGGGCGGCGCGCAATTCCAATTGCTCGCGGGTGATAAATCCCTTGCGGAAGGCGGCCTCCTCCGGGCAGCCAATTTTGATGCCCTGGCGTTTTTCGATGGTTTGGACGTAGGCGGAGGCCTCGTGCAAACTGCTGCTGGTGCCGGCGTCCAGCCAGGCAAAGCCGCGGCTCAATTGATAGACGCGCAGTTGGCCGTGGCGCAAATAGGCGAGGTTGACGTCGGTGATCTCCAATTCGCCGCGTGGGGAAGGGCGGAGGTTTTTGGTGATTTCCACGACTTGGTTATCGTAAAGATAAAGACCCGGCACGGCGTAGTTGCTGCGAGGGGCCTTGGGTTTTTCCTCGATGGAAACGGCGCGTCCGTCGGGGTCGAATTCCACCACGCCATAGCGTTCCGGGTCGTGGACGCGATAGCCGAAGATGGAGGCGCCGTGGTGGAAATCGGCAAAGGCGGCTTTGAAGCCGTCGGGGCCGTAGAAAATATTGTCGCCGAGAATGAGGGTGACGGAGTCCGAAGCGATAAAGGATTCGGCAATGAGAAAGGCCTGGGCGATGCCGGCGGGGCGGGCCTGCTCGCGGTATTCGATGGACAGGCCCCAGGAAGAGCCGTCACCCAGGAGTTGACGGAAACGGGGCAGATCGCCGGGGGTGGAAATGAGACACAACTGGCGCACGCCGTTTTCGATCAGAGTGGTGAGCGGATAGAAGATCATCGGCTTGTCATAGACGGGCTGCAACTGTTTGCTTGCGACCAGAGTCAAGGGGAACAGGCGCGAGCCCGCGCCACCCGCGAGGATGATGCCTTTCATAAAAGAGGGGCCGGCGCGCGGCCTTCGGCGGCCAGGTACCACGCCAGCGCCTGGTCCAAACCCTGGGCGACGCTGTGGGTGGGCTGGTATCCGAGCCGGCGGCGGGCGAGGTTGATGGCGGCTTGGGAATGAAGGATGTCGCCCTGGCGGAACGGGTGGTAGATGGGTTTAAGGGCGCGCAAACGGGGACAGGACGGGGCCAGACGGCGGCGCAACAATTCAAAGAGCGCGTTCAAGGTGGTCTGGCCGCCAAGGGCGACGTTGTAAATCTGGTTGACAGCGCGCGGGTTGCGGGCCGTTGCGGCCAGGAGGTTGGCCTGGACGACATTGGCGACGTAGCAGAAATCGCGGCTGGTGGAGCCGTCGCCGTTGATGACGACTGGTTCGTCGCGGAGCATGGCGGAAATCCACTTTGGAATGACGGCGGCGTAAGCGCCGTTGGGGTCCTGGCGCGGCCCAAAGACGTTGAAGTAGCGCAGGCCAACGGTCTGCAATCCGAAGCAGCGGGCGAAAACATCGGCGTAAAGCTCGTTGACACGCTTGGAGAGGGCGTAGGGAGAGAGGCAGCGGCCGATAACAGGCTCGGTTTGCGGCAAGGACCGGTCATCGCCATAAATCGAACTGCTGGAGGCGAAGACGACGCGCCGAACGCCGTTTTGGTGAGCGGCCCAGAGGAGATTGGCAAAGCCGGTAACGTTGCTCTCATGGGTCAGGATCGGATTGGCCAGGGAACGCGGCACGGAGGCCATAGCGGCCTGGTGCAAAACGAAGTCGATGCCGCGGGTGGCCTGCCGGCAGCGGGACAAGTCGCGAACATCCCCCTTGATCCAGGTGAACCTCGCCCAGCGTCGCGCTCCGACGGCGGTCCGGACCTGTGCCAGATTGTGCTTGAAGCCGGTGGAAAGGTTGTCCAGGCCGGTGACATTTTGGTCCAGGAGCAACAGGCTCTCCAGGAGGTTGGAGCCGATGAAGCCGGCGACGCCCGTGACCAGCCAGGTCGCGGGAGAGGCTTTAAGGCGGCGGCAGAGTTTTTGGTAGTAGGTCACCGGATAATTTCATGTGTTCAGAGTTCTGAATCGTGCGGAGGATTTATCACGCGGAGGAAGTGATGTCAACAGAGACGGGTGGTGAGCCTGGTGACTCGGGTCATTATGGCCGAAATGCCGGCATTTGAGCCGTCGGGTAGTGCAAAGCCCGTGTTTAACCCGCTCATTGCCCCTTGCTTTGGGCTTGCGGTTGTCTGAGCGTCGCCTCGATGTCCATTGAGAGCGCGGTCATTGTGTCCGGGTCAAAGTGATAACCTTTCTTTTTCCAATACTTGCTGCGCTGGATGTCTTTGGCTGCTCCGTCCATCGCATTCGCCGTCATCCGGTCGGAGTTGAAACTGTAACCTTGAGCCTTCCAGTACCTGCTACGTTCAATGCCTTCGACTTTTGCGTCCATTTCATACCACGTCATGTAGTCGGGGTTGAAATCGTAACCCTTCTTTTTCCAGTCCCTGCTCCGTTGGATATCTTTGACTTTTGCGTCCATTTCAAACCTCGTCATGTAGTCGGGGTTGAAATCGTAACCCTTCTTTCTCCAATACTTGCTGCGTTGGATATCTTTGACTTGTGCATCCATTTCAGACGCCGTCATGCAAGCCGGGTCGAAGTTGTAGCCCTTTTCATGCCAATACGTTGCACGTACGTGGCTTTGAACGGGGTTGGATTCGGCCGAATCAGTGGCGAGGCAAGACAGAGAAGTTAAAATGGCAAAGGGCAAAAGGAAAAACCGTTCTGCGAAATGCCGTTTCAATCCGGGACCAACGATGGCGATTTTCATGTGTTCAGCGTTCTGAATCGTGCGGAGGATTTATCACGCGGAGGAAGTGATGTCAACAGAGACGGGCGCCCGTTCCGCAGGCGCGGGTGGTTGTGCCGAAACTGGTTTGATTTGGTTTGACTTGGTTTGACGGGCGGCAATCGGGTCGTCATTTTTTGCCAGTGGCAGATCGTATTTTATAGCCGTGACGTAATCAGCGATGCGTTCCCCAGATTCGCCGCCGCCAAACAATTGAACCAAGGTGCCACGCTGACGGGCAGCCAGGACTTGATCGAGGGCGTGTTTTTTGAGTTCGTCCTTGTGGCGCTGGTCCTGGTCTTCCAAGTGTTGGGTGTATTCGGCCGTAAATTTGGCCGCTTGCTGTATCGTCTTTTGAATCAATGAGATGTCGCGGGCCAAGCCGTGCAGCACATGGAGTTTGTCGGCAAACTCAAGCGCTCCCTCACCATCCCATTGGTTGAGGAGAGCAGCGAAGCGGAGGGCCAGTTCGGCGGCCAAGTCACAGGCCAGTTGGGAGGGTTCAATCGTTTCGGCGGTGTCCTTTGAGGAAGCCGAGAGTTCGTGAGCGTGATGTATAAAGTCCTGGCGGGCCTCCCATTCGTGAAAGCCGCCCTGACGCCACTCGCTTAGGTTTTGCGGGCTAACAGGGACGGCGGCGAAGTGGGTGTTGAGGATTTGGCGTGTCTCCGGGAGGCTATTGAGCCAATCGAGTAGTTGAGGGCCGTCCTGGCCGTCATCGAGTCTGGAGTTCAATTCTTCGCGGATAAGCCGAGGAAGCCTGGCGATTTTTCCATTGCGGGTCATACGATCCTTTCGCAGAGGTATCGGCGACGGAGGTTCTTATCGAGGTAATCCTCACGGTTCTCCGCAGTCAGCAAGCCGTCGTATTTGTCGTACGGAACATTGTTATATCGCAGGACGGATCCCTGGTTGAACGCCACGGTGAGGTTTGAATTAAAGTAGCTGATGGCGGCGATTTCCGCTGATTCGACGGGAATCATTACTACGTGTTTAGCGCATCCTCGAAACACAAGGTCCTCTTTCTTAATGGTGTCAATTAACATAGGGTCTTCTTTTTGGATAATTGTTGTGGCTTCGCTCGCCCAGTCATCATGACCGGACGAGCGGGGAGCCGTAGTTTTCCCAGGTTCTCTTCCATACGGCCATGTTATATCGCCGCTTCGGGCAGAGGCAACGGGAGGAAATACCTATGTATTTTATTTCAAGCTTTAGGCGGCCATGAACGAGGAAGCTCGTTTTCGGGTAAGAAAGGCAAAAATTCCCGGAAATGAAGGGGCACCAAAGAGGCTTCCTTGCGCCATCGGCGGTTTGGGGCTTTGCTGTAATGGTGCCAAGCTTCCGGGCAAGCGGATTGCAGCTCGTCCAGCGTAAAGCGATGGAGGAGGCGGAGAATTGCCAAGCGTTCAAGCTTAACCCGGTAGCTGAGAGTCTTTTTTCCACGGCCGTCCGGGGCACGGAAATCCCTGGGGCGATTGTCCCGTATCCAGGAGTAAAATCCATCGCGCAACTGCTCGTTTGTAAAGGCCGCCCAATTGATTCTGAAGACGCCGACCTCGGCTCCCGTCGCGTAAAGCGAGGTCCGCATGTCCGGCGAACGAAAGAGGTGGCGCCCCCACAGTTCGGTTTCAGGGATGTCAGGATTCTTCGCTTTAACCCGTGCCTGCTGATCGAACGCCTGTTCCCTTTGGTGGTCGCAATACTCAGCGATCCACTTTGCAAATACCGATGGGCCGCGCTCGAAAGGAACAAGCGGAATGGTTTCGGTGTCGCTCCGAATGCGGGATCGTTCCGTACGTTCCTGTTCGCTGAGGCTTTGCCACGGGCGGGGAAAGCTGCCGGTAATCACCGGGGCGTCCGGATGCCGATAATTTGCGGCGTTGGGGTTAACGCTTGACGGTTGGGTCTCCGTCGAAAAAAAGAAGCCTTGGAGAAAAACGCCGGCGGAGTAGCCAATGGATTGAATGCGCTCGATGTCGTTTCCACAAAAGTCCCGCAATTGACCGATCGTCATTTCCCAAGTCCTCCGGTCATCGCATCGCCCCTTGAGGTCGCGGATGAAGGCCGATTCTCTGGCATACTCCCAGTAACAGCATGCGACTAACTCCTCATCGGGGACCGTGTCAAAATTCCAGTCCCTTTTGTCAATACATGAGGAGTCGGGCGTAGGATTCTTTTGGTTTCTGCGCATTCCAGTGCATGGATGTCAGTACTGATAAGAGAGCTGGAGACCGACCTGGCTGGTGTTGAAGCCAAAGGCGCCCTGGCTGCTGGTGTTTTGGAGTTCCATGTAATAGACCGAGCCACGCAGGCTGGGCCGGAACCGATAGGCCAGACTCACACGGATAAAAGTGGAGGAGTCGCTTCGCACCTGCTCATTGAGCGGCACGATTGGGGGAAAGCCGATGTAAAAGGCGGGCAAGGGCCCCGCGGCAAGAGTTGTGTAGGTCATGGAACTGTGCCCGCCGTTAAGGATCAGGGAAATCTTGTCGCACAGCTTCTGCTCCACCCCGGCGTTGACCATGGTGAGGACATTGTCCTGATTGGCAAAAAAGGAGGGGGTGACCGTGCGCACGGCGTTGACTGAGATTGTGGTCGAACGGAACAAGGCATATTGCAAGTCGGCGGAGAAGACAGGCGTCAACAGGGAAGGCATCCCAGCGGTGCTGAACTGCTGCCTCTCGCCGCCGCCGCTCACGGCCAGGAGGGTCTTGGCGCCCGGGTGAAAAACAAGGGTGCCCTGGAGGGACTCAAAAGTAATGTCCGTGCCCTGGTTGATGGCATCGTAGCCGCCGCTGAAGCTGAGGCCGGCCCGAAGCATTGAATTGACGACGTAATTGACGTCCGCCGAGCCGGTCCAGGCGCGGATATCGGTGTAGGGATCGGCGAAGCGGAAAGTTTGATTGCCCGCAAGAGTGACGGACCATTTTTCGCTCAAGGGATGTGTGACCGAGAGGGCGGTAACATAGGCTTCCTCTTCGGTCTGCGCGCCCGTTTCGACCAGCGGCTCGGAGAGGGAGGAATAGGTCTGCGCCAGAGTCAACTGCCAGTCGGCATTGCTGGCCATGCCGGACAAGAACGCATAATCGCCAGTGGTATTGTGATATCCCGCGCCAGAATAGAACGAATAAATGCGAGTGTAACCCGCAGCCCATTGGCTGCCCAAATTGAGCGTCAGACCCGGGGCCACCGAGTTGACAACAGTGGAGGTGCGGCTGCCCGGACCTGATTGCAATTCGGTGGCGTCGGAAAAGCTGTAGATCACATGGGCATGAAGATCAATCGGACCGTAGCGATAGATGCCGGGAGTCGCCGGCGTGGCCTCGCCGGCGAAATCCGGCGCGCCCACACTGCTGTTGCCAAGCAGCGGGGATTCCGGGCGGCCGGCGCCCGCGGAGGCCGGCGCGCCGAAGTTGGCGACGGTGGATTGGAAGGGAGCCGTCAAGGGTGCAGGCGCGATGGGAAACTGATTAGTGGGCAGGGTCGGGAGCGGGGCCAGCAGGTTCGTATCCACGGCTTCCGGCGGCGGCAGGTTGGTTTGCAGAGATTGGGAGAGGGGTTGGTTGGTGGCGGCGTTGTTGGAGGCTTGCGACTGAGCCATAGCCGGAAGGAGCAAGAAAACCGCCAGGAACACCGCATAAGGGATGGTGCCGTTCATAGTCCTGAGTCGCATTATCAAGCAGTTGCCAGCGCCCATGTCAACTCTCATTCTGCGCCTCCGGCGGTTTTGAACCATTCGACAAAGAGGGGAATGCCCTCCTCAATTGGGACTTTCGGCGCGTAGCCCAGCAGCCGGCGCGACTTGGAGACATCGGCCCAGGTTTGGGGGACGTCTCCGGGCTGGTCGGGCATTTTCAGCCTTTGGGCCTGCTTATCCAAGGCGTGTTCCAACAGTTCGATCAGGCGCGAGAGCGTCGTCGGATTGGAGCCGCCGAGGTTGAGAATCTCGAAGCCAAAGGTCTGGCGAACGCAGGCCATGATGCCGTCAACAATATCGGTGATGTAGGTGTAATCGCGGGAGGTGGAGCCGTCGCCAAAGACCTCGATGGGCCGTCCGGCGGCGATCAGGCGCGCAAACTTGTGGATGGCCAGGTCCGGGCGCTGGCGGGGACCGTAAACGGTGAAGAACCGCAGCATCACCACATCCATTCCATAGACGTGATGGTAAACGTGGCCCAGGGCCTCGCAGGCGAGCTTGCTGGCGGCGTAAGGAGAGATCGGGGAGAAAATGGGGTCGCTCTCCGCGAAGGGAACCTTTGAGTTGACGCCATAAACGGAGGAAGAGGAGGCGATGGTCAATTTGTTGACACCGGCGGCGCGGGCGGCCTCCAGGATGTTGGCCGTGCCCTCGACATTGACGCGCTGGCAGAGGGCAGGCTCGAGCAGGCTGGGCCGGACACCGGCGCGGGCGGCCAGATGAATGACCTGGTGGAAATTGACCTCGCGAAAGAGCCGCTCCACGGCGGCGCGGTCGGCGACGTCGCCCTCCACGAACACAAAGGGTTTTTGCAGTGATTGGATGGCGGCGAGGTTGCGCCGCTTGAGGGCCGGGTCGTAAAAGGGATTCAAGTCATCCAGCGTCCAGACGGCGTGACCGTCGCGCAAGAGGCGTTCGCAGACGTGGGAGCCGATGAAACCGGCCCCGCCTGTAACCAGGAAGTTCATTTGATAGTGGTAAAGAGTGCTTTTGCCCGGGCGGCGGCGTCAGGGATGAAAAAGGAAGCGGGCGTAGAGGTAAGCGGAACCTTCGCTCAAGACTTCCTTGATGCCCTGGCTGTAGCGCCACCAGTGGCGGGGGTCGTATTCCTGGTCCTGCACGGACATGACGCCAACCTGAAAGCCCGGCCCCAAGGCTTTTGCAAACAACAGGCGGGTGCGCCGGGCGTGCGTGGCCATCGTCACCACGTTGACGGAGGTTACCGCCGGTTCGTGAAGGCGCAGCCACTCTTTTAATGCGAGAGCCGAAGTGTAGGTGCGTTCGCGCCCGGTCAACGGGGCAGGAACGGGTTGAATCTGGGCGGAGTGACCAAACATCTTCTTCAACGCGGCGGCCGATATTCGGGCGTAGGTATCGTCGGGATCAAGGTTGACGGCGTCGCGGCACAGGCTGCCGGTGGTCAACAGCAGGCGGTAGTGTCCGTCCTGGTAGTAATGCCAGGCATCGACCAGCGCATAAGCGGGCACCCAGCCTTCGACCACCAGAACGTCCGCCGGCACCGGGTTGTTGACGGCCAGAAAAGGGTGGACGCGGAAAAAAACGGCCAGCAGAACGGCCAAGGCGAAAGCAAAGGCCGCCAGCCAGCCCCGCAGGGAGAGCGTCCAAACTTCCTTGCGCCGCAAGAAACCCGCGCAGCGAGTTCGAGACTCGGTTTTCTTTTCAGGTTCCATGACAGCTTCGCACTCCATCGGCGTCAGTTTTTTGTGGCGCAGCAAGCCGGGGCCGCCGCCGAAAGGCTCGGTTCGGCCATCAACATGTTGGTCAGAGCCAGAAAAAGCTGGGCTTGCGGCCAGCGAAGAAACGGCAGCTTGTGGAATCGCCCGCCGCGATAGACGCGAGTGACAAAACAGCCGGGCGACAGTTGAAATTGATCCGTGACAAGGCGCGCCAGCCGTTGGGCCATGGGGAAGGCCTCGGGCAAATCATGGCGCAGAAGAACGCCCAGCGAAATGGCTTCCGCAAAATCGTACATTTCGAGACGGACAATCTGGCGGCGCGGGTTGATGACAAAGGGTTTGGGCAGGCCGGCCGAGTCAAATAAAGCGCCGTGATAATAGGCGAATCCACGCCGGATCGCCTCGGTGACGGCCGGACTTTTGAGGGAGCGGTTGAGTTTCCAAAGATTCTTCAAGACGAAGCAGGTATGGAAATGATCGATAAACTGCTCGGCCGGCTCGTCCATCGCGTAAAGCCAGGCGCCGTCGGCCCTCTGGCTTTGCAAAATGAAATTCAGGTTCAGGGTGGCGCTGCGCCGGTAGTCCGGGCGGGCGAACCGCCCGGCGGCCTCGAACAAAACCATCGCCCGATAGGCGCTGGCGTTGACAACCTGGCTGTTATCGAGCGGGGAATAACTGCCCGCCGCCGCGTCGGCGGAAGTGGGAGTGTCGCGCAAGTCATTTTGCACGAACTGGGCAATGGACTTGGCGGTATTGAAATAGCGTTCTTCCCCTGTCAGGTCGAAGAGCCTCAAAAAGGCCTCGAAACAATAGGGGGTGGCGGTGATAAAAGGGGTGTTTTTTTTCCACAGGCCGCGATGATGCTGCCAATCGAAGGGATAGCCCCAGCAGTGGCCGTTGTAACCGGGAATGGAATAAGCGAGCAAATCCGCCGCCAGGCCGGCCGCCTTTTGGATATGGTTCTGGTCGCCGGTGAGTTGGAATAAGTTGGCGAAGGCGAGGAGCAACTGCGCATCGGCGGTGGCGTACCGCTGCTTGCGCACGAAGATCGAGCGCCATTGCGGGCACAAAACCTCGGCGGCAACAACTGGAGCAATGAGGGGCAATCCGAAGACCGACTTTCGATAGTAAAAGCGCCGGGCAAACCGGCCATAGCGGGTTCCCCAGACGTCGTAGGGGTCGTAGCTGGAATAGCCGTTTTCTTCCAGCCACGCGGCAAACAGGTTGACCGCCCGCCGCAAGTGAGCCGATGGCGGTAAATTCGCGCAACTTTCGACCATGCGATCATCGTCTAAGAAGAACGACGTTAACGCAACAATTCTCTTTAAATCAATCAGAGGCGGTCACTGTGTCCATATTATGTGGAAGTTCTGCACGGGGGGGATCGCCTGGACGACCGGGATGTTCAGAGCATTGACGATCAACGTAGCTGGGAATTTGGTGTTCGGATCAAAGCTGACGACGTCCCCCTGTGTCCCGTTTGTGACCGCGACGGTGTAATCATCCAAACGGGTGATCTGGGGAGCGGTGCCGCCCGGTCGCACCGGATAAATGACGGTCATGAAGTGAAAGGTGTTGGTTGGAGTTTGGTTGCTGATCCAGAGCGCGTTGGCTCGAACTCCGGACCCTGCCACTCCTGGGGCGGAGGAAAGCGGCCCCGTTGTGCCATAATTTGTACCCCAGTAATTTTCCCCGGTGATGGGGTTTGATCGAACATTTGTGCCAGACATATTGGTGACTGACAATTGAGAGGCATTGGCGATGTGCGAGACGTAAACAGTGACAGGCGGCCAGTTGGATTTCAAGCCGGTATAGGCCTGGGTGTCGCTGGTGTACGTAAATGTCAGGCAATTGCTAAAGGTCGTGGTGTCCGGCCCGGTCAAGGTGTTCTCAAGCACGTGGTAGAGCCAGGTGAACGTGACGTTGTTATTGTCGGCAAGATCGTCATAGACAATGAAGTAACCTTGCTGACGCATAAACAGGATATGGCGCTGCACCTTTGTCAGTCCAATCAGCGGGCCACCGCTCTCCACCGATAAGTAATGGTTGGGATACAGCCAGCCGGCGTACACAGGAGACGTAGTCGTTGGGTAAGCGGCGGTTCCGTCAGCAACAGTGTACGTGTAGTTTGACGTCGTCTCATAGGCAAGAATCTGATTCATGCAAGGATCGTTTTGGATCAAGGTCTGTCCTTCGCCGATGCCATTAACCAGCAGCGCATAATGTGCCATCGGAACTTTGGCATACGCGGACATGGCGTTTCCATCGCCAGCGTCAGTAATAACCGATCCGTACGCCCACATCTGGAAAGACAAGTCGCTTAGATGATCGTGTTCGAAATCGGTGCCTCCAGGACGTGCTTGAAAAATGAATCCCACGCCGTTTGTGAAACACTGAAAGGAATCAGGACGATACGTGGCTCCCATGACCCAACCGCCTTCAGGAAACCATTGCGCGGTGCTGCTTGTATCTGGCGCGTTCAGGTAGTTAGTCAAACTGTCTGATACAATCATCAAAGGCGGATAGGTGTCCTGCGTAATTGTGTTGCCATAAACGGTCAACTGATTTTGCCAGTGGGCGTAGGCGGTTCCGCTCCCGGTCAGGGCCGTCAGTGGCCAACCCAAGGCATCTGGCAACACCCATTCCAAACCCCTTCCGTAACCAACGTCGCCCCACGGCCAGTTGGCCTGCTGAAATCCCACCGGAAGCATCCAATCGAACCACGCAACCATATTTGTGTATATCGGGTTGCGATTCAGGCCCGCTTCAGGAAACGCCGAGTGGAAAAACAGCCCTTTTGGAGTGCTACATTGCAATTCGTTGTATGCGTATGAGGCACCTGTATTTATTCCGCTGCCTGAATTATAGCAGAAGGGGGAATCTTTCGCCAGCATGTAGTTCATGCCAATGGTCAATAAATCCCACAAATCCTGGTTTGTGGACTCGGAATAAACCGCTAGAGCGGCTTCAAGCGCCCAATTGGCATTCGCCCACGGGTGGCCCAGGCCATTCTTTCCAGCGCCGAAAGCGTTCACACCAGAATTAGTAACCGTAAGATTCCATGTGGAGCCTACCGTCGTTCCCAAATCGGCCCAAAAGCCTTGGGTTGAGGCGTTTTCGGGTCTGTAGAGGGACCACGTGCAATTGAGTTCAATTGCTCTTACAATATTACTCCTTTCCGTTGGAGTCATAAGGTCATACAGCCAATCATACGACATTCCAAGCACTTCCACTATCCCGCCCAACATGTCATCAAATACTCCGTCTGTATACTGGGCGTTTACAGCATCCTGCGCGAGTTGTGAAGCAGCGAAGCACAGGTTTGTGCCGAGCAAGTATTGATTGCTCCCGGTAAGCCGGTACATAAGGGAAAGTTTCACAAGCGTTGGAAGTATGTAGCTGGGGGGGTCCCAAAGCCATGCCCCGAGGGCGTTTGTGGATATGGGAAATGGAGCCTGCCAGTAGTCCTGGACGAGCAAGTAATCTCCGTTGCCGCCGAATCTCATGCTGTTGGCACCGAAGACCAATTGGTCATTCGTCAGGTGAGCGTTGCCTATATAAGTGACCATTTTCCAATCAATGCTTAGATCCCAGGTATTGGTTGGAGGGTTAAAGGTCGAATCAAACGGAAGCAAAAGAACATCGTACGTGCTTCTCACGTAGGAGGCCTTGGGCGGAGTAAAGTTTGTCGTAAAGCGAACGCCCTTATCGATCCTGAACTCATCCATCCATCCGTTAAAGTCCGCCGTTCCGGGGCATCTTCCAATCAGTACCGGGGCGTAAACTTCGCCCAGATCATTGGCGCCGAATGCAGTGGATGCGGTCAACGGCTGACTCACGCCGTTAATAAAAAGCAGCGCCGTGCTTCCACTGCGCTCGAACGCCAAGTGGTACCATGTGCTACTGCTGAGATTCCAGGGAGTGCTCATGGTATAGGAACCTTCCACGACACCGCCGGCTGTAAATTGCATCGTCAATTCTGAATTCGAGTTGAGATAGATGGACCAATTGTCGGAGGAACTGGCGGTTTCGCTCAGCAAGGCCATGCTCCCGGAGGGAATGCCGTTAAACTGCACCCAAAAATCAATCGTGAAAGCGTTTGTGCTCGGCATCCAGGTTTGAGTCAATGTCGTGTTGCAGCTGCTCAGCAAGGCGTTGTAGACCTTGTACAACTGGTTGGTTGCTTGCTGCTTGACGGGCAAGGCCATTACCGCTGCGATTTGGGCCTTGAGCTGTGGAAGGGTGTTCGAGCTGAATATCATCCGTGGGTGGGTCTTGCTCAGAAGATAATTCGTATCGGCCAGCATGCTTCGGTCCCAAACGGCGGCGGTTGGAGGAATAGTGAAGGAGTGAACAGTACTCCAGCAGTTGGTAACATTGTTGGGAGTGATATACGCGACTCGCCAGTAAACTACTCCCGGGTTTAGCGGGGGCAAGAGATTGTAAAAGTTGCATTTGGTTCGCACATTTACCGCTGGTGACGCGAAGCCCGAATCGTAGGCGATCTGAAACTGGTACTGCCACAGGGTGGTATCGGAGGCGCACATTGAAGGACTGGGCACGAAAAGCCAAGAGAAGATCGGGGGGTTCAGATTGACGACATCGCCGTTTCCGGGACGGAGGTTAATCCACCGATTGGAGATGGCCCCGCTTGGCATGGTGACCAAGGCCTCGTTACCGATGATTTGAGGCTGAGGCAGCACGATTGCCGCTTGCAAAGATGTCAGCCCCAGCGCGACAGCAATGTAAAGAATAAAAGCCGCGGCGCGAATGGTGAGAAAATCTTTACTCATGCTTGCTGTCCTTTTGCTCGTCATGTTGCTCGCTCGCGGATGGCAACCCCCATCCGAGGTGCGAGACTTGATTGTGACGCATAACTCATGCCATTAGCACCGAGGGATTGTCCAAAGAACCGATAGCATTCCCGCGCAGGCTCGTTGCCATTTTTGCAAGTGTCTCAAATCCAACGACTTTCAAAGCAGTGTCCGCCCCCAGCCCTTTCAATAAGTTCTCAAAGGCATGGTCGTCAATATGTTCCTTGGTGTGCCCAATCAGGACAACGACGTCCGGAGCGCCCGGTGGCGGCGGCGGCGCTGAACGGATCCAGCGGAGCAGAGTGGCCGGGGAGACGTTGTGAAAATCCAGCTTGATGGGGACCGGCTGCCACAGGAATTGGAGCAGACGCAGCGGGTTGCGGCTCAGGCCCAATTGAGACACCATTTCCATTTGCCTGTCCTTGGGCACATTCCTGGAGAATTTGGCGCGCAACCGGCCGAGAGTGGCCTGCTGAAAGCGCCGTCCCGTGACTGAATAGATGGGGAATTCCCACAGCGGCCCATCGACCGCCTGACGGGCGACGTCGTCCTTGATGCGCCAGGGGCCTTTGGCCGAGGGGACTTGGCGGTAATCCAAATTGGCGGGGCCGCCATGAAGTCCTTTGACGACCGAACTGTCGATCAAGATGCCTGAGGCAGCCAGGGCGGCGAGGAGTTTGGCGCCCGGTTGGGCGCTGAAGGCGCCGGCGCGATAGGCCGTGACGCTGCGATTGGCAGCCGAGGGAGCCAGGAGGTCTTCCAACAACTTTTTGCGCGAGGCGATGTAACGGTTTGTTTCCTCCTGAGAATCGAACAAATCATCGACAGTGCGCTTGTCGCGATGCAGGAGCCATTGCCCATTCTGAAAACGGGCGCCGACCCATTCCGGGTGCAGATGAAGCTGGAGGTCATGGCCTTGGGCCGCCAAAGCGGCCACCTGATCGGCGATTTTTTGCGCGGGATCATACCCGAGCGCCTGTGTCAACGGCTGGCGAAATTCGACGAAAGAATGGTATTCTTCGGCTTCAAAAAAGATGGTCAAAGGCGCACCGTGCTCGCGGCAGATTCGGGCCATCGAGTCCGCCGGCTGAACAACATGGCGCAAGACATCGCCGCTGCCGTTGCCAAAAATCTCGTAATCGACCGAGAGAACCACGTAGCGCATGAGATCCATGGTATCAGGCGGCGAGGATTTGGCGATAGACAGAATCAAGTGATTCCATGATTTTTGACCGCGCCAGGCGGGTGCGAAAGACGTTCCGGGCGGCCTCACCAAGGCGCTGCCTCTCTGCCGGATTTTCGAGCAGCATTGTCAAAGCGCTGGCAATTTGGGCATGATTGCCCGGTTCAACAAACAGAGCCGAATGCTTATCCCGAAAAAATTCCGGAGTGGCCCCGACTGGTGTGGTGACGATTGCAAGGCCGGCCGCTGCCGCCTCCAACACCACCAACGGAAAATTCTCGACGTACGATGGTAAAACAAATATGGACGCATTTCGAAACGCCTCAATTTTCTGAGCGCCCCAAACGCCTGCCTGGACCGTGACAGTTTCCGTAAGGGAGTGATCGAGGATGTAGGCTAAGGCGTCTTTCAGGATACCAGGTTCGCGTTCAGGGCCGATGACGCGAAGGCTAAAGCTGTTATGCTGACGAACGATGGTGGCCGCTTTGAGGAGGTCCAGAACCCCTTTTATGCGCTCCATAATTCCGAGTGACATGATGACGTTGCTGTCGCGTAGAACAGGCATCTCCAAGGCGGCCTTTTCAAATTCCTGCTCAATGGGGTTGTTGACAACAAAGAGCTTTTCCGGCGGCAGGCCGAAGCGCGACTCGACGGCTTTTCGCCAGCCTTCGCTTAGGACAATCATTCCATCGAGTTTGCCAATCTGTTTAACAGCGAAAGCTCTGCGGTTTTGGGGAATGGTCGTAAGAAAATCGAGGAAAAGGCCTCCATGCAGATGGCCTATGGTCTTAGCTCCGAAGAAACGCGCTACTTTGAGAAAGATCAGGCCCTTTTCCATTGCCCAGCCGGAATTGATGGCGTAATGAGCCACCTGTGGCCGATCTTTGGCCAAGCGAAAGACCCAGCCGAGAAGATGTGCCACGAAATACAACAGATTGAGGCCGTTGAACGCTCCCTGGCGGACAGCCCCAAATTTCCGATTAGCCGATGGACAAAGAAATGTGTACCGATCGCCCAATCCGCGAACAAAGGCCCTATTGACCGCGGAAACAGACTCGGTGGGGTCATTGGAGAACGGCCCAATCAATACAGTGGCGGTTCTGGCGCTCATAGGTCCATTTGTGGAACCGCGGTCAGAGTGACTTGTCTTCACCTTGTGTGACCCCAAGCACCTCGCCGGTTTGGCGAACGCCACAAAAGTCCAACGGAACCTTGGATATGACGTAGCGGAATTTGCCGTTAGGCAGCCTTGGGATGCTCTCAACGGTCTCCAGTTCCAACCGCATCTGGCTTCCCAAACGCTCACGAAGATTTGCGAGGATGCATGCTCTGTCCGCGTCTGCGAGTTGATGGTTTGGGACCACACGCACCCGCAGATAATCCCTGGCTTCCTGAATCAGTTGCGCTTCGCGAACGCCCGCGATCTCCTTAAACACAAAATCCAGCCGGCTGACCAGTCTTCCATCAGGGGTCACGACGATATCTTCTATCCGGCCGGTAATTCGCTCGACCAACGCCCCACCGCGCCGGCAGCCGCAGAGGCCCGCCTTCGGCACTGCCGTGTCACCAGTGCGATAGCGGATGAACGGCATCGCCAGATTGTTAAGCCCTGTGCAAATAATCTCGCCAATCTCTCCAAAGGCCGCCGGCCAGCCATTCTGAGCAACCAACTCCACCACCCCGTAGTCTTCCTGGACATGATAGCTGCCCAGCTCGCATTGCATGATCATTCCGCAGTACTCTGATTGGCCATAAAGGTCCAAGACTTTGCATCCAAAGGCCTCTTCGATGGTCCGCCGCTGGTGGGGGAAGAGCGTTTCGGAGGCCGTGAAAATGCCCCGTGGGCGCACGGAGACGATTCCCGCGTCGCAAAGATGCAGGGCCATCAGATAGATCGCGGTGGGATAACCCACCACCAGCAACGGATTGATGCGAACCAGTTCGGCCGCATAAGCGGGCAGATTATCCTTGCTGATGTGTTGCAACGAGAAGAAGGTTCGATTCTCCGAGCTTTCATACGCCCAAAATGGCGGCCGCCGTGTTCCCAGGGGAATAATTGGGTGGCCCGTGAAGTAAGCGGTGCGGTCGCCCGGACGGACTCCACACCAGTCCCGCTGGAGCCAGAGATAGGCCTTTTCCAGTTTGAGATAGCCGGAAGCCACCAAGATATCGATCGGTTTTCCCGTTGTGCCACTGGTATGGATAAGCTCCGCGCTATTGGTCCCCGCGTAAAGGACAGAGCGAAACTCGCTGGCATGGGATTGGACTGTCGTTTTCTCCAGCAAAGGCACGCCAGCCAGGCCATCGCGCCCGCATGACTGTGAGGCCGAGATTCCAAGGCTCGCAAATTGCCGTTGATAAAATGGTACGAATCGCTGCGCCTGCCAAATCAAGCGGCGAATCTTTTCCTCTTGAAGAACGCGCAACCGGTCATTGCTGTACCACTGTTTCCTTTGCAACTCGGCCAGGTTTTCCTCGAATTGAGCGCCAAATTTCTTTTCGCCCCGCTGGCGGGAGTAGATCGAGAGAGCAACGTTGCGCAAGCGCGACGGGCTGTGATAGTAGATCCATCGAGTCAATGGGTTGCCGAATGCCATTAGCGTTTTCCTTTCATCGAGGCCTGCCTGTAAACCGCGTAAGTTCGATCCGCCACCCGGTCGGGGTGGAAAAGCTCCAACGCCGTTTGGGCGGAGCGGCGGCCCATTCGCGCGCGCAAGGCGTCGTCACCAAGAATCTGTTCAATGCGGCCGGCGATGTCGGCGGGATCATTGGGATCGACCAAAAAACCGGTCTCGCCGTCCCGCACCATGTAGGGCATGCCGCATCGGTTGGACGCCACGACGGGAACGGCGGCCGCCATGGCTTCGGCGATGCCCATGGGCGCGCCTTCCTCAAAAGAGACCAGGGCAAAGACAGAGGCTTGCGCCAATTCGGCGCGAACCTGCTCCGAAGATATCGGGCCAAGCAAGGCGGCTTTGTCGGTTAAGTGCTGGGTTTCGATGAAACGGCGGGCGGAATTCTCGCAGGCCGGATCGCCGACCGGGCCGGCCCAGCGCAAGCGGGCGCCGGGACGTTTGCGGGAAAGGATTTCATAGGCCCGCAGGAGGCCCAGGGTATTTTTGCGCTCACAGATTGCGGCGGCGCAGAAAACCGTTCCAGGCCGCTCGCGCCGCGGCACCTTGAAGCATTCGTAAGCGATGGGATTTTCGATGTCGTGGATGACGCCCCTGGCCCGGCCGCGCAGGCGCTCGCGCACGTACGGGGAAATTGAAATAATGTGCGGCTGATCGGCCCAAGCGGCCGTTTCCACCCATTTCCAAAGCCGCGAGCGCAGCCAGGAAAAACGGCCACCCGCATAGCGGGTGTCCTCATGAATGAATCCATGAACGGTAAAGACGCGCGGCATTGGAAGGCCTTTGACCATGATGCCGTAAGTGTCGTGGGCATGGACAACATCGGGTTGAAGGAGGCGCAGGAAGTCCCGGATTTGGCGCCGCCCGCGGCCAACGGCAAAGGCCAGAAGCGGTCCGCTTGGCGGCGGCAAACGATGAAGGGTGGCGCCTTCCCACACGAGAGGCTCTTTTGGGTTCGACGCCTGGTTGAGGGTGACGACATGCACATCCAGCCCGGGGATTTTGGCCAGGCCCCGAATCAAGCTGACACTGACCGCCTCGACCCCGCCGATGGGGCGGGCCGGATCGGCGGGAAAAGCGATGAGCAGCGCCAGTTTTAGAGGACGACTTGTCCGAGGCGCGTCCGAGCAGAGATCGGGCGCTGTTTTTTCAGGGCGTGGACTGAGCAATTGCCCCGCGTCAATGGACTTCACGTTTTCCATTATTGCATTGGCGGAGTGTATCCAGGAAAAGGGATTCAAAGCGAGGCAGCACGGTCTCGGCCTGATGGTTTTCAATAAAGTAGCGGCGGGCGTTGCGCGAGCATTCCTGGAAACGCGCCGGGGAACCAAGCAGGGAATAAATGGCCGAGCGCATTTCCGGAATATCCCGGGCGACGATTCCCAGATTATGTTTGGCGATGACACCGTCGGGATCGAAGGTGGAAACGACGGGCAGGCCGTGGCTCCAAGCCTCGAGAAACGTGTTAGGAAACCCCTCGTATTCCGAGGTGCAGCAGAGTAGCGAGGCGCAGTCATAGAATTCATGCACACGCTCGCGGGGCATGCCGCCGTGAAGTGTCAGATTTGACATCTTTTTGGCTCGCGCCCGCACATCATTCGAGGACTGTTCTTCCAGGAAAGGCCCGACGAGGTCGAACGCCAATTCCGGGCAAAGCGCCGCCAGGTCCAGGAGCCGGTCAGGGCGCTTCACTGGACAAATCCTTCCGATCCACAATACCCGGCGCGCTCCGACCAAGGGCGGCTGAAGATGTTTCGCGGGCGGCTCCGGGCAGGGCATTGGAATCACGACCGAGCTGGCGGCAAAAACGTCTCGCAAACGATTGGCCTGCGTCAGGGTCTGCGCCACGCGGCGGTCTGCCATTTTCAGACCGAGCCGATACAACATTCGCTCGTGCTTGGAGAGTTCCGGCAAGGCGGGATTGCAGTCCGCATCGCTTGCGAGGGTAAAGACAAAGGGTTTGTGGTGGCGTTGGCACCAAAGCGCCACCTGGCCGGTGGTGCATTCGCTGCCGTTTTGGTAATAAAGATCGGCATTGGCCTGGCGCATGGCGCGGAGCAAGCTGGACCATTTCGGGTGAAAGAAGCGCAAGCCCGTCAAGCCGGCATTATGTTTGCAGAGCTTGATCACGCGAACACCCTGGATCATTTCCTCGGGCGGCCCTCCCTCGTCCCAAGTCAGCAAAGTGGCGCGGTAGCCTTTGTCGGCCAGCCATTTGGCCAGCATCGAGGTCTGCCATTCAACGCCGCCGATGTGGCCGGTAAGGCTCCCCGATATGGCGCCGTAAGCGTTGTGCGAGACAATGCAGAGGGATATACTCATTCTTAGGTGCCGTGAACGAAAGACAGAGACATCCTGGTGCATCTCTGGCGGATCGCTGTTTTCAAAGAGCCGGGCAATACCTTGCGCCAATAGACCAACCCCAGGACCATGCCGCCGAGCACTCCCCCGATGAACAGGGCGCAACGGGGGTTATGCGGCAAGGCGAGCCGGACCGCCACCAGGCAAGCCGCAAAAGGAATCAGTGTCAGGAGCGGATCAAGCACGGCCATTTGAACGTATTTATCAAATGCAATGTTCAGCCGCCGGCAAGTGTACAGAGGCAAGTAAACAGCGTAGGTAATGGCCAGCGGAAAAGTGGCCGCGACCGCCATCCAGCGCAGGCCCAACTTCAAAGGCCCCAAGGTCAGCGCCACAGCCCCCGCAGCGCCGATGCTGACGGCCAAATTGACCAATCCCGGCTGGCCGTGGATATTCAATCCCGTGAGAATACTCAGGGCGGGAACCTGAATTATAAAACTTGCGTAGCCGATGGCCAGGATCATAAAGAGGGCGCTGTCATCGTAGCGAGGCCCCATCCAAAGTTGCATCAATGGTCCGCCAAAAACGACAAACGTGATGGTCAACGGGAGCGTCAGAAAAACCCCGTACCGGGTGGCTTTGATGACTAAAGCCGCAATATCCGCGTGGCTTTTTAAAGCTTGCAGAGAACTGGCGGCCGGGGTCAGCACGGCGGCCATTTTGTAAACCAGCGTGCGGACTTGCAGGACCAGGCTGCGGGGACGCGAGTAAAGGGCCAAGGCGGCGGCGCCGAGGTAGCAAACGATGAGAATGCTCACGGTTTGGTTGAGTAGTAATTCCGCCACCTGCGGAACAAATGACTTGCTGCCGAAATGCATCATTCCGCGGGCTGTTTTCCAGTCCGCCAGGCCCATCCGCACCTTCAAATCCGGACAGGCCCAATAGGCCATGCGAAAGCGAACCCCCGCCCTGAGAACTTCCCCGAACAAATAAACGACGGCCAGCGTTCCGAGGCCGCAGCCCAAGGCCAGCGCAATGAGCATACCCGTTACGGCCAGGGCGTAGCCGCCGGCATTGATCATATTATGGATGCGCCAATGATGGCAGCCGGTCAGGACGCCCGCGAAGATGTACGACCAGGTTTGCAGCGCGGAAGCCAATCCCAAAAAGAGAATCACCCACGCCACCTCCTGGGAATGCGCGCCGACGCGGGCTTGCGCAAATTGGGGGACCGCCACCGCCGCTCCCACACTCAAAAGGACGACAAAGGCAGACACCACCGACAGTATGCAAAACACCGAACTGATAGTGCGGTTGAGGGCATCGAGGTTGCCCGTGGCGCGATGCATGGCGACGTAGCGATTGATCGAACCGATAACTCCCAGGGAAACCAGATCAAAATAAGCAACCACCGACCAACCAAAATCCCAGATACCGAGCGATTCCTGCCCCAGGTGCCCGTCAATCATCCGCGGCATAATGAAGCCGGCGACGATGAAGACGCACTGGGCGCCCCAGCTTCCGAGAACGTTCTGCACCATCCGGCCGCGGCCGCTGACATCTTGAACTGTGTCCTGGGGCGCAGTGGGGTTTGGCGGTTGGGCGACGCTCATAATTGACGTCTTTTGAACCATTGGAGAAACAGGGCGGTGCTCTCTTCAATCGCGACTTTCGGCGCGCAGGCCAGGCGGCGGTCGATCATGCGGGGCATGATAAACCCGGCCACAATGAAAATGCCTTCGCCGCCCCAACCGGCCAGAACGTTCGTGACCATGTTCTTGCGGCCAGTCATGTCGGTTGCCTGTTGAGTAGTGCTCATGCCTTGGGTGCCGTCAGCGACCGGTTTCTTTTGGGGGATCGAAATTGAAACATAAGGCCCTGCCGTCTCAGAGCGGTGGGAATTCCAACCGGTTCCAGCCATTGGTTGAGGCCTTGGCCTCTGCTCCGGCCAAACAGTCAAGCAACCGGCTAGTGGTTGTGACCAGGATTTTTCCCGAGCAGTAGTATTGCGCCAGCCGTTGAAAGGCCCGCACGGCCGGTTGACCGAAGCGCCTGGCACTGCCTCCCAGCTTGCCCAAATGCGTGTAGAGAATACAGGCGCCCGCGCGTTCGAGCAGCCGATCCAAAAAGCGCTCGCTCAGCACCTCGGAAATTCCAACGCCGGTATCGCAGGAACTGACCCCGCGCCAATGGGGATTGCAGCGCAAGAATTCAAAGACTTGAGCGCCGTCGCGCAAGCGGGCGGGGCGCGCCGTTCGATTGGAGGCGTGCATGGAGTACTTTTGATTGCCGCCGCGGGCCAAGGCGCGCTTGGCCGCCTCTTTGGAGATCGTAATGGCGGAGGCCAAGGGATGGCGCGGATCGGCGATGCCGCGCCAGCTCACGGGCCGGTCCTGGCCGATGACGCTGGTGACTCTGCCGCGCCAGACGTAGCGGATGCCGTGGGCGATGGTCAAGTCGGCATGATATGCCGGATGGCCCTTTACATCGCCATGACCTTGCATGATGTCGGCGCCAAAATTGGTCGGCGCGACCGCGTGGTCAATCCAAACCGAAAGGCGGCAATTGTGGCGCTCCAGTTCTTCCAGGGCGCGCGCGGCATGAGCGCGCGTGTCGGCCAGATCGCCATAGGAGTGAAGGCAATCGATATGGCCGCTTTTGATCAGCGTCCTGATTTTCTCCCGGCTTTTTTCATCAGCGTTCCAATAGGAAAAATGGCCGGGCGGCATGTCAAAAAAGATGGTGTTGCCCACTTCCAAACCAACGCCCTGGCCCATGCTGGTTTGGGCGGTCGTGTTGAGAAAGCGCATCAACTCGAAATAGGTTTCAGCATCCGGGGTTTCGTCAAGATCGCTGCAGATAGCCAAAGCAGCCCTGTAAGGACGAGGAAAAGGATTGGCCCGGCCGCGTTGCGTGGAGACGGGAGCTTCCAACTCCGCGGATGGATTGCTAATTGTAGCCATACTTGCGGTTCAATTCGCCGGCCACTTGATCGAAGGCCGCCAAATCAGCCTTGGAGAGATGTTCTTTCCATCGCTCATCGAGCTTGATTTTGGAAGACTCATCCAGACGCATCCCGTTGCCGACGACGTGCTGTTGAGGTGCGCGAAAATCAAGGTTGATATGGTTGGAATCAAGCCCCAGGAACTCGCAAAGGCGGGTCAGAACTTGTTTGGGATCGCGGCAGAAATCCTCGTATCGGACCCGGATCCATTGCGCCGCGGGAAGCCGGTCAACGAGGCAGTCGGCAGACTCGTTGCTGCGCTTCCATTCATTTGCCGCGTCGGTCATATTGGAGCGGGCGGAGGCGCGCCGCTGGCCGCAACCGCCGCCTCGCAACGCGGGGTCCGCGGCGTCGGCGAACATCCATTCGTCGGTGTAGGTCATGGCGACGGCCCGGCCATCGCGGATCAACCGAATCACCTTGATATCCAGGTCGGGATTCTTGAGGAGATACTTGAGACGAAGCGCCAACTTGGAGGAGTCAACGACAATCCTGGCCCCCGTGATTTCCTGCAGGCTGCCCACCAAGGCCGCGTTCCGCCGTTGCGATTCCTTCAAGTACGCCCTCCAGCGCGGCGCGAGCGCCAAGCCGGCGTCGCGCAACGTTTCCCAAAAAGGGCCGCGAACCAGCGGCGCCAGCAATCGCCGGGCGCAGGAACCGTCCACTTCGTAAATGCTTGTCGCGGCGCGCGCCAATTCAAAATCGGCAATTCCCCTCGCGGCCATGGCGGTCTTGACTGCGTTCCAAAAGGCGCAGTCACGGATGAGCGCCTTGCAGGAACAGCGGTAGCGATCCGGATTGCCCAAGTGGGTCAGCTTCAGTTCTCCAGCGGTGCAAACGCCAGGTTGCGCGCCCAAGACCATCGCCAGCAACGTTGACCCGGAATGGCTGGCCGACAAGATATAGGCGAGGCGATGCATGGATCAGGCGCCGACCTCCGCGCCGCTGAAAGAATGGTCGGCCGATTCAGGCTCCGGCGACGGTTCGTCGAAGAGAGGTCTCCCCGTTTCCAGGGCGCGGGCGCGTTCAACCCAGACTCGCAGCGTTATGCCGATGGCGGCCCAGATGCCAAGAGCGCCTTCCCTCGGATAAAAAGTCTGGCTGCCCATTCCCGCGATCAGCAGCGCCAGCACCAGGGCGCAACCCATTCCCCCAACGGCTTCACACAGCCGGTCTGTCTTGTCCCGGAAAAGGCTGAACGACTTGCGAAGAATGAGCAAAAAAAATGGAACGACCAGGAGGAACCCGACAATTCCGTTGTCCAGCAGCATCTCCAAATACATGTTGTGGGGATGGGGGAAAGTTTCGCCTTCGCCAAATTCGTCAAGAACCTTTTTGTAAGTACCGGTGCGCACCATGGCCTCCCGTCCGTACCCAAAGACCCACGACTTTTCAATCATCGGAATCACTTCGCCCCAGGCCAGGTTCCGGCCCGATGTCATCTCATAGGAATCCACGCTTTCTCCCTCATTTCCGACAATCCCCTGGAGCATCCGGTCGCGAACGGCCGGCATCGCGATGCAAATGACGATGACGGCCAGAGGAATCAAGGGGAGGAACCGGCGCCATCGCACAAGGCACAAAACCAGCCCGGTCAAACCCCAGGTGACATACCCCATCCGTCCGCCGGTCACAGCTTGTCCGAGCGCAGTGATTAAAGCAGCGCAAATAATGAGCCGTTTGTGAGCACGCTTTTCCACCATTGGCAGAGCAGCGAACATCGCCCAGGAGGCGCCGGCGAGCATCATGGAAAGGTTGACCCTGTCATAACCCACATTCTTTATGATTTTGGCTCCCAGGCGCGCAAGGTCATAGCCGGAGGCCGTCAACGCCGCAAGAGGCGAATGTTTTACAACCTGTATGGCGATGAGCAAATAAAGCGACATTACCGTGAAAACAGCCGCCCGAATGCGGCGGCGGTCGCGGCACGCGTCGTAGAACAGCAGCCCCGGGATCACCCACTTGACGCAATTGATCACGTACTCGCTCAGGGACCATGCAAACGAATAGTGAGCAGTTGGAGGACCCAGGCGAACAAAGGATTCATGGTCGCCGAGGAATCGCAGATAACTCACCAGCACGACACAGAGATAGGCAAAGAGAAGGAACGTCACGTTTCTTGGCATGTCCCAAACCAGGCCTTGAGACCTGCGCTGCGACGCCCACGCCAACAGAACGAAGAGCAAAAGAATATTCCATTCATTCAAGCCCTGGATGCCGCCAACGCTCTTGGGCATGTCCGGATGCTGGAAAACAGCCATCAGCAAGACGGTTGCGCAAAGTGAAACAAACCAGTTTCGCCACGCATAAAACGCGAAGAAAACCACGTATAAAGTGCATAGGAAAACGCGTATCATGGTCTCATCCAGTCTCTCTTCAGAAAGTGAGCAACGTCTGCATTATCCGCTCCGCCGTCTTGCCGTCCCAGAGCGGCGGGACGGCTCCCGCGCGGCTGGGGCCGTTCAAGGCGGCCCGGAAATCGGTTTGCAACCGTTCGATGGCGGTCAGGCGGTTGCTGCCGATCGTCAGGGTGACCGGGCGCTCGGTATTCGGGCGCAACGTCAGGCAGGGGGTGCGGAAGTAGGTCGATTCCTCCTGGAGACCACCCGAATCGGTCAACACGAGCCGTGCATTTTCAGTCAAACATAACGAATCGTGGTATCCGACAGGTTCGACAACATGGACGGCGGCGTTCTCCGCCCCGGCGATGCCGAATTCCTCGAGCCGTTTCCTGGTCCGGGGATGCATGGGAAAGACAACGGGGAGATCCGAGGACAAGCGGCGCAGTTCGCGCATGATGGCCGATAATGACTCGCGGTGATCGACGTTTTGAGGGCGATGGAGCGTGACGTAAATGAATTTTCCCGGAACAAGCCCCAGAGTCCGCAGGACCGTGCTGGACCGCGCGGCCGGGAGGTTCTCGACCAGCGAATCGATCATGATATTTCCCACCGCCTGGATTTTTTCCGGGGCGATTCCTTCCTTGCGGAGGTTCTCATTGGCGTCCAGCGACGGAGTCAGGAGAAGGTGTGCGACCGAATCAGTGAGAATGCGGTTGATCTCCTCGGGCATGGTGCGGTCAAAACTGCGCAAGCCGGCCTCGACGTGGGCGACGCGAACGCCCAGCTTGACGGCCACAAGAGTGCAGGCCAGGGTCGAGTTGACATCGCCGACCACAACGACCCAGTCGGGTTTTTCCTCCAGGCAGACCGGTTCGAAACCAATCATGATGTTGGCGGTCTGGACGGCGTGGGAGCCGGAACCGACTTCGAGGTTGGCGTGCGGGGCGGGAATGCCCAGTTCGCGGAAAAAGACGTCGGACATTTTGGGGTCGTAATGCTGGCCGGTATGGATGAGCCGGCAGTCCAAGGCAGGCTGGCTGCCGTTGGAGCGGGCATTAAAGGCGCGGGCCTCCTTGATGAGAGGAGCGACCTTCATAAAGTTGGGCCTGGCCCCGGCTACCAGCATGAGTTTAAGGCGGGTTTTCATGATACAGCCGCGCAATTCTCCACCACGTCAATTATATGATCGACCACGCGCGCGAGGGTGGGAGGGGACGACAGACCATCGGGGCTGGAGCGGGCGCGGCGCGTCAAAGCAATGCGGTCCACGTCTTCCAGTGTTTGCACCAGGATCAGGCGGCCCTCTTGTTGCAACTGGAGATCGACGGCGCCGATTTTGCCGCGAAAGACACTGTAAACCGGAACGCGCAGGGCGGCCGCCTCGCGGTTCATCGTGCCGCCGCCACTGACGACAAGGTCGGAATGCCAAATCAGGTTCAAACCATCGACGGCGCCCTTTGGAATGATGGTGCGCTGGCCGGCAAACCACTGCGGGGAACTGGAGCGGATGGCGTCCCCCTGCTTTTTGTTGCGCGGCAACAACACCACGCGGACCCCCTCGGTCGAACAGGCCCGGTCCATGAAACGGGCGAAGAGCTTCTCGGCCTCGGGATTGTGATAATGAGCTTCGGTGGCGGGAGGACGGACGACGGCGACGATGGACGCGGGGTCCAGGCCGAGTTCGCCGGGTAAATTGGGGTCGCAACGGAAATCCGGCACATAGATGTCCTCTTTGATGCCGGGATACTTTTTGATTCTGTCGCTGGGGCAGGACAGGGCGGCATCCGGGATGACTTCGGGCGCCATTTCCCAGGTCGGACGCATCAGAGGGGGGTATTTGGCAAATTCGTAGTCGGCCATGAGAATGGTGGGAATGCCCAGGAGGTTGCACAGGATAATCTGAGAGCGGGAACCGTGGGAAAGGCCGATGACGGGCTTCTCGCGCAGAGCCACGGGCGCCAATTGGGCGGCGCGGTAAAACAGGCCGGCCACCTTAAGAAACTTGTTTTTGCCGTGATGCCGCCCGATCTTGAGGCAATGGAGGTTCTTCTTCGCGGCCAATTCGCACACTTGGAAAGCATCGCGCGCCGTCAAGACGACTTCATAGCCGCGCCGGGAGAGTTCATGCACGACGGGAGCAAAAAGCGGGACATGAGGTGTATTGTCGAGATCGATCCAGATTTTCTTGCCGCTGCCTTTGACAACCAGGGGAGCGGAAGCCGGCGGATGAGCAAGGGGTGCGGCGGGGGTATGGGTGCGTACCCAGGCGGCGACATCACGAGGGGTAACATGCCAGAAAAGGCCCTTGTATTTGGCGCCGACGTATTGGAGAAACTCATCGTAAAGACTGACGGGGTATTCCTGAAGGGGGGATTTGCCGCCGGAAAAATCCATGTAGTCGGGATGGGAGTCGATGAGCGCCATGCCGCCGTGCTCGGCGATCCAATCGAGCTTTTTCCGCCAGATGTCGCCGTCGGTTTCGCCCAGAATCAGAAAGAGCGTCGAATCCTGCGGCAACGTGTAGGGCAACTCGACGTAACCGCGTTGGTTTGGGGCGGGAACCCAAAACGGGAAGATGGTGCGCACGCTGTCTGGCTGCGGTTCGAAGGGGTCGGTGTCGAAGGTAGAGGCATCGTAGGAAATGTTCAGATCGTGCAACCAGGGAAGATTATGATGCATGAAGGCGGAACGAAACCCCACTGCATCCCATTGGCGGAGATAACGGTTGATGCCGGCGGCGCTGGCGGCAAATGCCGCACGGCTTTTGTATAGTTTGCCGTCGTGATAAAGATCATGGACCCCCACCTCGAATCCGCTGCTGACCAGATGATCGCGCAACTCCTTGGATACCTTGTAGTCGCCCTCGGGGATAAAATTGAAGGAGGAACGGAAGCCCCATTTCATTTCCAACTCCATGAGGCGGCGGCATTTTTCGAGGCCACCGCGCCCCTCAACATCGTGAGTCAGGACAAACGCGAATTTTTTCCCCTCCGGCCAGCCGGGCCAGCCGGGCGGAGGGGTTTCAGAGCCGGGAAAAATGGGCCAGATGGCGCCGACCTTGCGGCGTTGGCGCACGGCAAACCAGCGCCGCACGCCCCGGCGCATGGGCACCGGCAGCACCGGCTTGATCGCGTAATAAAGCTTGTTGCGCAGCATGGGCGATTCGTCGGTCAGGACGCCCGAACGGCGTCGATGATTCTGTCCTGGTCGGCTGGCGACAGGAAGGGATGCATGGGCAGGCTGAGCACCTGGCGGGCGGCTAATTCGGATTGCGGGAAATCGCCGGCTGCGTAACCGAGCTTGGCGAAGACCGGTTGCTGGTGCAAACAGTTGGGATAATAGATTGCGGAGGGAACGCCCCGCTCCTTGAGCCGCTGGGCAGTTTTGTCGCGGTCCGGCAGGCGAAGGGTGTATTGGGCGTAAACGTGGCTGTTGCCCTCGGCCACCGTTGGCACGACGCAAAAATCGCCAAGGGCGGCGGAGTAACGCGCGGCGACGCGGGTGCGCTCGGCCAGTTCGGAGGCGAAGTGAGGCCACTTGGCCAGCAAGACGGCCGCCTGCACGCTGTCAAAGCGTCCGTTGGTGCCCAAAAGGGTATGGTGATGCCGCCGCAAGCCGCCATGAAAGCGAATGGCCCGCAGCTTCTCCGCCAAGGCGTCGTCCTGCGTAAACAACGCTCCACCCTCGCCGTAGCAACCGAGGGGTTTGGCGGGGAAAAAACTGGTGCTGCCCAGGGTGGTTACCCCGCAACTGCGCCGTCCGCGCTGGGTGGCGCCGAAGCTTTGCGCTCCGTCTTCAATGACTGGCAGATGACGCCGGGCGGCGATGGCATTGATGCGGTCATAATCGGGCATCTGGCCGAAAAGGCTGACCGGCATGATCGCCTTGGTTCTGGGAGAGATGGCCGCTTCGATCAGGCCAACGTCGATATTGTAGGTGGCCGGCTCAATATCGACAAACACCGGCCGGGCGCCCACCAACGCAATGACCTCAGCCGTGCTGATCCAGGTGAAGGGGACGGTGATGACTTCGTCGCCCGGGCCGATGTCGAGAGCGCGCAGGGCAATTTCCAGGCTGGCGGTCCCGCTGGAAACGGTGACGCAGTGTTTGGCTTCGACGTACGCGGCCAGAGCCCGCTCCAGTTCGGCCACTTCCGGCCCCATCACGAATTGGCCGTGTGCCAGAACGCGCAGGACGCGCTCGTCGATCTCGGCCTTGTAGCGCCGATACTGCTCCTTGAGGTCGATGAACTCCATTGGATATGCGGCGCCCCGGCTCGGAACCAGCCGACGCGAAGTGGCTGGGCGGTTCAAATATCTTGTTGCAGACGCCGGGGCAAGTAGTCGCGGCTTTTATTGAGCACGACGCCAACATTGGTCTTGGTTTCGGAGAGCAGGGTGGTGGCGCGTTTGGCCACGTCGCGGTCGGTCTTTTCGGATTCCACAACCAGCAGCACCATGTCCATATAGCGGGCCAGGCGCGGAGTGATGCTGATCTGGCTGACCGGAGGCATGTCGAATATGATGTAATCGTAGTCGCTGGCCTTCATCTTGCCGACCAGATGGCTGAAACGCTTGGGCAAAACGCGCGGCAGGTTGTCATTGGCTTCGGATTCCTTGGCGACATAAAGATGGTCCTGTACCAGGGCGTCGTCCCGCTTCTCCTTCTGAAGGACCTCCTCCAGGCTACAGGCAAGTTTGCCCTTGTAAAAGCGATGCGCCTCGCCGTCCCGAACATTCATGTTGACCAACAAAACGTTGCCTTCGCCGGTTTCCGAAAGGGTGGAGGCGAGGCCGGAGGCGGTGGTGGTGACTCCGGCGCCCGCGCCGCAACTGGTCACCGCGACCAGTTTGGGCTTATGAGTGAGATTGATCATCTCGAAGTAGGTCATCAGACGGTCCCGCAGCGTTTCAAAAAAGGGCCGCAGGGCGTGGCGATCGTCCCAAGGCGCCAGATGTCCGCTGGCCATCGGCGCCGCCATGCCGTCGGGCGCGCCGTTTTGCGCCGCGGGGCCGCCGCCGTTGGACAGAAGAGGCACGTTTTTGCGGGCATCCAGAGCGCGGACTTTGCCGTTGCCGCTGGTCCTGGGGAGTGTCAAGAAGAAAGGCACTCCGAGTTTGGCCTGGACGTCCGAGGGACGCTTGAGCGTCTGATCCAGGTAAAGCTCAACGACAAAGGGCAGGCTAAAGGCGACCACGAAAAACAAAGCGATAATTTCAAAGGCGGCCTTGGACACCGCGACGCCGTCGCGCCCCGGCGGGGTGGGCGTCTCGACAAGTCCGATGCCTGAAACGCGCCCAGGCCCCTGTGCTTCGTCGATGCGCTGCTGTTTGGTGCTGAGCAGGAAATGCTTGTACTCCTCCTCCTCGATCTGCTTGTCGCGCTGCAACTGGAGGATTTTATCCTCCGCCGAGTCCTGGATCAAAGCGTTGGAACGAACCTGCGCCAATGAATTGGTCAGGGCCTGGATCTTTGCCACCAGACCGTCCTGTTTGGTCAAGACATCGCGCAGCAAAGCCCGAAGATCGACCGGCGGCGGACCCGCCGCCTTGAAGGCCTCGCTTGAGGCGGTTCTCACAGCGGCAAGAGCGGGAAACTGATCTTCGAGCTTTTTGCGTTGAGCCTCGCTGCTGGCGATCTGGGTCTGGACCGATTGAACGAAGAGGTTGCTGGTGGTGTACATCGCCAGCAGGTCTTGCTCCTTGCCGCGCAAGCTGGTGATCAGCGACACCAGATTCTGGTACTTGAGGACGACATCGGGCGAAGGTGGCGCGGGCTGGGCGCCGCCGGCGTTGGTCGCGGAATTGGTGCTGGTCTGGCCAGGGGTTTCAAGCGCAATCCGGCGCTGCAAATCGCTGGCGGTGGCGCGGGACTCAGCCAATTCGGCCTGAAATTGGATGAGTTGTTCCTGGATGCGCGTTGCCAGTCCATTGCCGCCGGTCTTGTCTTCGTCCGCCGAGGTAATGCCCGCCTTGTTCTTTTCCTCCCGCAGTGTGGCGCTGGTCTCATCCAGACGGGCCTTGGCTTCGTCGGTTTGCTTCTGGAGGAACTCCTCCGATACACCCGGCGCCAGGTGAATCTCCGCGTGCTTTAACTTGTAGGCCGCAATCAATTCAGTCAGCACCGGCTGGACCAGCTCCGGCTCCTTGGCTGTGAATTTCAAGCGGATGACATCGCTTCCCCGTATGGCATCAGCTTTCAGGTTGGCGGAGATGAACGCCGCCGTTACGATGCGGTTTGTGTCGCGCTTGGTCTTGGTCAACAAGCCCTGCACCGCCAGGCGGTCGGCCACCTGCAGCGCCAGGTCCCCGCTGGTTAGAAGTTCCAGTTCGGAATTCATGATGTTGGCGCCGTTTCCATCCGGCGACATCACTTTTGTGGAGCCGGCCTCGATCTCGCTTGGGCTGCGCGTGTCCTGCACGTAGCGAATGAAGAGCTTGGCCTCCGAGCCGTACGGAAAAGGCCACAAGGTGTACACCGCGGCCGCGGCGCCAAGGCCCAAGGCGGCCAATATGGTGATCATCCATTTGTGCCGAAAGAGGATGTAATAAACATCGCGCACGGAAATGGCGGCGGGGGCCGGCGGACTTGCTTGTTTTGGAATCATAGGTTTATATCTTCTCCGGCTTTATGTTCAAGACAGGTGGGGGTACAAAACCGCCCCTGCCAACCGCAGCATCGGCAACGGCAGGCAAGCGAAGAGACGGTTGAACCCGCCCTCGGCACGGTCCGTATCGGTGACAAAACGCTGCGTGGAAAAATCATATTTCGCATATTGCACGTTGTGCTCGGTTGCGCCCAGTGCCAGCTTAAATCGCCTCAGACCTTCATTGGACAAAGAGGTGCGGCCCAAATTCAAGGTGGCCAACCCCATGTCGCCGCACTGTTTTATCGCCAGCCACATCATCAAATTGCTGGGCCGCAATTGTTGCGCCGCGTAATCCGAGGCCCCAAATTTGTAGAGCGCCTGCCGGCCCTGATACAGAAAAACCGCCGCCGCCAGTGCCTTTTTCTCCAAACGCGCCGTGGCAACAAATCCCTGTCCCGGCGCCAGCACGTGCCGTTGAATGTTGGCGAAGAACCGAAACGGCTGCGGCGGCAACCCGTGACGCCGCCGCGTGAGGCAATGCAGCCGATAAAATGTCGCCATCGACTCCGGTCCCGTGCTGAACTCGACCCGCAGGCCAGCCTCTTGCGCCTTGCGCACGGCCCTGCGAAAGGCGCCGTCGAGGCCTTTGTAGAGGAGGTCGGGGCCAAGTTGGAGATCGATCAGATGACCGTAAAAGGCCAGAGATGGCGACGAACCCTGCCAGCTCTGCGCTGAGCCGCGGCACTCCAGATATTTCCAGCGGCGGCACCGGCCGCAGGCCAAGGCCGTTTGGTAGAACGATTGAGTGTCCGATCCGTCGGCGGTGAGGGGTGAACAGGCGTCGGTGAAAGGAAGCGAGACGCCACGCCGGCCAGTCAATGGGCTGGAAACCTCCATGACAGGCAGCAAGCCGGTCAATTGCTTTCCGTGGAAGCGGGCGAAGTAAAGCGGCTTATGCCCGTAGGTGTCATGCAGAACTCGCGCCCAACCCAAGCCGTGGAAGATGGAACTTTGGGGATGAGCCGCCAGGAGCGAATCCCAATCTGGCTGCCGCAGTGGATCAACCGCCGAGGGTCCCGCATCCCTGCATTCGTCCGAATCGCGAGTGGCCGTGGGCGAGGTTGCAAGCATCATTTTACACAGACGACGTTTGGTTTTCGTCCGCTGACGCAGGAGATGAGTTCGTGGGCGACAGCGTGAATCTGCGCCTTGGTCAGCTCGGGAAACATCGGCAGCGAGAGGAATTCCTGGGCGCACCGCTCGGCCACGGGGAAAGAGCCTTCGTCGAACCCCAGGAAGCGATAGGCCTCCTGCCGGTGAACCGGAACCGGATAATGGATGGCGCAGGAGATACCTTTGCCAGCCAAAGACTGGAGGATTTGATCGCGCTCCTTGACCCGCACCGCATAAACATGGAAGATATGCCGGTTGTGGGGCGCTTCGTACGGCGTAATGATCTCCTCGGTGCCGCCTAAAAGCTGGTCGTAAAGCAATGCATGAGCATGGCGGCGGACGTTGGAGAGGTCCAACTGCTTTAGTTTCACACTCAGAACAGCTCCCTGAATTCCGTCCATGCGAGCGTTCCACCCGACCTTGATGTGATGGTATTTGCGGTGCTGGCCATGATCGCGCAAGACCTGGATTGTGCCCGCCAGTTCCTTGTCATTGGTCGTGATTCCCCCGGCTTCGCCCAATGCACCCAGGTTCTTGCCGGGATAGAAGCTGAAACAACCCGTAACGCCCATCGTCCCGGCTTTGCGGCCTTTGTAGAGCGCGCCATGCGCCTGGCAGGCGTCTTCCACCACGGGAATGCCGTGTCTGCCCGCAATCTCCAGGATCGGATCCATGTCCGCGCACTGGCCGAAGAGATGGACGGGGATGATCGCTTTGGTGCGCGGCGTGATGGCCCGTTCCAGCAACGATGGGTCCAAGGTGTAGGTCTGTTCGTCGATATCGACAAATCTGGGTTGCGCCCCGCAGTAGCTGATCGCTTCGGCGGTGGCCATGAACGTGTTCGGGACGGTGATGACTTCATCGCCCGGGCCAACGTCCAAGGCCAGGAGGCTCAACCAGAGGGCGTCGGTTCCGGTGCCCACGCCAATAGCGTGCTCCGACCCGCAGTATCTGGCGAATTCCCGCTCAAAGGCGGCGACAAACGGGCCGCCGGCGAACGCGCTGGCGTCAATCACGTCGCGTATGGCGGCGTCCAGTTGCTCGCGAATGGGTTGATGATGGGCGCCAAGGTCGAGAAACGGTACTTTCATAACTTTCATTTCTTGGATTGACCTGCAATGCGGAGCACGCGGGCAGGATTGCCCGCCACGATGGCGTCGGCCGGCACATCGCGAGTCACGACGCTACCCGCGCCGATCATCGCCCGTGGGCCAATGGTGATGCCGCACAAAAGGGTGGCGCCGGAGCCAATGGAGGCCCCGCGCTTGACAACGGTCGGCACGCATTGCCAATCGGCCTCCGATTGCAGTTGGCCATCGCCGTTGGTGGATCGTGGAAAGAGGTCGTTAATGAAGGTGACGTTGTGGCCGACAAAGACTTCCTCTTCCAAGACGACGCCTTGGCAGATGAAGGTGTGACTGGAGATCTTGCAGCGGGCACCGATGCGAGCGCCTTTTTGGATTTCAACAAAGGTGCCGATCTTGACGTCGTCCCCGATCTCGCAGCCGTAGAGGTTGGTGAAGCCGTAAATGCAAACGCCGGCGCCCAGTTTGACGTCCGGGGCGATCTGACGGTATGGCTGTGCCTCAGGAAGGACGCGTGGCATAGGACGGAGCCGCCTTACAAAGCCAACCGGGGTTCGTGAGCCGTGGCGACCGGGATATGAAACTTGGCGTCTTTTTGCCTGCCCCGGCCATTGGAGACGGACACCTCGTCGGCGGGGCGGAGGGGAGTGACGTCGTGCGGGCGAAGACTGACGGGGCTGCCGCCTTGTTTCAACGATTCGGAGGAGGCTTCCAGGATCCTGACCAACTCCCAGCCGCGGTAACCGTTGGTCAGCGACTCATTGCCGTGCTGGATGCACTCGATAAAATGCTGGCACTCGGTTTTCAGCGGTTCCTCTTGCTTGATATAGGGGGCGTAGGTGTCGCCGTAGTGATAGGCGTAATGGAATTCGGCAAAGGTGTCGTAGTGCGGCGGGCGCTCCACGCGAGCATCGAAAATGCGAATCTTCTCCTGCTGGGCGACGTCATCGTACACAATCATGCGCCGGCTGCCAACTATGGTCATTTCACGGACCTTGCGGGGGTCAAGCCAACTGCTGTGGATGATGGCGGACCGGTCCCGCGAGAAAGTCAAACTCATGGAGGTCACATCCTCAATGCCGGGAGTGACATGAGCGCTGCCCCGGCAGTTGACACTGAGGGGAAACTCCTCCAGGAGGTGAAGGATAATCGAGATGTCATGCGGGGCCAGGTCCCATGCCACATTGATGTCCTTTTGGAACAACCCCAGATTGAGCCGGCGGGCGCATATATAGCGAATCTCGCCCAAGTCGCCCCGGTCAACGATCTCCTTGATCTTGCGCACGGCGGGAGAGTAAAGAAAGGTGTGTCCGATCATCAGCACCAGGCCCTTTTGCCGGGCGATTTCCACCAACTCCGCGCATTGATCGGAGGACGCGGCCATCGGCTTTTCGATCAATACATGCTTGCCGGACTCCAGGGCGGCCTTGGCCATGGGGAAATGCAGCTTGACTGAAGTGGCGACGACCACCGCGTCCACGCCGATGCCGTTAAGCATGTGCTCGTAATTCTCTTCGCCTTTGACATCAGGATAGAGGGCGTTGAGATGTTTGAGGCGGTCGCGGCTGATGTCGCACATCACCTTCAAGTGGCAATTGGGCAGGGAACGAAAATTACGCACCAGATTTGGGCCCCAGTAGCCACAACCGACAACACCGACTTTTATTTGTTTAGACATAAAATCGCTTCACTTTTTTGCGAAGAATTACTCACGAGCAGCAACTGTGCCATGGAAGCGGCCCGGCTCTTTCTCCTCCTCTACCGCCGGACGCTCGGCCGCGGGCATGGTCCCGCCGGCGCCGGCTTTGCGAGAGCGTTTCATTTCCCAGACCAGCGCCACCACCGCCGGAATTGTCAATCCTATTATCTTCAGGTCCAGCCACAGCGACATGCGCCGGGCGTAATCCAAGTCCAGATCGATCTGCTCCTCGAATGTCGTCGAGTTTTTGCCGCTGACCTGCCACAACCCCGTCAACCCGGGGGGCGCCTCGCAACGGCGTTGATGGCGCGGGGAGTACAAAGCGTACTCATAGACGGTGCAAGGACGGGGACCGACCAGGCTCATGTCGCCTCGCAAAACATTAAAAAACTGCGGCAATTCATCTACACACGTGGCCCGCAGGAGCAATCCGCCCGGGATGAGCCGGTCGTCTCCCGCGCAGTCCAGTTTCCGCGTCGGGCGGTTGGAAGTCATCAACTCCTTCAAGTGCGCCTGATGAACGGTGGTGTCCGCGTTGACCTTCATGGTGCGGAATTTCAGGCATAGAAACGGTTTGCCGAAATGGCCCACCCGCCGCTGGCGGAAGAAAGCAGGGCCGGGCGAGACCATTTTGATATAGAGCGCGATGAGGATTCCGGCGGGAACCAGGACGGGAAGGGCCAGCAGCACGCAGATGATGTCGAGAACCCGCTTCCACAAAGGAAAGCGCGGGGCCGCCTCCCGATTGTGGACCAGCGGCAGTTCCGGCACAACGCCGTTGCCGCCCGGCATGACTAATTGGTCTGATTTCAGCATGGGTATCTCAGGAGCAGAAGTGCTTTTGCTCCATTGGTGGGATTGGATGGCAGGATTCGCTGACCTCTTTGGCGGCAGCGTCGTACTGATGAGAATAGAATCTGTGTGCCGAGGATCAAAGCCCGAACTGAACGGCCGGCAAGAGCCACCCGATCAGTTCCGTTCCCAGGACCGCCAATCGGAACCGTCATGCTAATCCACTATGCAAGCCGGCAGCCCATCATAGGCCCGGCGCGATGGCTCAATCTGCGCGTCTCAAACCAGAGAAAGTTAAAGCTAATGACGGAACCGGATTTGCGACGGCTCCGGAGAAAGCTCCGCACGTGCTGGCGCTTTCTCTTTTCGCCAACATTTCCTGCTCTCCCTTTTCTCCCAAAAGTTGCGTTGTTTGGCACCCAAATCAGTCCGCAACAACGATATCAGTGCTCCCCGGTGTTGCTAACAGTGGCAACAGATCGGCCACGCGACGATTCTCCACTTTCAGACATTTGCGGTCAACTTCAGTCAAAGTAATGCGACCTAGAAACTCAAGCAGGATTTGTACCCTCTGCCCCGCTGATAATGCGCGCACCACCATGCCGGTGAATCCCCTAAAGGCTCCTTCCGCTATGGTCACCTGCGCGCCCGGGATGACCCCATCCTCAACCAACATCGGTTCTTCAGTTTCAAAACATTGCCGTAATTCCTCGATCGCTCCGTCGGGCACGACCGGTATTCTCCGCCCAAAATGCACCAAACTGCTGATTCCGGTGATATGCCGCACCTCGTCGAGTCGATTCTCCAAAACGCAGTGAATAAAGATATAGCAAGGGAAAAGCGGTTCAACGACTCGCATCATCCCCCGGCGGGTCGCCCGCTCCAGGCGCAAGCGGGGATGAAAGACTTCCAAACCCAGTATCCTGGCCACGTTGGCCGCAGCTATGTGCTCATGCTTGGGCTTGGTTCTGGCGCAATACCACGCTTGTTTGGAGGAATTTTCCATCGCGTAATAAAATCAGGTAAGCCTCACCCCACACCCCCCCGTGGAACTGGCGCCCTTGGTTGCAGCCCTCCGGCCAGACGTACACAGCAAAACCCGGCGACGGGCAGAGTTGTTGTTATAGGAGACATTTCTCTACTTATTGGCGCCCACGAGCGCCGTTGCTGCTCAATCAGGTTAACTCTCGCACGTTCCGCAACGTGAGTCAAGCGATTTTTATGTGAATTCTGGACTCCCCGATTCCTTAGCCAACGGACGGAGCCGTCCAAGGGGCCGGTAGTGCGGCGATGGAGATGAGCATATTTGGCCGAGAGCGGCGTCTTTCAGGCTTGCAGGGAGTTTTTTGAGGCTTTTCTGAACTGCTGCCAGAATGAATCGGTCATTTGCGCCGCTGGTGCGCCAGGTCTGAAGACGGCTCACCTAGCCCACCTCATGGTGAGTTTAGGCGATCCGCTGTCAACTCGTGGCTCTCTACGCCGAATCCACGGCCTGAGTCACCGGGCGACCGGGCTTGCGCTTGGGCACCCACTGATCGACAAAGCGCCGCCACCAGCGCAGCCAACCAGCCGGGATGCAGATGCGCGCCACGTCATAGCGCGCGTGCGTGCTCTCGATGGGCGCATCTCGACACTCCCAACATCCCATCACGGCGGCAATTCTTCGCTTTGGTAGCGCGATCGTCCCGGTCGCCGCAGTCGGCGTCCCGCCAACTGCTTTCTGAGGGGAATGCTTTCGACCAGAGGCCGAAAGCGGCGGGCGAGACGCCCGCGCTCCCCCAAAGCGCTTAGTCCCGATTGGAATCTTGTCGCGGGGAATTGTTTACGGATAAGCTCTTGATGTAGCGGCCGGCGAACTGGAGGAACGTCGGCCAATTGGGCGCGTCGGTATGTCCGCCGCTGTGCTGGCGGAAGGCGATGTCGCCGTCGATGAGGGTGGTTTCGATGGGCGGGAACTCGGTCGTTCCCATGTCCTTTTTGCCCAACAGCGTATAGACCGGCCCGGCGGCGGCCGCCGCCATGAAACTTCCCTTGGCATCCACCCAGGCGTCCCCGTTGGTCGAGCCGGCGCTGATGAACACAGGGCGCGGGGCGCACATCGCGATCAATTCATGCGAGTCCACCGGCAAATCGTTCCAGTGCAACGGCCCGCCGTATTTGATGAAATTGCCCGCCATCCAATGGTATTCACCCGACCCGGCCAGGTTCTCCACGATCTCGCCCCAATCCCGCCGATGCAGTTTTGCGCCGCCTTCGCCCGACGAACTGATGTATGCAATGGCGAAACGCGGATCGTAAGCCATCGCCACAAGGGTCGCCTTGCCGTAGCGCGAATGCCCTTCCAGTCCGACCTGCCGCGCGTCCACCGCCTTGTCCGTTTCAAAATAATCCAGGGCGCGGCTGGCGCCCCAGGCCCACGCGCGCAACGCGCCCCAGTCGTCCGCCTTGCGGAGCTGGCCGTGGTTGACCAGGCCGATAATGCCGGAAGTCAGGCCCGCGCCGTTGTCGGCCTGAATGCTGTTGGGGACAATAACGGCATAACCCCACCCCTTGGCCAGGACCTCCTGCTGCCAGCTTGGCGCGTTCCCGCCAAACCGGTTGGTGCGTCCAAATCCGCCAAAAGCCCCGCGTCCGAAGCCCAAGAAACCGAACTGCATCATCACCGGCACCGGCCCCGTCGCGCCCGCCGGCGTGCTCAAGGTCAACTGAATATTGACCGCGATGGACGGATACGCTGAATTATCAACGTGCCCCGCCAGTTTTTTGGTGATGACCGCGAACGATCCATTGGTTTCGTTGGTTGTGCCGGTCACTTCCCAATTCACCCTCGGTGTATCCTTTGGGACGCGGCCATAAATCTCGCGGTCGAAATCCTCGACGATTTCCGGGCGGCGCTGCTCCCACCACATCGCCGGCGTGGTGACTTTCCGTCCGTCTTTCAACACCAGCGGGTCGGGCAATTGCGGAAAGGGATTGGCCTTGGCTTCATCGTAATTGGCGTAATACGGCGACTGCTTATCCATCCCGTCGCGCCCGCGCCGGATGGAAGTGATGCCGAGCAAGTCCATCATGCGCTTGTGATCGGCCTCCGTGGCGGCGTTGTTCCCCCCGCCCAAGCGGGCTGGAGCCGGGGTTGCGACAGCATTGGACGGCGCGGCCGGTTGATTGGTGCTGGCATCCGCGCCGCGCGCCAGCGGACTGGCGAAGGCACATACGCCAACAATGCTGGCGATCCACATGAGGATGTATGTGGTCGATGGAAACATTTGCGGTGAGCTTACCCAAATCCCCTTCGTTGGCAAGACCGGACGAAACCCGTTTCGGGAAAGGGTGCATTCTTTTTGGGGTGCCTCTTTTATGGAGCGCGGTGGCAGAGCGCAGCGGCGACACCGCTTTCGACTTTACAGAGGCGCTCAAAATTTCCGAGGCGGCGGAAATCACCTCGCATCAAAGCGGCGTCGCGCCCGTGTTCACTCTTCCATCGCTGTCATTTTCCTCTCTTGTGCGGGGGTTGCGGGCGTTGGTGGCACAAAAGATTGAGGATTCCGCGCAATTTCGCAATTTCGTCCATGATAAGCGCACCAGCCACAGCGACGGTTTCTGAACGCAATCGCTCCGTTTGACAACTCGCCAGCAATTGCGCCAGTGCCGCTATTTTGGCACAGCTATCCGTCGCTTCATCCAGAAAATCAAGGGGATGCGGACGGTCTCGATTTGACCTGGGACGGGCTTTTCGTTGCGGCATGTTGGCCTTTCCTGGGAAGCGCCATTCCGGCCTCTGCCCTACAAACAAAAAAGGGGCGCACTTACTTACGCCCCGAGTCAGGCACTGGTATGCCCATCCAAGACGCTTTCGGCACGCCCGAGCACGGGCGTGTCCAGCAACGCTTGGATTGTCCTTGAACGTACCAGTTTCGACTCGGACAGCGGCTGAAGACGCAAATTGTCGTGTTTGTTTTTTACATAAACTCTGCCTGACCGGCGAAACTCTAAATCCGCCCGATATTCCGAAGCAAGAAATAACCGCCACAGAGAAAATCACCCCGTTTACGGCGAACTGATGCGGTAAAAGCGACCAGCGGTATCCGGTTGGAACGGTTCAGAAAAATAGAATAGTCCATTAGTGAGCGTGAGGGATTGGAGTGGAACCCAAACCGGATTCGCCAGATTTGAGCAAGATTCCACCACAATCGGGATATTAATTGTCCCCATGATGTCAAAGCCAAATTGCCCGTTGCGCACGCCGAAATTTCCATCGCTGGTTTGGATAACTGCATTCCACAAGACCGCCGGAATTCCGGAACTTTCGGTAAATTCACTCCACCCGGTGGCGCTGTCCAGGTAGTAGGCTATTGCATTCGTATCGTACGCAAAAGCAGCAGGGGCAAGAATTGGCGCATCGCCCGCGACAAATAAGCTCGCGAGGCTCTGACAAGCACAAAATGCATCTGCCGAGATTTCGATGCCGCTGCCCAAAACCGTAACAGAGTTAAGCATCGTGCAGTTTTGAAAAGCGCCATTGCTAATTGTCGTGACACTTGCAGGTATTATCACGTTTGTCAAATTAGTGCAGTACTCAAACCCAAAAGGTCCAATGGTAATGAGAGCACCTGGCAATCGGAGGTTGCTAAAAGCGCAAAATGAAAATGCAAAATTGCCGATATTTGTGACAGTGTCCGGGATTGTGATGGACACAAGATTACTGCAACTAAAGAAAGCCGAGCCGATACTTGTTACACTGTTCGGGATCACAGCCTGAGGGAGACTCATACAATCAAAAAACATTCCATCAGGTAGATTCGTAAGGCTATCGGAAATCGAGACATTGGTTAAGGCAACACAAAAACAACACACGTACTCTCCGATGCTCGTAACGGAATCTGGAATTCTTAGTGAGGTAAGGTTCGAGCAAAACATAAATGCTTCGGCACCAATATTGGTGATCTGATCGCCCATTGAAATGGAGCCTAAACTGGAACATCCTAAAAACGCATCGTCACCGATATTACTCACATTTTGGGGCAGGCTCACGCTGGTCAGGCCACCGCAGTAGGCGAATCCACCACTGCCAATATCGTCCACCGTGCCTGGAATTGTGTAACTTCCTGCGAAACCGCCTGGAAACTGAATGAGCGTCGTTCGTGCCTTATCAAAAAGCACGTTGTTCGAGCTACTATAGTATAAGTTTTCTGGTTCCACAAATATATTTGTCAGGCTCATGCAGTTGTCAAAGGCATAAAGAGCGATATTGGTGACGGTTTCGGGAATCGTAATGCTGGGCAGAGCAGAGCAGCCGTAGAAGGCGTCTTCTCCGATGCTCGCAACCCCGTTAGAAATGACGAGATTTGCGAGGCGATCACAATCATCAAACGCGGCGGGGCCAATGTTCAACACGTTGCCCGGCACAGTAATGCTTGTGATTCCCGCGTCGTAGAAAGCGTAATCTTCAATGTTTGTGACGGTGGCTGGCATTGCGATGCCAATCAAACCGGTGTCGCTTTCAAAGGCCGAGGTTTCTATATTGGCGACGCCGGTCGGCAAACTTACATTGGTTACGAAAGTTTGCCTATAAAAAGCGCCGTTCCCAATCTGTGTAACACGGAGACCGTCAATGATTGATGGGACCACCACGTTGGCATTTGTTCCAAAGTAACCCGTAATCGTGAGCGTGTCGTCAGCGTTTGTTGTGTAATCGAACTGCGCATGTACTGACGTTGTTGCCAACAGCGACAACGTCCAGAAAATGAAAAGGAACCGGCTCATATTCCTCAATTGTGCCACCATGTCTCGAAATAGTCAAAAAGAGGGCATTTGGGGCAAGAAAGCTGGTCATCCTGTTTCATAAACCCTCCACGCGAACGAGGGCCACACAAAAGCGATAGTTCATCGTTTCAACGGCGCTCGATGTTTGTAATGGCGATATTATTTGATAAGATTTCAAAGTCCGTGTTTCCGTAACATTTTGCTTTGTACTGGATGTTTTCAAGCTGATCTTTACGAATGTCTTCAATCTCTAGTTCAGCTAAATGCAATAATGGCGCAAACTCAGGAACCTTTGCTCGCCGACAACCGCCGAACTTTATCGTGACATCGAAGTTATGAGCTGAATCGCTGTAAGTCGCGGTAAGAAATATGTCCGCAAATTGACCCGATTCGTCTTGCTCAAAGGAAAAGCGTGTCACTCGTCCGAGTCGATAAAAATCGAACTCTGGCAACAACTCCAGTGCCGCGGTTTTTCCGGCAATGGGCAGGTCTCTTAGTAGATGTGTTCTCATATAGAATCAATCATTTGACGGTATATCCGCCGCAGCAGGTGGCGGAGTCGGCTGCGAAGGGGCGCTTGCCGGATGGGGCCCTGGTAATGGGCCAGATTGTTGGCCGGTTTTAGGATCGCGGAGGTGATGGTGCGGGTTTGGATGGACATCAGGCTCACCATGAGACGTTTCATGCGTTTGGCCTGTACTCCTGCCATATTCATCATAATAGGTCGCTCTTGTATATGATTGGTCACATGATCTTGGCAGCCAGTTTTATCAGAGTTTCGCCAAGCTCACGAGCTTCTTCAGGTTCTAATTCCACGGGGTCGCCGCTCTTTGTTATGGCCTTAATCATAATTGACGACTTCTGTTCCGGCCAAAGATAAACGTCGCCCTGTGAGAACGTAATGACGTTGGTATTTTTGTTTTTCATCCCTGCCGTGT
>JBEKSF010000025.1:0-53099 GCA_049517295.1 Verrucomicrobiota bacterium
CAGAACGTCGTGAGACAGTTCGGTCCTTATCCACTGTGGGCGCAGGAAACTTGAGGGGTTCATTCTCTAGTACGAGAGGACCGAGAATGACGCACTTCTGGTGTGGCAGTTGTCCCGTCCGGGGCAGCGCTGCGTAGCCATGTGCGGAAGAGATAAGCGCTGAAAGCATCTAAGTGCCAAGCTCGTCCCAAGATTAAGTTTCCCGGACGCAAGTCCCTAAAGACCCCCGGTAGACCACCGGGTTGATAGGTTAGGCGTGTAAGCGAAGAGATTTGCTCAGCGGACTAATACTAATCGGTCGTGCGGCTTGATCGCTTTTTTCCGGAAACGGAGAAGGCGATTTCAACTCGCGAATTGGAGTAGGCTTGCCGGGTCTATGTGTAGTTTTCAACGAACATTGCCGGACGGGGCTCCAGGATGTTCTTTGGAGATTTTTTTGGTGGCCATAAAGCTGTGGTCCGACCCGTTCCCATCCCGAACACGGCCGTCAAACGCAGTCTTGCCGATGGTAGTGGCTGTATAGCTTCCGCGAGAGTAGGTTGCCGCCAGATTTTTTTGAGAGCGCCGGAACAGGCTTGTGTTCCGGCGCTTTTGTTTTTTGGGGGTGAAAAAAGCTCAGTGATTGGGCGCAAGATCATCGACCGAAACCACGTGGAGCGGGTTGATGGAAACGGACAAATCATCTTTTGTGTCAATTACGACAATAATGCGGGAGGTGACGAGGATGAAATCGCGGTGCGGCACCTCGTATCGGCGTCCGTCGGTGAGTCTGATTGCAAAAGGGGTGAAGCCGTTTTCGAGGTGTTTTTTGATTTCCGCGATCATGTGACTCGAATATATCGGGGAATTCCGCAGTTGCAAGGCAGATCTCCGGCGTCCATGATGGGGGAAACTGAACAATATGCCCATATATCGCGAATCCCAATTGCAGGAAATCTCGAAGCGATTTCAGATTTACGGGGAAATCCTCCACGCCGAGACGTGCAAGATCGGCCATATCAACGAGACCTACTCGGCGACCTACGACCAGGGGGGCACGCGGGTGCGGTATATTCACCAGAAGATCAATCGGACTGTTTTCAAAGACCCGGCGTTGGTGATGCGCAACGTGACGCGAGTGACCGACCACGTGCGAAAGAAGCTGGAGGAACTGAACGTGCGAGACATCACGCGGCGTTGCCTGAGGATTGTGCCGACGCGGGATGGGGAATCGTACTATAGGGACGGAGCGGGCGAGTATTGGCGGACCTTTGTGTTTGTGGAGGGTGTGCAGACATTTGAATCAGTCCAATCGCTGCAGCAGGCGTTTGAGGCTGGGCGGGCGTTTGGCTTTTTCCAGAGTTTGCTGGTGGATTTGCCGGGGCCGCGGCTGGCGGAGACGATTCCGCATTTTCACCACGCGCGCAAGCGGTTTGAGGCATTGCAGGAGGCGGTGGAGAACGATCATTTCAACCGCGCGGCGTCGGCGAAGGCGGAGATAGATTTCGCGCTGAAACACGAGGGAGTTGTGGATGTGATATTGGACGCGCTGGCGAGGAAGAGGATCCCGGAGCGGATCACCCACAATGACACGAAGTTCAACAACGTGATGCTCGACACGGTGACGGGGGAAGCGATGTGCGTGGTGGATTTGGACACGGTGATGGCGGGGTGCGCGCTGTATGATTTTGGAGACATGGTGAGGACGACGACCAGCCCGACGCTGGAAGACGAGTTGGACCTATCCAAAGTGCGGGTGCAAATGCCGATGTTCAAGAAACTGACCGAAGGGTATCTTTCCAGCGCCGGCCGGTTTCTGAGCAAGGGGGAGAAGGCGTGCATCGCATTTGCCGGGAAGTTAATCACGTTTACCATTGGCATCCGGTTCCTGACCGACCACCTGGCCGGGGACACGTATTTTCGGATTCACCGTCCCGGGCACAATCTGGATCGTTGCCGGACGCAATTCAAACTGGTCGAATCCATCGAGAGCCAGGAAGAGTCGATGCAGTCGTATGCCGACAAGGTTGCGCGGCGGGGCGCGTGAGGCGGGAGGGGCGTGCAAATCGAACTGATCAACACTGGCAGCGAGTTGCTTTTGGGGCGAATTGTGAACACGCACCAGCAGTGGATTTGCCGTCAACTGGCTGACTTGGGTTACGTCGTCAACAGCCAAAGCTGCATTGGTGATGAAGGGGAGGGGATTCAGGCGGCCATCCGACAAGCATTGGCGCGCGCAGACATGATCATTACCACTGGCGGATTGGGGCCGACCTCGGACGATGTGACGCGGGATGTGATTGCGCAAATGCTTGGGCGGGAAATGGCGCCTGACGCGGAAAGCCTCGCCCGGATTGAGCAGTATTTTGTCCGGCTTCAGCGAGTGATGCCGGCGAGCGCGCGAGCGCAGGCGATGATTCCAGCCGGGGCGCGCATTCTGCCCAATGGGCACGGGACGGCGCCCGGCCTTGCCATCGAGGTGAATCCCAACCCGTTCCGGCCAGGAGGCCGCCGAAGCTGGCTGATTCTGCTGCCCGGGCCGCCGCGGGAATTGCGCCCGATGTTTTCGGAGTCGGTTGTGCCGCTGTTGCTGAAGGAATTCCCGTCGGCGGCGAAGTTCGTCTGCCGGACGTTGAAGACGACGGGGATGGGCGAATCGCTGGTGGAGGAAAGAATCGCCGGCCCGTTGCAGAAGCTGGTCGAGGCGGGATTGGAGCTGGGCTATTGCGCGCGCATTGGCGAAGTGGAGGTTCGTCTGGGGGCACGCGGCGAGCAGGGGGCAAGTCTTGTCCTGCAGGCCGAAGAAATTGTTCGGGCGCTTCTTGGTGGCCTGATTTTCGGCATTGACGACGCCACGTTGGAAGGGACGGTCGTGCGGGTGCTGACCGAACAAGGGCGCACGGTGGCGCTGGCGGAATCCTGCACGGGGGGGCTGATCGCCCATCGGCTGACGAATGTTCCCGGGGCGTCGGCGGTGATGAAGGGCGGGATAGTCGCCTACAGCAACGAGGCGAAGAAAGAGTTGCTGGGAGTCAGCGCCTCAGCACTGGAGGAGCAGGGAGCAGTCAGTGAAGCGGTGGCCCGCGAGATGGCGGAGGGAGCGCGGCGGCGTTGCCGGACTGATTACGCGATTGCGGTCACGGGCATCGCCGGTCCGGGCGGGGGGAGCGAGGCGAAACCAGTTGGGACCGTATTCATGGCGCTGGCGCGCGAGACGGGCACAGAGGTAAAACGGCAGTTCAACCCGTTTGACCGGGAGACGTTCAAGCAGGTGACGTCGCAACAAGCGTTGGACTTGTTGCGCCGGGCGGTGGCGGGCGGCACGAAGGCTGGGCGGCCCGCTTGAGCGCATTGTTAGGCCAAACGTGTTTTTTCGATGGACACCGGCCTCTTAACGAGAAGCTGGTTGAATACTCAGGCATCCTTCGCGTAGTGTGCTCGTCGATGACAGGTCCCCGATGTGATCGGCCACAGATAAACACAGATGGACACAGATTGATTAAAAGACCATGCGCTTGAACTCAACTTTGGTCCGGCCAAAATTGATGAGCAATCCCACCTTGATGCCAGTCGCCTTCAACTCGTTGAGAAGTTGCGCCTCATCTGCGGTTTGGTATTCGGGCGACACCTTCAACTCCACCAGCACCCGATCGGCGACCAACAAGTCAGCGGCGTAATCGCCCACGCCCACCCCTTTGTAGTGAACCGGGATGCGATGCTCCAACGCGGCGCTCAGCCCCCGCAGCTTTAACTCCACCTGCATCGCCCGTTGATAAACCTTCTCGAGAAATCCGTATCCCAACTCCCGGTGGACTTCAAACGCCGCTCCGATGATGTCATGCGTCACCGGGTCACGTTCGTCGTTATTCTCCGTCACCAGTTTGTCTGTGTTCATCTGTGTCAATCTGAGGCTCGCCTTTCATTTTTGGAAAACGCTGCCCTGTCTGCGAAGCCTATATACGGAACCTCGTGATTCTCCGCGGACAATGGCTTTCCAGCAAGAGTTTTGTCGCACACCCGAGGAAAGATCCGAGCTCTCCCAAGCGGGAAATGAGAGGCTAATCGCCAAAGAGCTTCTTGAGGTTTTCGCGGGCGGCGTTTTCGCGAGGGTTGACTTCGGACTTGGGGGTGAAGGTGCGCCGGACGAAATCGAAGTACTCGCAGAAATTGCCACTGGCCTTCTCGAAGACCGGGTCAGCCCGGCGGTCGCGGCACTGATAAGCGGCGCGAGGGTCGTAGCAGGCGCAGTTGAGGCAGACGCGCATGTCCGAATTGCAACGGTGACAGGAGTCGCCGCGCCCTGGCATCCCAGCCAGAGTCCACTCCCAGCCGCATTTGTGGCAGTGACGGGTTTCACTCATGATGGATTGTTTAGCGCAAAGCTGGCGCGGGCGCCAGAAAGAGTTGAGGGGGAAAGGAATGCGGCTGGCGAGACGCCAGCCGCGGGCGACCGGGACGGTTCGCGCTTTCCCCCAAAAGGGGGCAGCGAAAAAAGTGGTTGGCGGGCAAATGCAACTGAAAAATTATCGAAAACGCACTTTTACAACTGGACGGAGCGGCGGGGGGCTGTAGCCTAAAAGAAGGACGCCGATGCCGGGCTGAACCGGCTTGGGTCCTGAAAGATCGAGCAGGATGATGTCCAACGAAAAGAGGGCGCGGGTGGTCAGGGCGGGAGCGCAGATTGAGCCGAGTGAGGCGGCAGATCTGCTGGGGGAGTTTTCCGCCCTGTTGCGCCAGCTTGGCTCGCCGCTCATTCCGCTGGGCGCGGGCGGGTTGGGGCAGGGCGAATCGATCAAGGAATTTCTGGAGGCATATCTGGCCAATGCGCTTCTGCCGGTGGAACTGCCGGCGATTGCCGAGGCGTGCGAACACACCCGGCGCGGGGAATTGCGAGAGCTAATTGCCCAGGATCAGCGCCTGGCCGAGCCGTTGGAACGGACGCCATTTGCCGGGCCGAGCGCGCAGGTGGGGCGGCTGCAACTGGCGCGGCTGCGACCGTTGCGCGATGAACGAATGGTGCAACGATACCTGGCGGCGGTGGACCGCAGGGAGGCGCGGGGCTGGCACACGCTGGTTTATGGGATGACGTTGGCGGTGTATTCACTGCCGCTGCGCCAGGGGTTGCTCTACTATGCGCAGGAGACGCTTTTGGCGTTGGCTGGCGCGGCGGGCCGGTCGAAAAACATGACGGAAGCGGATTTGGGCGTGATGTTGGAAACCCTGATGGCGCGGGTGCCGGAAGCGGCGGCCGCCGCCCTGGCGCAATGCCCAGCTTGATAAACGCGGGTGATTGGGCGGTCATTTTGGTTTATTTGGGCGGGATCATAGCGTTGGGAAGCTGGTTTGGGCGGGGACAACGGACGACGCGCGATTATTTTCTGGGGAGCAAGGACATCCCGTGGTGGGGGATCGGACTGTCAATAGTGGCGGCGGAAACGAGCGCGCTGACGATCATCGGCGTGCCAGCGATGGCCTACGGCCAGGGCGGGGACATGTCATTTCTGCAATTGATCGTGGGTTACGTTGTGGCCCGGATCATCCTGGCCGTGGTGATGGTGCCGCACTATTTCAAGGGGGAAATCTACTCGCCCTACCAGCTTTTCTCGGATGCTTTTGGGGAGAGGGCGCGCCAGACCGCGGGCGGATTTTTTCTGCTGAGCGAGACATTGGCGGCGGGAGTGCGAGTGTACGTGGCGTGCATCCCGGTCAAGCTGATGCTGGGGGACCGGTTGCTGGGGGCGTTTGCCGGGGGGGACGCGATTCTGGGAGCGATTGTGTTGTTTGTCGTGCTGTCGCTGGTCTATACGTACGTGGGAGGAGTCAAGGCGGTGATTTGGACGGACGCGGCGCAGTTCGGGCTATTTCTGCTGGGGGGCATGTTTACGTTGTGCTATATTCCGCATTTTTTTGCGGGAGGCGCGGGGGAAGTATTCCGCACGGCGGCGGCGGCGGGGAAATTGCATTGGCTTAACGGGCGGGTGACGGCGGTGTCGCTGTGGCGAGAGCCGATCAACATCTGGATGGGGGTGATCGGCGGCACATTTATGGTGATGTCGTCTCACGGGGCGGAGCAATTGATCGTGCAGCGGGTGCTGGCGTGCAAAACGGTGGCCGACGGGCGGAAGGCGCTGGCGCTGAGCGCGGTCATCATCTTTCCGCTTTTTTTGATCTTCCTGCTGGTTGGGGCGATGCTGTGGGTTTATTACCAGAAATATCCCCTTGCCATCGCGGTGCCGGAGATTCGGCCGGGGAGCGGGATCAAGGCGAATGATTTCATATTTCCAATTTTCATGTTGACGGCAGTGCCGCACATATTGAAGGGGCTGTTGATTGTGGCGATCCTGGCGGCGGCGATGTCGTCGGTGAGTTCGGCGCTGACATCGCTGTCATCGGTTTCGACGATGGATTTTGTCAAGAAGACGCTGCCGGGGAAGTCGGAGGGATTTTTCCTGCGATTCAGCAAGGCATCGACGGTGGTTTGGGCGGGGGCGCTGATAGTGGTGGCCTACCTGAGCCGGCAGGTGGCGTTTGTGCTGAACATGTCGTTCACGTTGCGGGGGCTGACGAGCGGGGCGCTGCTGGGGGGATTAATGCTGGCGTTATGGTGGAAGCGAGGGTCGGCGTGGCCGGTGATCGTGGGGATGCTGTGCTCGCTGGCGGTGATGATATCGATCAGTCCGCTGGTCGATTCCCCGCTGGCGATCGCGTTTCCGTGGTTCACGCTGATTGGCTGCTCGGTGACGATTGTGGTGGCAACGCTGTGGCGGAAGCTGGTAGGGTAGCGCGTCATGTCTGTGACGGCCCAACAATTCGAGCAACTGAAGGCCCGGTTGGGCGGGGCCAGGCGCGAGGCGGCGCCGGTGTTCGAGAGTTCATTGGCGCCGGCAAAAAGGAACCAAATCATCATCGGGATTGACCCGTCGTTGAGGGGGACCGGATACGGGGTGATCCAATGCTGCAAGCCGTCGCCGCGGGCGCTGGCGCACGGGACCATTGTGTGCGCGGCGGGATGGGAGAGATCGCGGTGCCTGGCGCGGATCGCGCAGGCCGTGCGGGAGATTGTGGCGCGGCACCGGCCATCGGCGGGGGCAATCGAGGGGCTTTTTTACGCGCAGAATTTGCAGACGGCGCTGATCATGGGCGAAGCGCGCGGGGCGGCGCTGGCGGCGCTGGCGGAGGCGGGGTTGGAGATTTTTGAAATCGCCCCGCGCAAGGTCAAGCAAGCGATCGTCGGCTACGGCGCGGCGCAGAAACTGGCGGTGGGCAAGATGGTGCAGCGGATGCTGCAACTGACCGAGGCCCCGGCGCCGGACGCGGCGGACGCATTGGCGGTGGCGCTGGCGTATGCGCAGCAGTCCGGGCGGTATGCGTTGGGCGGGCTAAAGAGAATTTGAACGCGGCCTCATAAATCAACCAGGTAAAGGCGGCGATTGCGCCAGAGGTAGATGACCCCTGAGGTGAAGGTCATGATTATAGCCAGCCAGAGGGAGAGGGAAGCGAACCAGACGACCCAAGGCCCCCAAATAAGATTGAAACTGAAGACCGCGCCGAGGAAACCCCATTGTGGGTAGCCGTGCTGGACGAGCAGCGAAATGATGGCGACGATCTGGGAGATTGTTTTGTTTTTGCCGAAGCGTTCAGCGGCCAGGACGAGGTTTTTTGAGGCGGCCAGCAGGCGCAAGCCGGTGATGGCCAACTCGCGTGCGACGACGATGACGACCATCCAGGCGGGCACCCATCCGCAGCCGACAAAGGCGATAAAGGCGGAGCAGATGAGGATTTTGTCGGCCAGGGGGTCCATAAGGATGCCGAAATTGGTGATGAGATTGTCGCGCCGGGCGATTTTGCCATCGAAGTAATCGGTGAGGCCCGCGGCGCTAAAGAGCAGGAGGGCGATTGTCTGGTAATAGGGGACTTCCGCGAAGATGACGGCCAGAAAGGCGGCCGCCAGGCCAAAACGCGAGATAGTCAATTTGTTCGGAACATTCATCCACGCATCGGATACTGGGCCGATATAAAGGCAAAAGGGCCGGGCGAAGCAAAACATTTTCGCGAGAAAAGGGAAAGGGAGCGCCGAGTTGAGAGGGGAAGCGAGGAGGGGACAGGCGGGTTAAGGGTCTGGGGAATTGGGCCGATATAATGAACGCCCTTATGAAGGACTTTCAACTTGACCGCGTATGTGCTTTTGGCAGATGGGGTTGGGGATTGCTGGGAATCGGGCTGGCGGCGGCGCTGGGCGCTTATGGCGACACGCCGCAGTTGACATTTCAGGCCGTTGGCAACCAAGGGGTCGATCTGCTGGTGGGTGGGGAGTTGGTAGCGCCGATCCGGCTGGCGGCCAACGGGGCCATTGTGGCCAACCAGGTGGTGATGACGAACTCGACCAGCATCTTGTTCTCGAATCTTCAGGCAGCGGACGGGGCGGCGGTAACGTTCGCGACGAACGATTATGTGAGCATCACGCTGCCAGCGGGAGCGAGCAACGGGCCCACCGTGTTTGAGCCGGTGGTTGAGTTCCACTTGACGATCATCTCGTTTCATTCAAATTTGTGGGTGGCGCTATTTCCGCCGGGGCAGCCTGCGCCATTTCATTTTCTGACCTGTTCGATGCCGACGGCGCAGGTTTGGCATCAGCGGGGCTGGCTCAATGCCACACCGTATGTCGATCTCTTTCCGTTGCTGGAGGACGTGCATGGAGGGACGCCGGAAATCAGTTGTCTGTGGAACAGGAATTGGAGCTACATCTGTCCATTGGGAGGGCATCCGATTCCGATGATTGGGCTGTGGGACCCGGCGACCAATCTGTATGTTGGATACGATTTCCAGGGGACGCGGGCGACGGACCAATCGGAACGGGACATCGCGACGGCCTATTGCTGGGAGGAGGGAGGGATGACCAATTTCATCACGCTGGCATACCCGGATGGCGGCACGCGGTACGGCTTGCAGAAATATCCGCAGAGCGGAGCGGTGCTGGCGTCGGAGTTCATGCTTGAGATTAACATGAACCTGCCGAGCACCGAAGACCCGAATGAACAGTTCCAGGAGCGGCTATTTGCGCGCTACACCAACGCGCTGCCAGCGCCTCCGGCGATGAATGACCTGGGGTGGATTCCGGGTGTGGTCCGGCAACAGGATTTCGCGGGGCCAGTGGGGCTGACTTTGTATGGAAAGCCGGCCGCGACAGATTACTACAGCAATAACACTGTGCAGTTGTACGGCTTGGGAGGGCACCGTGAGATGCCGGTGGACACAGCGCTGGTCAACAACCAGATGAACGATATCAGCTCGGCGCGGAGCCAGCTTGGGGTGTTGCTGACCAATTATGGGAGCAATTTCACAGTGGGCGGGGACGCGTGTCTTTATTGGACGAAGCCGCTTGCGGGCGGCTGGCTGAGCGATTGGGGCGGCAGCAATGTGACGACGCTGCACGACAGCGAAGGTTGGTTCACGGCGCGGGTGCTGGTGGAGTTGTACCGCTACGACCTGAGCCGCAACAAGACGGACACGAATTACCTGCAGGCCATCGACGAGACGTTCAACTGGGCCAAACATTTTGTCTGGAGCCGCAATGAGATACCGGACGTTCCGTCCTGCCCATTCGGGATTGGGGTGACGCTGAGCGCGGCATTTTTGCTTGACTACTATTATACGTTCAAAGACGACCCGTCGTGGCGGGCGACCAACGCCCCGCTGGCCCTGCACCTGGCGCGCAACCTGATCTGGCGCTACCTCAATGTCTGGGCGATGGACTCCAATACGTCCGACGGCGCGATCGACAGCGCGTTTCTGGCCGAACCCAACAGCGGGCGGGACTGGGCGTGCCTAGGGTGCGCCAACGAATTGAGCTGGCTGATCGATTCGATCACGCAGGTGTATGTGAGTACGGGGGACGCGCGGATGCGCTACTATCTGCGCGGGATGCTCCAGCGCTGGCCGATACTTTACCGGCCGATCTTCAAGGCTTCACTGGCCAATTACATGGACAGGACGGACTCGCTGGCGGAGGGCTACGGGCTTTACACCGATTCGGGGCCCGGTCCTGGGAATCATTATAATTACGGTTTCGCCGAGGCGCTGTCCCTGGAATACCCGGTGAGCAATTCAATCATGCGCGTGGTGGCGGGCGCGGCGGCCTGTATCGCCTTTGACAAAGGCACGACCGGATGCGATGTGACTAATTACAGCACCGACGGAAATGGGGACTGCTCGTTCCAGATTGTTTCGAGACTTGGGACGAATTTCGACGTGAGCTTTTCATATCCGTTCGTCAACCTGTGGACCCAGCAAGTGAGCCTGGCGCGCAACGGGACCACCAATGTTCTTGGGACGAATGGTTTTCAGCGGTCAACCAATTCGCCCAGTTCGCTGTATCTGAAAGAGTTGGGCGATGGAGACATGGTGATAATCGGGAATGTTCCGGCGACGGCCGGCGTCATCCCGATCGACACACCGCTGGTATTTAGCGAAGCAAACCTCCAACCGCTGACCAACGGGTCATTTACAGCGCTGCCGCTTGTGGGAAGCTACCTGCTGGCGCAGGATTGGAATAACTTTCATTCGTTCGCCGGCCTTGTTCCAGGGACACATTGGGATTACGGCATTCCGTATCAGCAAAGCCTCCACGCGGTGACCAACTCCATTTCCGTCGATGCGCCGTCGGGCACGGCATATTTGGTGGTTTACGCGCCGCCCGAAAACGGACCGTTCCAGGCCAGACCGGCGGTGATACTGGACGATGGAACGACTAATTGGGTCAGTGGGAATCCCGTTTTAGACTGGCGCGGGTGGCCGAGCATGTTCGACCAGATGATTCTGATGGATTACGTGGCGCCCGCGCCCGGGCGAATGGTGCGGCAAGTGGCTCCAGAGGGGACGTCGGTGATGGCCCTGACGGTTTTCACCGGCGGTACGAACGCGTGGATGGGCGTGCAAAGCAACCTGGCGACCAACGCGGCGGCGTTTGCGCAGAAAGATGAACAAATCTGCGCGCAAACGGCGCTGCAGAGCAGCTTTGCGCAATTGGCCAGCAATGGGATCGCCGTGCTGCCAGCCCTGCTGCCTTTTGATGTGCCGGGACCCGCACTCAATTTCGCCGGTCTGACGGGATTGCAGAACCGCTGGGTCGAACTAACGCCGAATCAATTGGTGGATACGAACTACTTCAATGCGGCGAACTTTCCGCTGGCCTTTTACGTGGGCGATGACGACTACGTGGCCAATGTCAACACGAATGGTGACGGTACAGCGGCGGTGATCCAGTACCTTGCGGGAGGCGGGATGCTGGTGGTGCTTTCGGAGGACGCGTTTCCATTCCAATACCCGTGCGACGGGTCAGATGATTGCGGTGCGGCCGACCCGTTGCTCCCGACGTTGGGGATACCGCTTGGGAAGGCCTTCGGTTCCACGCCCGCGGGCGCATACATAACGGTCTGCACCAACGAGGTCAGCTTGCCGTCGGTGCCGCCGGAGTTCAGTTTTCCGAGCGGCTATTCGCTTTACTCGATCAACCGTCAATCATTGAATTCAACGAACCTGTACGTGCCGTGGCTGGAGGTGTGGTCAGGCGGGGCCATGAGCGTGAGCTACGGCGACGCAGCCGGGTACTTCGAGTTGCACACCGGCCCGGGCCAAGGGGGCAGGGTGCTCTATATCGCGAACCCGCTCCTGAGCGGCTCGGCGGGCCAGACGTTGATGGGAGACGCGATCAGTTGGCTGGCTGAATCGATTTTTCGGGCGGCGCTTCCGCCGTTGAATACGACGGTGGGGAGCGGCGGCAACGAGGTGGTGTTGAGTTTCAACGCGCAGGCCAATCTGGATTACGCGCTGGAGTGCTGCGACAACCTAGCGACGGGCGGGTGGACGCTGCTTTCGGATTTGTCCGGGGCGCCGACCAATCGCATGGTCTCGTTCACCAATGCGACGACTGGAACCGCCGCGCGGTTCTTTCGTCTGATGGTGCGGCCCTGAGAGGGTTCGGTGCATCTGACTTTTTTGGGTGGGTCCTGTTGGCGAAGTAATACTTTAAGATTTTGGACTTTTTGATTGGGAATTGGTCATTGAGAATCTGTCATTTGTTATCGGGAGAGGTTTGTCGGGAAAAGTGAAGTTCGCCCGACGTTGCAAAAAGGGGCTAAAGTTGTCGCCGCCTTTCGCCGATGTGGTGTATGATCGAGAGTCGAATGACAAAAGTGAATGAGGCACCGGCGTGGCGCCAAGGGCGGCTGGCCCGGATCGGGGCCGGCTTGGTCCTGGCGTTGCTGTTTTCAGGCTGCGAATCCCGCACCATCCATCTACCGCCGGAAGCGCGCTACAAGCCCACCAACATCTATCGGCGAGGCGCGGTGCTGGATCCGAGCGTCAAACGAGTAGCGCTGTTGCCGATGACGGTGCTGGTGCCGACGGAAACATTTCAGGCCGGCATCGACGCGCTGCAGCCGATCCTTCGGGCCGAATTGGACAAGACCAAACGCTTTGAGGTGATCGTTGTGACCGTCGAGCAATTACGGCAGTGGACGGGGCAGGGGACGTGGAGGTCGGACGAGCAGTTGCCGCCGGACTTTTTTGATCGACTGCACGAAGAGACGGGATGCCAGGGAGTGTTTTTCGATCAACTGACGCGCTACCAGCCGTATCAACCGATCGCCATTGGATGGAAATTGACGCTGGTATTCAACAAGGAACATCAGATTTACTGGGCGGCAGACGAGCTGTTTGACGCGGGCGACGACGCGGTGGCCAATGCCGCCCGGAGCTACGAAGGGGAGCACATCAAGGCGCAATCGGTCCTGCCGGACCCCAACGCGATTCTCAATTCGCCCAGCCGATTTGGCCAGTACACGCTCCATGCCCTATTGGTGACGTTGCCGGAGCGGTAAGATGCGCAAAGATGGCGCTAAAGTAATTGACGTGGCAGCCGATATATCCAGCAGCAGCGAGGGGTCAGGCGTTGCGGTGAGTTTATGGAGATAAATACAAATCTGAGCACTACCGGCATTAACGCAGCCCAATCGGCACAGCGTTCAACGCCCGCATCCAAAATGCTTTCGGATCAAGTGTCGCTGTCCAATTCCTCAGCGTTGGAACAAGCTTTGCAAAACGTCCCCGACAGCCGTGCAGAGATGGTTGAGCGGGCCAAGGCCCTCATTGCGGACCCGACGTATCCCTCGACGAACATGATGCAGGCGATGTCATGGCGGATTGCCGCGAGCTTTTACTCGGAAACAGAGTAAGTCATTAAACGATAGCTACTTATGATGTCACACAACAAGCCTTGGGAGTCTTATCGCAAAGTGGCCACGCAGACCGCGACGCCCGGGCAACTGGTGCTAATGCTCTACGATGGCGCCATAGGGTTTTTGGAGAAGGCGCTGACGGGCTTCACCCACACCGACCCGTTGTTGTTTAACCAGACGATCAACAACAACATACTGCGCGCCCAGGCCATCATTCACGAAATGAACGTGTCTCTGAACATGGAGGCAGGAGGCGAAGTGGCCGCCAATTTCCGCCGGCTCTACAACTACCTTTACCGACGGCTGCGCGAGGCCAATCACGGCAAGCAGCGGGAGCCGATCGAAGAGACGATTGCGCGATTGCGGGTGCTACGCGACAGTTGGGCCGAGATGCTGCGCAACGGGGCTGAAAGCCGCCCCGCCGCCGCCGAGTTGGAGGCTGCCGCGGCCTGACTGGGTTATGGACCATCGTCAGCGCATCGGGGCGATCCTCAAAGACTGGCTGGAGATGACGCGGGCCGAATGCCAGGCCATCCAAACAGGCGATTGGGCGGCGTTGCGCCAAACGCAGGAAGCCAAAGCGGCGTTGCGCGGGCCTTTGACCCGAGCCATCGAACAGTGGCGAGCGGAAAAACCGGACGAGGCCGGGGCAAATCCATTTCAAAAAGAAGTCAGCCGGTTGCTGGGGATGGAGACTCACAATAGCAGTCTTTTGGCCGCGCGCCAGCACAAGGCGCGGGAAAAGAGGCGATTGTTGGAGCAGGCCCTATTCAACCTGCGGCGCGTCCGATCCTCCTACGGGTTCGTCCAGAATTAAGCAGAGATGGAAACGGGACCCGGCGGCCCAGCCCGATACGAAAGATCCGCCGTCATCGGTGACGCCGGACGAGCCAGAGCAGCATGCTCATGGCGAAGATAAAGAGAAGGGCGGCAATGCCGGTGCCGATTGTTTTTAGAGCCTGCGCCCGCCGCAGTAGTTTTTCGCGCCTGGCGCGTTCGGTTTCTTTGAAGAGGCGGAATTGCTCGTCGAGCAAATTGGGATCGGCGGACTCGTCCTTGAGGCGGAGGGCCAGCCAACGTTCGTGGGCGGGGCCAAAAAGGGCGGGCAGGCGGGACAAGGCATCGGCTGGAGCGAGGGAGAAGCCGGCGGCCTTGCGCCAAAACGGGGCGCTCTCCTCGGTCCAGAGGCGGAACAAACCGTGGTTGGCTGCCACCGTTTGCAGGCGCTCCCAGAGGAGTGGACGGAGGTCGTCGCTGAGGGCGAAATCGGCGAATGTTTCGGAATGAACTTTACCATCGGCGGCATCGATTTGCAGGCCGATGGCCGCAAGCAAGCGGCCCTGGGAGTCGGCGGCGATCTGGAATTCGGTAAACCTCTTTTCCAAGTCCGGCGCGGGAAATTGGGCCGCGTTCCAAAGCACGATCAATTGGGGCAAATCGTCGGTTGTCGCCCGCCGTATTTGATAAGCGCCGCGCGGGTTCACGGGGGTTAATCAGTGTTGGGATAGGAGCCGAGGACCTTGACGAAATTGCAGACTTGTTCCAAGGTCGCAATGGCTTTGGCGACTTTTGAGTCCGTCACGTGTCCGTCGCAATCGACGAAGAAGAAGTATTCCCAGGCTTTGCGTTTGCTGGGGCGGGATTCGATTTTGGTCATGTTCAGTTTGAAACGCTGGAAGGGGGCCAGCGCGCGATAGAGGGCGCCGACTTCGTCGGCGATGCTGAACATGAGACTGGTGCGGTCGCGGCCGGTAGGCGGACCGCATTGGCGGCCCAGGACGAGGAAGCGGGTGGCGTTTTCGGTGAAGTCCTGGATGTCGCGGCGGATGAGGGGCAACTTGTATTTTTCGGCGGCGAGCAGGCCGGTGATGGCAGCGACTTTTCCGCGCAGCTCGGATTCCTCGTCGTCGTCTCTGGCGGCCTGCGCGGCCAGTTCGGCGGAGCGTGCATTGGAAGAGGTTTCAATGATCTCGGCCTTGGGCAAATTGCGTTGGACCCAAATGCGGCATTGGGCCAGGGCCTGGGCATGGGAGTAGAGACGGCGCACGTCCTTGAAATCGGCGTGGCCCGCCAGACAGAATTGAATGGGCAAAACGATTTGGGCGACAATCTGGAGGGGGCTGTCCATAAACATGTCCAGCGTGTGAGTGACGACGCCTTCGGTGGAGTTTTCAACCGGCACGACACCGTAATCGGCGCGGTTGCGGCTGACCTCGGTGAAGATGTCAGCGATGGTTTTTTGGGCCGAATAGCGGAGGCTGGCGCCGAACCTTTGGACGGCGGCCTGGTGAGTGAAGGTGGCCTCCGGGCCGAGGTAGGCGATGGTCATGGACTTTTCGAGAGACAGGGCGCTGGACATGATCTCGCGGTAAATGGCGCGCAGAGAGTCGTCCCTGACGGGGCCATGGTTGAGCTTGCAGATGCGTTGCAAGATGGCCAACTCGCGAGGCGGGGCGTAGATGGCCTCGCCCGCCTTGACCTTCAATTCTCCGATTTGCAGAACGTGCGTTGTGCGGTCGTTGAGCAATCGCACAATCTGCGCGTCCAGTTTATCAATTGCTTTGCGATGTTCCGGAATGTTCATCTCCGGTTACCTCCTTTGCCGGCTCGGCGGCGGGGTTTTGCGGCAGGGATTCCATGTCGGCCAGGGCCAGTTGTTCGGGCGGGGCGGTGGCCAGCCCCGAGTCCGCAGTCAATAATGCTTCGGGCCGCGTCACCGGAAGGCGGCGCAGTTCGTCGGCCGCGGGCAAGTCCTCCAGGCTGCGCAAGCCGAAATACTCCAGAAACAATGCGGTGGTTCCGTAGGTCATTGGGTGACCGATGACGTCGGCCCTGCCGACCTGCTCGACCAGGCCGCGTTCCAAAAGGGTTTGCATGACGCCATCGACAGCGACGCCGCGGACCTGCTCGATGTCGGCCCGTGTGAGCGGCTGGCGGTAGGCGATGATGGCGAGGGTTTCCAGGGCGGGCTGGGACAGGCGCGGGGGCCGGGACTTGAGGCCGACCAGGGCGATTATCCAGGGTGCAAACTCCGGCTGGCTGACAAATTGCCAGGCACCGGCCACGCAGGCCAAACGGAAGCTGCGCCCGGCTGCCTGGTGATCCTGCTGCAACAGCTCCAACGCCAGCACGATGTCGGTTTCCTTGACCTTTTTGAAGGGCTTGGCCTGCTCGCCATGTTGGGGCGCGGCGGCCAGCAAGTCCCGCAATTCCTTGGGGTTGAGCGGCTTTTGGGCCGAGAATAAAATCGCTTCCAGTATGTATTTAAGTTCCATTCGGAATGGGGCCAGGTTCAGGACGCCGCCGTGACGGTTGGCGCGACGGGCAGGGCCGGGGCGCGCATGATTTCAATTTCGCCAAAAGGCTCCGGCTGGGTGCAAATCAATTGTTTGAGGCGGATGAGTTCGAGCAATGCCAGGAAGGCGCAGATGACTTCCGAGCGGCTTGCGGAGGCGCTAAAGACGTCGGAAAACTTGAGGGTTCCCTTTTCGGCGATCAATTTGGCCAATTGTTCAATTTTCTCGCTGATGGTCCATTTGTCTTCAAAAATGTCGCGCAAGACCTCCCGTTTGCCGACCTGCTTGAGGACCTGGTTTACGGCGTTGAGGAGGTCGAAGAGGGAGGCTTCGGGGGGGGCCGGGGCGCGCGGTTCGGAGGCATCGGGGAGGACGGGCAGACGGGGGAAGACGTTTTCCTGCTCGAATTCCCGCGCCTGCAACTGCGCGGCGGCGTCCTTGAACTTTTTGTATTCGACCAGTTGGCGGATCAATTCCCAGCGCGGGTCCTGGCCATCGTCCTCTTCGATATTCTCTGTCTGCTGGTCTTTGGGGAGCAATTCGCGGCTTTTGATGTACATGAGAGTCGAGGCCATGACGAGGAACTCGCCCGCGAAGTCCAGGTCCAGCAGGCGCATGACCTCGACATATTCGATGAATTGGGTGGCCAGGCGGGTCAAGTTGACCTCGTAAATATCGACTTCCTCCTTGCGGATGAGGTAAAGGAGCAAATCCAGCGGCCCTTCAAACACATCGAACTGAACTTTGTAGTCGGTCATGAATTGGTAAATTCGCGACGGGCATCCTAAGATGGAGGGGGGCGGGTTGGCAATGTTTTTGAGGGAGGGGGAGATTTGGACTTTTTTGGGCATAACGGGCTGCGGGATGGTTTCAACGATTGAAAGGATTGAAAATTGGTCACTGAAAATTTGTCGTCTGTAATGTCGGTGTCTTTGGGGCTTTGCGTCAAGGTGCGTGAGCGGCTTGGAGAGGGAAGGGGGGAAGGGAGAGGGAAACGGGGTCTGTCGTTCATAAAATGAAGGAAAAGAAAAAAATAGTGTTAATAGTTTAAAAGGTGTCCTAATGGTGGCGCAGATGGATAAGAGTATCTTATTGTTGAAACTGGCAAAAGCGGCGCGACACAAAAGCGGCGCGGCGGGAGGAAGGGGACGGAAAAGGGTGGCGCGGGCGGTTTGTGCGCCTGCTTGATCGACCCGCGATTTTCCCAATAAGGGCATCATCCATGCCTTCACGCGCAGGAGTTGATCATATTTCCACGAGGGAGAAAAACCGACTGGGGGAAAAAGCGCGGAATTTTTGAAGATTTTTTTGAGCCACAGATGGACACAGATTGACACAGATGAAAAAAGGCGCAATTCATTGATGGAGAGGAGGTTGGCCGCAAAAAGGCGCAAAAATGGGGAGCGTTTGGGGAGAGAGACAGGCACTTCCGCGGGCCGCCCATGATTGGAAGCTCATGCGAGGTCGAAGTGGCTCGAGAGCTGAGTGTTGTTTGATTCCCCGGTTCCCGCCTCATGGACGGACACGGACGGACACGGACGGACACGGACGGACACGGACGGACACGGACGGACACGGACGGACACGGACGGACACGGACAGACACGGACAGACACGGACAGACATGGACAGACACGGACAGACATGGACGGACACGGACAGACATGGACGGACACGGACGGACACGGACAGACACGGACGGATACGGACAAAGCCTGGTCTGACTCCTTTGAGTATTCGACATGCCGCCAGAGTAAAAGTCTCCGTGCGGGAGTTCAGTCCCAACTCAATCTCTGTTGCAACTCAAAGGGTTAGCGACTGTTACGAAAGCGCCCTGGTTTTGGACTTTTTTGGACGATTGAAAATTGGTCATTGAAAATTGGTCATCTGTAATGTAGGCAGTGCAGCCATGACGGCCCAAGAACTCTTCGATTGCGGATGAAGGCGACGCACTGCAAGGGCCGGGCGATGTATGCGGCGGTGGCGCTGTGGGTTGTTTCGATGCTCGTCATTACCGGGATGGTTATCCATGATCCGCGTCAGCGGACGGTGACGATAGGCAGCTACCACAAATCGGCGCAGGCCTGGTGGAATGGCGAGACGCTTTACAATGGGCCGGCAGGAATGAATTACCTGCCGCACTTCGCGATCCTCTACAGTCCGTTTCATTTTCTTCCGTTAAGAGCCAGCGAAGTGCTGTGGCGGCTTTGCGCGGCGGCGGCGCTGGCAACGGGGTTGTGGCGATTGACGCGGGAACTCTTTGCGGGGGAATCGGAATGGCCGTTCCTGGCGGCAACGGTGCTTTCGCTGCCGTTGTCGCTGGGAGCGCTGCGCAACGGCAACGCGAACGCGATTTTTGGCGGGGTCACGCTGCTGGCGATCGTCGCGTTGATGCAAGACCGCTGGTGGCGGGCGATGGGGTGGATGGCGCTGGCCATCGCGCTCAAGCCGCTGGGAATTGTGCTGTTGCTGCTGAGCGCGATTTACTTTAGCCCGGTGGCGCGGCGACTTCCGGCGACGGTGCTGGCGCTGGCCGGATTTCCCTTTCTGTTCGGCAAAGCGGGGTACGTGTGGTCGCAATACCAGGAAGCGTGGAAGGACCTGAGAATGTGCGCGGTGGTCACCGAACATCGGTTTGCCGACCTGAACGGATTGTTGCGAACGTTCGGGGCGGCGCTGCCGCCGGGAGCATCGACGGTGACGCGGGTGGTGTTTGGGGCATTGACGGCGGCGCTGTGGTTGTGGGGGGCGCGGCGGCTGACGGGGCGGTGGCGGCATCTGTGGCTTTACGCGCTGGCGACGGGTTACCTGATGTTGTTCAATCCGATGACGGAGGCGAACAGCTATGTGATTTTAGCGCCGGCTCTTGCGGCGTGGGCGGTGTGCCTGATACTGAGGAGTCCGCAAGATAGGCGACAGGAGGCAACCCCTCACCCCAACCCTCTCCCCGCTCCTTCGTCGCGGGGCGAGGGAGAAGATCCGGCTGGCGGTGCGCGCCGTGTAGTCCATCCAATGGACTGCTCTGTATATCACCCGGAACTGAACCAGAAGGGCCTGGGTTGGGCGCTGGCGCTGATGGCATTGAGCATGGGGCTGCTGCCGAACCCATTGCGGCCGTACTTCGGCAATAACTTCGCCCTGTTTTGGCATCCGTTGATGACGATTGCATTTATTGGAGCGCTGACGTGGTTCGTGGCGCGCGGCGGCGCCCGTTTGGGCGCGGCGGAGGGGTTATGAGCGCCGTTGATTTGTCCATCATCGTACCCATCTTCAATGAGGAGGAAAGCGTCGTGCCGCTGTGGCAGCAGACAGCCGCGGCCGTGGAGAAGCTGGGCAAGACATTTGAGATTATTTTCATTGACGATGGAAGCACCGATAAATCGCAAAGTGTTTTGGCGGGCGTTGCGGCAAAGGACGCGCGAGTCAAAGTCATCACGCTGCGCCGCAATTTTGGCCAGACGGCGGCGATGTCGGCGGGGTTCGATCACGCGCGCGGCGCGATCATCATCCCGATGGACGGGGACCTGCAAAACGACCCGGCTGACATTGGGCGGCTTTTGGACAAACTGGCCGAAGGGTACGACGTGGCCAGCGGCTGGCGCAAGGAGCGGAAGGACAAGGAGAAGATGAGGCTGCTGAGTTCGTGGGCGGCCAACTGGCTGATCGGCGTGATGACCGGGGTGAAACTTCACGATTCGGGCTGCACGCTGAAGGCCTACCGGGCGGAGGTATTAAAGGGCATCCGGCTGTACGGGGAGATGCACCGATTCATACCCGCGCTGGCCAATTTGATGGGCGCGCGGATTTGCGAGATCGTTGTCAACCATCGGCCGCGCCAGTATGGCAGCAGCAAATACGGATTCAAGCGTGCGGGAAAGGTGGTGCTGGACTTGATCACGGTGAAGTTTCTGGCCGATTTTTCCACCAAGCCGCTCTACATGTTTGGCGGCACAGGGGTGGTGTTGTTCGCCGGGGCGATGCTGGCCGGGGCGGAAGCGATATGGGAGCGAGTGACCTACGGAACATACGTCCACAACAATCCGGTGATTTTGATTGCGGTGTTTTTGGGAATTCTGTCGGTGAATTTCGTCCTGATGGGGCTGCTGGCGGAATTGCTGGTCCGCACGTATCACGAATCGCAGAACAAACCGATCTATCACGTGCGTGAATTGCGGAATTTTGACGCAAGCGGCAAGCCCTGAATTGCGTCATGTGCGGCATCACCGGCATAATCGATTGGGCCAGCAGCGTGGACGGGCAGGCGTTGCGGCACATGACCGATACGCTGCGGCTGCGCGGGCCGGACGATGAGCAGTACTACTTCAACGAACCCAAACCCGGCGGAGCGTCCGTGGGCTTGGGTTTCCGGCGTCTGTCGGTGATCGACCTTGTGGGCGGGCGGCAGCCGATGAGCAATGAAGACGGCACGCTGTGGATCGTGTGCAATGGGGAAATCTACAACCATAAGGAATTGCGGCGCGAGCTGGAAGCCCGGGGCCATAGGTTCCGCACGCACAGCGACATTGAGGTATTGCTGCATCTTTACGAAGAGCACGGCCCGCAATGCGTGAGCAAGGCCAACGGCATGTTCGCGCTGGCGCTCTGGGATTCGGGGGCGCAAACACTTTTTCTGGCGCGGGACCGGCCGGGAAAAAAGCCGTTGTATTACCGGGACACGCCGGCCCAATTCCTGTTCGGCTCGGAGGTCAAGGCGGTGCTGGCGCATCCGTCGTGCCCGCGCGAATTGGACGGGAGGAACTTGAGCCGCTACCTGGCCTTCGAATACGTGCCGTCGCCCCACTGCATTTTCAAAGGCATCCATAAATTGCCGGGCGGCCATTGGCTGACCTGGAAAGGCGGGGTCACGCAAATACATCAGTATTGGGATGTTACGTTCAAAAGCGGGGGTGTGGAGCGAAGCGAAGAGGAGTTGGCCGAAGAGTTGCGCGAACGGCTCAAAGAGGCGGTGCGGCTGAGATTGGTCAGCGACGTTCCGCTGGGCGTGTTCCTGAGCGGGGGCATTGATTCCAGTTCCGTGGCGGCGTTGATGGCGCAGCTTTGTCCGCCGGGGCAAGTGAAGACGTTTTCGATCGGATTCGAGGACAAATCGTTCGATGAATCGGCGCACGCGCGGGGGGTGGCCCGGTATCTGGGCACCGATCATCATGAGCAAATACTGCAAAGCCGGGCGTTGGTGGAAATGCTGCCCGAGGTGGCGGGGTGGCTTGACGAACCGCTGGGCGATGCCTCTTTGATTCCGACCTATCTGCTGTCCGGGTTTACCCGGCGGCACGTGACTGTCGCCCTGGGCGGAGACGGCGGCGACGAACTTTTCGCCGGGTATCCGACCTTTGCGGCGCACCGGCTGGCGCAATTTTACAAAATGCCGGCGTTCCTGCACGAGCGGGTTGTGCGGCCGCTGGCGGAGTTGCTGCCGGTGTCGCGGGATAATTTTAGTTTTGATTTCAAAGTGAAGCGGTTCCTGCGGGGCGCGCTGGAACGGCCCGAAATCCGCGACCACGTATGGATCGGCTCTTTTACGCCGGAGGAGCAGCGGGAATTGCTCAACGGCGGGACCGGAGAGATCGCCGGCTACGGGGACATCATTGAGGCGGCGGACCGGTGCGGGAGTACCAATGTATTGGAGCGTTTGAGCTACCTCTACTTCAAGTTTTACCTGCAAGACTGCGTGCTTGCGAAGGTGGATCGCGCCACAATGGCCTGTTCGTTGGAAGCGCGGGCGCCGTTTTTGGACTGGGAATTCGTTGACTTCGCCAATTCAATTCCATTTGACCTCAAGCTTCGCGGGCTGACAACCAAGCACATATTGAAGAAGGCGATGCGGGGTCTTCTGCCACCGGAGATACTGTATCGGGGCAAAAAGGGCTTTGGCATGCCGGTGGGCAAATGGCTTCGGGGCGACCTTCATCCACTGGCGCAGGAGCTGTTTTCGGAGCAGCGACTTCGCCGGCAGGGGGTCTTCAATCCGCGCACCGTGACGCGGCTGCTGGAGGAACACGTGCTAGGGCGCAAAGACCACCGGAAGAAACTCTGGACGCTGCTGATCTTCCAGTTATGGATGGATCGCTATCTGGAGAATACGAATGGCCGGTCAGCGGCCCTCTGAGGGAGAATCGAGCGCCGCGCCGGCAGTTTTTCGGGAAAAACGGGGCGGAAACTTATCCACCGAAGGGGGCCTGGGAGGCATCGGCATCGGGGCGGGTCAGGGCGGCAAACGCGGCAAAGAGGCGTCAATGTTGGGTTTTTTTAGTGTCGCGTGGAGTGAAGAAAAGAGAGGGATTGTGAATAACCCTGTGGACAAGATTTCATAGGCATGTAACGGGAATCTGCTACTGTATGAACAGTTCATTGAAAGAGCTGGGATGCGGGTGGTGGACGCAAGGAAATCGCGCGTATTCCAAGGATAATCCCAGGTGACTGGGGAAAGGTTGAGACAGGCTGGTTGGCTCAACCCCTCTTAAGGCCGTTTCGCAAGGGACGGAGAGCGGAGGCAGGATTCACCAGTTCCTCTGGCGGCGCCCGCGCGCAGTCAGTGACGCGAAGCAGGAACTGAGCGGCGAGGGACGAGAACACGTGCCGAGCCGAGTCAAGTAGTTCAAGCTGGTTTCGGGCTTGGACGAATCGCAGTTACCCAGAGGGTAAACGGTTGCTACTGTGGATCAGCACGGGGCGGGTGACTCTGGCGGTCTTGGTGACAAGGCCGGCCCAAAGAAAGACGCTGAAAGGCGGGACAAAATGAGCATTCGCACCGGGAAGGAAACACAGCCTGGGCAAGGCATGTAAAACCCTTCCGAGACGCTGGCGATGCTAAAAACAGCACCGCTAGCTTGTGATAGGAAGCAACCTGAGAGGTAAGAGGTCAGACCCGTAGCACTGGGCCAACGCACCGCCAAAAGCGGTGGCCGACCCGGAGCAAAGTGGTCAAGACGCGAAACCGGAGTCGCAAACGTGTCTTGACCTGGTTCGCAAGCCGGCGCAGCAAACGCCAGTTCAAGCGAGCTAAGAGGCCTCACTCGAGAATTCAGCGACCGCAAGGCGCTGGACGGCCCTGCTATGAGGCCGAAAACTCCGCTTGCCGTGGAGAATGGCGTCGGGAAGCTGGCAGCCCCGCGAGGGTGCGCCTAATGTCAGCATGGGAAAGAGAGATTGGCGAACTCCCAGTCCCCAATTTGCCTCCGTTCGGCCGCAAGGCCGGGCGGGGGCTTTTTGTTTATTCAAGAGCGTGTTTTGATAATATCCCTGGCGGTGTTGCGGTGGGGGCGGGCGACGCTCGTAGAGCGCGTGATAAAAATCGCCCGGTCGGGGGACCGGGCCTACAGGGCTGCGGACATATTGCCATTTCCTGCAGGCCGCGTGCCCTCAGGCGGCGTCTCCAAGGAATTCTAAGCCACGCTGTTAGTAAACCTTGCGGAGGTTGGAGGGAAGGATGTTCAACTCGTCGCGGTACTTGGCCACAGTGCGGCGGGCCAGGACAATGCCCTTTTCCTTGAGCAATTTGACGATTTCCTGGTCGGAAAGCGGTTTGTTGGGGTTTTCCGCGGCGAACATCGCGGCCACCATGTCTTTGACGCTGGAGTTGGAAACGGAGCTGCCACCATCGGTGTGAATGCCCGAGGTGAAGAACTTTTTCATCTCAAAGATGCCCTGCGGGGTGTCCATGTATTTATTGGAGACGGCCCGGCTGACGGTGGTTTCGTGGACACCGACGACTTCGGCGACTTCGACCATGGTCATGGGTTTGAGGAAAGCGATGCCCTTTTCCATGAATTCGCGCTGGCGTTTAACAATCTCGTTGCCGATGTTCAGAATGGTCTGCTGGCGCTGCTGGAGGCTTTTGATGAGGAATTTGCCGGCGCGGATTTTTTCGCGAATGTAATCGCGCACTTCGGGGGAGGCGTCGGCTTGGGACATCAAATCTTTGTAGTGGTTGCTGATGCGCAGGTGTGGGATTTGTTCTTCGTTGTTGGTAACGACGTAGTCGTCGCCGACCTTTTGGACAAAGACTTCGGCCATGATGTAGCGTTCGTCGTCGGGCAAAAAGTCGCGGCCGGGGCGCGGTTCCAAATGGGCGATGCGCTCGGCGGCGGACTGGACGAGGTCCACGCTGATGCCAAGGCTGCGGGCGATCTCCGGGAGTTTGCGCTTGCCCAGGGCCTCCATGAAATCGCGCACGATGCGGTATTCGAGGGTTTTTTCGCGACCGGTACGCTCCAGTTGGAGCAGGAGGCATTCGCGCAGGTCGCGGGCGGCGACGCCCGGGGGATGAAATCCCTGGATGATCTTGAGGACGGCGAGGATTTGATCTTGGGGGATATTGGTGGAGAAGGACAATTCGTCGGCGCTGGCCTTGAGATAGCCGAAATCGTCGATGTTGCCGATGATCATCTCGGCGATCGATTTCTGGTCGTCGTTCAAGTCGGAGAAGCGCATCTGCGCGAGGAGGTTTTCTTGGAGGGAGGTGCCTGCGACCAGGGAATCGAACATGAATTGGCGCCGCTCCTCGGCTTCCTGGGATTGTCGGATGGGGAGATTGGTCTGGGCGAAATGGTCGCGCCATTCCTGGTCAACCTGCATGAGGCGCTCGAACTCCGCCTGGAAATCGTCCACCGGGGCGTTGCTGGGTTTTTCGGTGGCGGGGTCGAACTTGACGTCGGAGGGAGGCTCGGCCAGGTCGGAGGCATCGGTCAAGCTTTCGCTGGCGCCGCCGTTTTTGATGCGTTCGCTCAGTTCGACTTCGGCCGTGGGAACCTCTTCGAGGGCACAGTTTTGCTGCAATTCCTGCTCGACCAGAGCTTTCAACTCCAGGGTAGGGGCTTGGAGCAGGGCCAGCGACTGCTGTAATTGCGGCGCGAGCACCTGCGAGAGCGACATTCGTTGCGATAAATGCAAGCCCTGCGACATGGCGAGCATTGTAGCGCGAAATGGGATTAGCTCAAGCGATAAGTCGATTTTTCAGAAAAAGGGTTGCTGGGCGCCGGAGGGCCTCATAAGGTCGGGTGGTGCCGGTTCAGTTGACCATTTTGGGAAGCGGGTCGGGCGGGAATTGCGCGTATCTGGAAACGGACCAGACGCGGCTGTTGATTGACGCCGGGCTGAGCGCGCGGCAAATCCGCCGCCGGCTGGCGAGCATCGGGCGTGCGCCGGAGACGTTGGACGGCATCCTCATTACGCACGAACACAGCGACCATATCAGCGGGCTGGCCGGGCTGGCGGGCAAACTGGATCTTCCCATCTATTGCAACCGGCTGACCAAAGAAGCGATCGAAGTCCAGTTGCGGATTCAAATCAACGCCTGCCTTTTCTCCACGGGCGATTCGTTTGAAATCGGGGACGTCGGCGTTGATACCATTGCGGTGCCGCACGACGCGTGCGACCCGGTGGGATTTCTGGCGCATACGGCGGCGGGGAACATCGGATTTTTGACCGATCTGGGGCATGTCACCAAGCTGGTGATCGAGCGGGTGCGCGCGGCCAACGTGCTGCTGCTGGAGGCCAATCACGATTTGAAGATGTTGCAGGACGATCCGCGGCGTCCCTGGAGCCTGAAACAGCGAATTCTGAGCAGGCACGGCCACCTTTCCAATGACGGCGCGGCCGACGCCATCGAGCAGATCCTTAGCGGCACGCTGCGGCATCTTTACCTTGGCCATTTGAGCCGGGACTGCAACCGGCCGGAGCTGGCCCTGGAGGTGGTGGGGGGGCGCCTGGAGCGGCTGGGCGGCACGCACGTGCGGCTGGAATCGACCTCGCAGGACGTTCCCAACGGGACATTGTCGATTTAACGGGGGTTGAAAGAACGGCCAGATATGATTTATTCTAACGCATGGATAAAGAAGTAAAGAATAAAGAATCGGAAACGGGAGGCGCCGCCGCCACGCCCGGCAAAGAATTGCCGGCGACGGTGCCGCTGACGCCCGAACAGATCGAAGAACTCAAGGAACGCGCGGGCAAGGCCGATGAATACTGGGACCGGCTGCTGCGGCAAACGGCCGATTACGACAATTACAGAAAGCGCGCGGCGCGCGAGCGGCAGGAAGCCGCCGCTTATGCCACGGAGAATCTGCTGGTCAAATTGCTGCCGGTTCTGGACGCGTTTGAGATGGCCCTGGCGGCGGCGGCCAACGGGCCGTCCGCGGCGGCGTCGCTCCAGGCGGGAATCGTCATGATTGCCGATCAGCTTAAATCGGCGCTGGCGGAGGCCGGGCTGGAGGAGATCGACGCCAGCGGCAAGACATTCGACCCGAATTGGCACGAGGCGGTATCACAAGAAGAAACGGGGGAAGTGGCCGAGGGCCAGGTGGTACGACAGATACGGAAAGGGTATCGATTTCGCAACCGGCTGGTCCGTCCGGCGGGGGTAGTTGTGGCCCGAAAGCCAGCGGCGTGAGGGTATGCCAAAACGAGATTATTACGAAGTGCTGGGGGTGGATCGAAGCGCCGACGGGGAGGAGATCAAAAAGGCCTACCGGAAAATGGCGCTCAAATTTCATCCCGACCGGAACCCCAACGACAAGGCGTCGGAGGAGAAATTCAAGGAGATCGGAGAGGCCTACGAGGCGTTGAGCGATCCGATGTCGCGCAGCGCCTACGATCAGTATGGGCATGCCGCCTTTGACGCGCGCGCGCGAGGCCGCGCCGGATTCCACGACGCGACGGACATTTTTCGGGAGGTGTTCGGCGGCACGAGCATTTTCGATGACTTTTTCGGCGGGGGCGACAGGCGGACTGGCGGGGCGCAGCGCGGAGACGACTTGCGCTACGACCTGGAGTTGACATTTCTGGAGGCGGCGCAAGGGTGCGACAAGGAGATCACCGTTACGAAGCTCGATTCCTGCGAGTCCTGCCGCGGCAGTGGCGTGGAACCGGGCGCGACGACCAAAACGTGCGCCGTCTGCGGCGGGCGCGGGCAAGTCATCAGTTCGCGGGGTATTTTCAGCATTGCGCAAACCTGCCCGCGATGCGAGGGGCGCGGCCGCACGGTGGACCGGCCGTGCCGCGTTTGCGGCGGGGCGGGGCGGCGCGAACGCGGTTCCACGATCAAATTAAAGGTGCCCGCCGGAGTCGATGGGGGCTCCAAACTGCGCTCCACCGGCAACGGCGAGGCGGGGACGCACGGCGGTCCGCCCGGGGACCTGTACGTCGTTTTGCACGTCAAGCGGCACGAGATATTCAGCCGGGACGGGGACGATTTGCTGTGCGAGGTCCCGATCAGCTTCGTTCAAGCCGCCTTGGGCGCGGCGATCGAGGTGCCGACGCTTACGGGCAAGGCGGAAATCAAGGTGCCGGCCGGAACGCAGACGGGGTCGGTTTTTCGCCTCAAAGGCAAAGGCATCAAGAATGTGCAAGGCTACGGGACGGGCGATTTGATGGCGCGCGTGCAGGTGGAGGTGCCCACGCGGCTGAACGCTACGCAACGGGCCAAGCTGGAGGAGTTCGCGCGGTTGTGTGACGAAGACGTGAACCCGATCACCAAGAGCTTTATTGAGAGAGCCAAAGGCCTGTTTAGTTGAGGGCTTCATGCACCGCTTCCACCTTCCGCCAGAACAGTGCCAGTCGGAGGTCCTGACCCTGACCGGGGGCCAGGCACACCACGCGGCCGATGTGTTGCGGGTGCGCAAGAGCGAAGAGGCCGCCGTGCTGGATGGCGCGGGGCGCGAATTCCTGTGCAGCGTTCAGGCGGTTGAGCGGGGAAGAATCCTGCTCAAAGTGGAGCAAATCCGGGTTTCGCCGGTCCCGGCCTGCCGGATTACGCTGGCGCAGGCGATTCCGAAGGGGAAGATGTTCGAGTCGATTCTTCAGAAGGCAACCGAACTGGGGGTGTGGCGAGTTGTGCCGCTGCTGTCCGAGCGGGTAGCCACCCGCCTGGAAGGGGAGACGCGGGCGCGCAAGGCGGAGAAGTGGCGGCAGACGGCGGTGGAAGCGATCAAACAATGCGGGCAGCGCTGGCTTCCAAGAGTGGAAGCGCCCGCCACACCGGAGGCCTGGCTGGCTGCGGGTGAAAAGTTCGATTTGACGCTGATCGGCTCGCTGCACGGGGAGGCGCGGCATCCGCGCGAGTATTTTCTGGCCTTCGAGAGGGAGCACGTGCGGCGGCCGGCCAGCGTGTGCGTCTGGATCGGGCCGGAGGGCGATTTTTCAGCGGGCGAGGTGGAGGGGGCGCGGAGGGGCGGGGCGCTGCCCATTACGATGGGTCCGCTGATTCTGCGCAGCGAGACGGCGGCCCTTTACGCCTTGTCGGTCGTCAATTACGAACTGCAAGCGCCCGGATCGGTTTGAGAATTTCCGGGAGGCTTGCTACGGAGAAGGACCGCGCGCCAGCACAAGCTCCCGTTCCGCGTTTTCCAGGGCGCGCCATTTCCCGGCGGGAATATCCGACGGCTGAAAAGCACCAATCCTGACTCGCAGCAAGCGCAAGGTGGGATGGCCGATGCCGGCGGTCATACGGCGTGCCTGGCGGTTTTTACCTTCGCCCAATTCCAGGCCGATCCAGCAATCGGGCACCGTTTTGCGGAAGCGGATGGGAGGATGGCGCGGGGGGACCACCGGCTGCGGTTGGAGCATCCACGCCCGGGACCGCAGTGTTTTTCTTCCTTGAATGACGATGCCGCCGGCCAGGCGCCGCAAGTCCTCCAATGTCGGGATACCCTCCACCTGCGCCCAATAAACGCGGGAATGGCCGTGACGGGGGTGAAGCAATCGGGCGTTGAGGGCGGGTTCGTCGCTCAAGAGGAGAAGCCCCTCGGAATCGGCGTCGAGCCGGCCGATGGGATAGACGCGGGGCGGGAATCCAAACTCCGCCAGCGTACGATGGGCCGAGGCATCAGGCGTGAATTGGGAGAGCACGCCGTAGGGCTTGTTAAAGGCGATCAGCATTCAAAAAAATATTCCACTTGGACAGCATTTGTCCAACTGCCCCCATTAAGGTAGGCGAAAAAGAAAGGACAAATGAACATAAATCGGATTGATCAAATGGAACTGAGGTTGAACGCCAAAGCGGCCCACCGGACGCGCCAGGCGGGGCAAAAACGGCGGCAGCGCGCCCAGTGGTGGTTTGGGCAGATGCGGCGGGTGGTGAATGCGGCAATGGAGTGGCGGCCGTGCCCGCCTCCCAAGCCGGAGCAGGTCTATCTTGGCCTTTCGCCCGACGAGTAACCGGGCCGGACGACTGGCCGGTGGCCAGCGCCACGCGAAAGCGCGCAGCGCCGCTCATCATGTGGTCGCAGGCCGCAGCCGCTCGGAGATGGCCATGGCGCGAGAATTATCCCGCCCCTTTTGAATTTCGTTTTGACTGCGACCGATTGGGAGGCGGCGGCTGGGCCGGTTTGGCGGGCGCGGGCGGGGCAGGGGATGGAGCGGGGGAAGGCGGCGGGGCGCGCGCCGCGATCAAATAGCCGGCCAGGGCGATTCCGGCGCCAAAGGCGCAGAGACTGGCGCAGAGGGTCTTGATCGGGGGACGAAAACGAAACTCGACCTTATGAGCGCCGGGCGTCAGAAAAACGCCGCGCATGATGTAATTGCAGCGGAGGATTTTGGCCGGGCGGCCATCGACCCACAGTTTCCAGTCAGCCGCCCAACGGTCGTTGAGCAGCAACACGGAAGGCGTGATGACGTCGGCGTGGAGTTGAACGTATTTGGGCTGGTATCGCGTGATTTCGACCGATCCCGGATTGGCCGATGGGGAAGCCGGCGCGGGATCGACGGGCGTATCCTGGGAGACGAGCACCGTCCGGGCCGGATCAAAGGAGGGAGCGGCAAGGATTTGGAGGGTGGCGTCATCGTTGGAGGGCATCAGCCAATTGGAATAGAGTTTGGCGCGCGGCAGGGCGCGTGTAAACTCGATGACGGCAAAGCTGCCTTTTTCGCCCAACTCGGCGGTCAAATCACCCACGTCATTGACCTGGGCGACGCCCGGTTTGCGGCGGACGTTGAAGAGCGCCCGGATTTGAAAACTGTCATGGGTTGGGTCAGCGCGGGCGTTGAGCATTTCGGCGCCGCTGGCCGTGGCGAGGATGAAGCGGGTATTGGTCAGTTGCCACAGGCGCACAGCGGGCCTCAAATCGGTGGTATGAATATCGGTGCCTGTCAACTCGAAGTTTTTGAGGAAGAGGCGGTCCAGGTCCGGGATGTGCGGGGCTTGGGCAAAATCGAGGGTTTGGATGTTGTGATAGGGGAAATCGTTTTGGAGCCAGAAGAAGTAAAGTTCGCCAAAGCCCGGGGTGATGCCGCTGCCTGGGCCGCGGGGTTCGAGCTTGCCGATGACCCGGTGCTCGTAGGGTTTGTCCTGGAGCAATTCGACCACCGGGTTGAGGGCGTACTTTTCGCCGTAATCATAATACCGAACCCACCGTGTGTCCGCGCGGGACAGGTCGGCAATCATGAGCGTCCCCAAAAAGATCCAGGCCCATTTCATGCGGGTCCCGGACCAGGCGCCGCTGAGAATGCCAGCAATGACCAAGACTGAAAGGACCAGATAGACGAGAAACCACACAGCCTGGCTCAGGCAGAAGCCGGCTATTTGCACGGCCAGATCGGAAGCGAAATTCTGATCTTCCAGGTAGGTGATCAGGGCGCCCTTATGCTGGTCGAGGGCCCACAACCCGCAGGCCGCGGCACCGAAGAGCAAGAGCATGAAAATGCCCCACATTTTGTCAAAACCGGCGACCTTGGCCCACCATTGCTGCAGGTGTTCGTGGAAAAGCCCGGCGCGCGCGCCCGAGGGGCGCAAGTAGCCGCGGTAGAGGGCCTCCATGCCGTAAGCGGCCAGGATTATCCAGGCAATGTGAAAGGGGTGCAGGAACTTGATCGGATTGCGGATGGTGGAAAAGTAGGGCAGTTGGTAAAGAAGGCGATAAAGAAAACCGAACCGGCCCCAAGCCGCCAAGAGTGAAAAGAGAGCCACCGCGCCCCAGAAACCCGCGGTCAAACGCTCGGTTTTGGAGAACGGCGAATTGGGTCGCCCGACGTTGGCCAGCGCGAAGAGAGCCAGCAGCGCCACCAGCGTGCCCGCAAATTCCCCTGTGCCCGAATAGCGCCAGTAGATGCCGGTTTTCCTGGTAATGGCCTGGATGCCGGCGGTGCGTTCGTGGCGGGTGGGGGTGTCCAGTCCCTGGATCACCGAGTCAGGCATCTTCAAATCAGTCGCCGTGGCCTTGCGCACCTGGGCGTCATCGCTGCCCAGCAGCGCAATTCTGGGGTCCTGTCCAATCAGACCCCAGTAGGCGCTGGAATGGTCGGGGTTAAGAATGTGCTGGCCCATGCGGTAGCCGAACAGGCCGGGGGCAACAATTCCAAGGGTTTCGGTTTTGGGCAGGCTCCATTGTGTGGCCGCGTTCCAGCGCTGCTGCTTGGTTTGAACGTCTTGGTCCATGGAGGCGACTCCGGTGATCTGGGTTTGCACCAGAGAGGCCATGGTGTGAATGGCAATGAAGCCGGCGAAAAACACCACCAGCGCCTCGCACATCACCGCCTTGGCCACCCGCGCGGGGACAGGAGCCGGGTTGGTCAAAGCCCAAAAGAGGACATAAACGCCGACATAAACGCTCAGAATGGCGCCAAGGTCAAATCCCTCCATCACGCATAATCCGACGGCCAGGCCGGCCAGAACGGCCCTGGCCCAAACCTGGCGGATGCTCCCGGCGTGGAAGGCGGCCAGAGCCAAAAAAGCCGTTCCCGCCGCGATATTCCACGATCCCAAGCCCCAGCACGCGATCGAAAAAAAGTGCATGTTCAATCCCGCGGCCACGCCGCCCAAAGCGCACACGACGGGGTTGAATTGCAGTTGACGAAAGAGAACCCAGGCGCAAAAGCCGACAAAGAAAAGGCTGAAGGGCGCGTAAACTTTGAGGTAAATCTCAGGGGAGAGAACCAGTTGCAGAAACGTCGAGACGGTGAGTGAGGCGGCGGGCGCCTGGCTTCCAAGAAAACTGAGGCTCCGCCAGACGCCGGTAAAGCGATGAGCCATTCGGTTGGGGTCTGCCTTGAGAGCGCCGAGCGGGACGTCGTTGGCGAAAAGCACCATTTGCGGCTGAAAGCTCTGATAAAAGAGAACCGCCAGAGTCGCGCCCAGAAGGAGGACGAGCAACAACCACGGACGCGCCGGGAAGGCGGCATTGGTGGTTTGACTAAAGCCGTTGGCGCGGGCAGTAGGACGCATAGTGCTTTCGAACCCTTAGGTCGGCAGTGGGACGGGCAACGCCGCTAATTCACCCAGGGGCGCGGGCAGGCGCACGGCGTGGCGCTGCGCGCGGGCCATCAGTTCCTCCGTGCTGGCGCGTATGAAAGTGACGGTGGCGGGCTGCAATTCGATCGACCCCCCGCCGCTGCGTCCACGATCTCCCATATTCTTCTCGCGCGTCCCCTTGAGCTTTTGGAACTGCATGTTCGTGCAGGCCCGTTCGACCATCGAACGGGAGTGAGGGACTTCGAGCCATCGCAGGGTTTCTTCCAGAACTTGCTCGGCGTCCGCCAGAAGCTGCTCATAGGAAGCAAAATAAATCGGCACGCCGCTGTCTGCCGCATCCAGATAGCCGCAAACATGTTGGATCCATCTGGGCAGGGCCTGGCGACAGAACTCGTCAATTGCCAATTGGCCCGCCCTCTTGACGGCTCTATCCAACATCAACCTCTTGCGCAAGTGGAAACGGTAGAGCGAAACCAAGGCATCTTCGGGCGAACGGAACAAATAAAGATGACGGCACTTTCGGAACGATGGGTTGGTCTGATACCCCTGGCCCCAAAACCTCCGGCCCAATTCGTCAAACGAATCGTGGATTTTGAGCAACACGCCTGGCATGTGGGGCATGCGTTGGGCATTGAGGCGCACGGCAACCAGGTCGTTATGGTATTCGGGGATGATTTCGTCCGGATGGATGACCAGATCGGTGGTTGTTTTGATCCCCTCATTCTGCAAAAGCACGTCGGAAAGAAGGTATCGCATCCACGTATTGCCCGAGCGCATGCACGAGGTGACGAAGGTCGGCGCCACACCACCGGCCAGCAGACTCTTTATTTCCCGAACATTATGCGCCTCAAGGTATTTCAGGCGCAAAAGGCGCCGCAGTTCGGCCATCCCCCCGCTCAGATGATGGGGGACGCGCTCCACTACTTTGGAATCCAGCGCCAGTCGAAGAGCCACACGAAAGCATTCCTTGCACAGCCGGGCTGGTTGTTTTATTCGCTCAAGTGGTGTCTTTGTTGAATTGGTTTGCATGGAGTCGATTTTGCAGCAATGACTGGCGTTATGGCCTGGCCTTTGTCGGACCGGGCCGCTGTACTGAGCGTAATCCACGTGGCTGGGGCACCTTTTGAATGCACCGTTGCCGTCCGAAATGAATCCAACCTTTCATTAACTGTGAGGGAATACCTTACAAGAAGGCGAGGGGGAGTCAAGGGCATTTCACGCGATTTTTAACACACATCAATTCTTGGCGCAATTTGGCGGATATTGCCGGTCGATGCAACCCCTCAAAGGATGAATTCCACGCGGCATTTGCGGTTCAGGCGTTCCTGATGCCAGCGGGCGTCTTTGTGAGCAATTTGAACTCCGCAGGGAAGGGGCTTACCGTGGCGGGATGGCGAAGCCGAATATGATCGAGTTGCCCATCGGGGTCCAAGTGCCCATTCTCTATGAGGACCGGTCCGTCCTGGGCATCGACAAGCCTGCGGGTTGGATGCTTTCGCCGATCCAGTGGAATAAGACAGGGCGGAACCTGCAGCGGGCTTTGATGCTGTCCATCCAGGCGGGGGAGTTTTGGGCGCGGTCGCGCAATATCAAGTATCTCCGGTTTGTTCATCGGCTCGATGCCGAAACCAGCGGAGTGCTGTTGCTGGCCAGGAGTCCGGGGGCGCTGAGTGTCTTGAGCGAACTTTTTGAATCCAGGCGCGTGCGCAAACGGTATCTGGCCGTCGTGGCCGGGATTCCAAAGGAGACACATTGGGTTTGCCGATTAAAGATCGCGCCGGAACCGGATGAAACGGGCCGGATGCGGGTCGATGCGGCGCACGGGAAAGAGGCCGAGACGGAATTCCGCGTGTTGGAGCAGGGGAGGAGACGGGCGTTGGTCGAGGCGCTGCCATTGACAGGGCGGACGCATCAGATTCGCGTTCACCTGGCGGCTTCGGGTTGTCCGGTGGCGGGTGACCGGCTTTATGGCGAGGGTGGTCCGCACTTGGGACTGCGGGCGGTGGAGCTTTCCTATACGGATCCATTCCAAAAACGGCCGGTGCGGGTGACGGCTCCGAAGGAGGAGTTCCTGCGGCGGTTCGACTTTGGCCCTTGAATTGCGCGGGGGCCTGTACTACTGTGTAAAGCATGATTGGCGAACTGGTTGACGCAACGAATCACACCAAAATATCCGACCTGACCCTGCGCGTGCTGGGCGGGGAGGAGATTACGCGCGAAGAGGCGCTGTGGCTGATTCATCTGGAAGGCGCGGCGGATGTATTTGATGTCATGGCCGGGGCGAACCGAATCCGAGAGCATTTCAAGGGGAACAAGATTCATCTCTGCTCGATTGTCAATGCCAAGGCCGGGGCGTGCTCGGAGAATTGCAGTTTTTGCGCGCAGTCGTCGTTTTACCAAACCGGCTCGCCCAAATACGGATTCATCGATCCTGAGCCGGTGACCGACGCGGCGGAAGAAGCGCGTCAAAACGGGGTGACGGCGCTGGGATTGGTGGCGGCCTGGCGGGGACTGAACGAAGGGCCAATGCTGGACGAGGTGTGCGACCGCATCCGCGAACTGGCGCAGGGCGGCAAGACGCGACCGGACGCCTCGCTGGGCATCATCAAGAGCCAGCGGGTGGCGGATCGGTTGAAGGAGGCGGGGGTGGAATGCTACGGGCACAACCTGGAAACCTCGAAACGGTTTTTTCCGCGGCAATGCACCACGCATACTTACGAGGAGCGATTGGAGACCATTTCGTATTTGAAAAAAGCGGGCATTAAGATTTGTTCCGGCGGAATCATCGGCATGGGCGAGACACGCGAAGACCGGTGCGACCTGGCTTTCGCCCTCAAAGAGGTCGGCGCCAATGTGGTGCCCGTGAACATTCTCAATCCGATCAAGGGGACGCCCTTTGAGAACAACCCGCCGCTGGCGCCGCTGGAGATATTGCAGACCATAGCGTGCTTCCGGTTCATCCTGCCGCGGCAGGAGATCATGGTCGCGGGCGGGCGCACGGTCAATTTGCGAGACATGCAGAGCATGATATTCATCGCCGGGGCCAGCGCGTTGATGGTCGGCAATTATCTGACGACCCTCAATCAGCCGGTCGAGAAAGACCTCCAAATGCTCAAAGACCTGGGGCTGGACCCGAATTGGGACCATCACGGTTTTTCGGATCAATAGAACGGTTGTGCAGCGCTCCGGCAGGAACATCGGCGGGTATAATGGGGAGGTGATCGACATCCAAGACGTGCTGCGGAGAATCCACGCCGCGGCCGCCGCCCGGCAGTGGGAGCGCGAGGATGATTTCCTGGCCTTCCGGCGTTCGACCGTTTCGCCGCGTCATCGGGTCTATCTTTCGACCGGAATTCATGGGGACGAACCGGCCGGGCCACTGGCCATGCTGCAATTGGTCGAAGAAGACCAGTGGCCGCTGGGAGCCGCGTTGTGGATTTGTCCGTGTTTGAACCCGGCGGGCTTTGCGCTGAATCGGCGCGAGAATGCGCAGGGAGTCGATTTGAACCGCGACTACCGGCATTTGAATTCGGAGGAAGTCCGGGCGCACGTCAGGTGGCTGGAGAGACAACCGGGCTTTGACCTGACGCTCTGTTTGCATGAGGATTGGGAATCGCACGGTTTCTACGTCTATGAACTCAACCCGGACGATCAACCGCCGCTGGCCGAGGCCATCGTGGAAGCGGCGGGGAAAGTCTGCCCGGTGGATTGCTCGCCGACGATCGAAGAGAGGCCGGCCCACAACGGCATCATTCGCCTGCGGATCAATCCGGCGGAGCGTCCGCAGTGGCCCGAGGCCCTGTATCTGATCACGCACAAGACCCGTCTCAGTTGCACACTTGAGGCGCCGTCGGACTTTGCGCTGGGCACGCGGGTGGCGGCGCTGGTGGCGGCGGTGCGGGCGGCGCTGGAACGGTTGAATCAAATCCGCCAACCGCTGTCTAATAAACCGTGAAACGATACTTGTCGAAAGAGCGGTGGTTGAAGTTCTGGCGCGAAACCAAGGGCCTGTTGCTGACCATACTGGTCTTGTGCGCCGTTCGTTCGGCCATCGCCGACTGGAATGATGTCCCCAGCGGTTCGATGAACCCGACCATCCTCCAAGGCGATCGGGTGCTGGTCAACAAGCTGGCTTACGATTTGAAGGTCCCGTTCACCACCTGGCACCTCGCGCAATGGAGCAATCCGCAGCGGGGCGACATCGCCGTTTTCTTCTCGCCGGTGGACGGGACGCGCCTGGTCAAACGGGTGATCGGCCTGCCGGGAGACCGGATTGAATTGATCGACGACCACCTGTGGGTCAACGGCCATGCGGCGAATTACCAACTGCTGCCGCAAAACGCCGGGCGCGATGTGCCGCCGGACAAGCACGGTCCGCGGTTATTCGCCACGGAAAAAGCCGGGGAAAGCCCCAGCCATGCGGTGACAATTCATCCGCTGGTTGCGGCCCGGCGGAGTTTTGGTCCGATCACGGTTCCGCCCGACCAGTATTTTATGATGGGGGACAATCGGGATGATAGTTACGACTCGCGTTTTTGGGGCGGGGTGGCCCGCGAACGCATTGTCGGCAAGGTACCGCTGGTGGTGATGTCGCTGAATCACGAGCGCCATTACCTGCCGCGCTGGGACCGTTTTTTCACCGAGCTGTTTTAAGGTTTTGCGCGGGCGGCCTGCGACCTTGTCACGACACCTGGCTGGAGTCGCCGAAGCGGCGCAGGAAGTCTTCGTAGGCGAAACGGATTCCAGTTTCCATATCGATCCGGGGCTTCCAGCCGAGGGCGAAGATGCGTGAACTGTCCATCAGCTTGCGCGGAGTGCCGTCAGGCTTGGAGGTGTCCCAGAGGATTTTGCCAGTGAAACCGATGACGCGCGCGACCAACTCGGCCAGCGCCTTGATTTCCAGGTCGCCGCCGGAGCCGATGTTGATGATTTGTTCGTCGCTGTAGTGTTGCATCAGGAAGACACAGGCGGCGGCCAGGTCGTCGGCGTAAAGGAATTCGCGGCGCGGCGCGCCGGTGCCCCAGCAGGTGACGGAATCGGCCCCGGCAGCCTTGGCCTCGTGAAAACGGCGGATGAGGGCGGGCAAGACATGGGAGTTGCGCGGGTCGTAGTTGTCGTTCAATCCGTAAAGATTGGTGGGCATGACGGAAATGAAGTCGGAGCCGAATTGGCGGCGGAAGGCCTGGCAAAGTTTGATGCCGGCGATTTTGGCGATGGCATACCACTCGTTGGTGGGTTCCAGGGGGCCGGTCAGGAGGTATTCTTCCTTGAGGGGTTGCGGGGCCAATTTGGGATAGATGCAGGAACTGCCCAAAAAGAGGAGCTTTTTGACGCCGGCCAGCCGCGCGTTGTCAATAAGGTGGGTCTGGATTTGGAGGTTCTCCAGCAGGAAGTCGGCCGGGAAAGTGGAGTTGGCCAAAATGCCGCCTACGCGCGCGGCGGCGACGAAGACATAGGCGGGCTTTTCGGCGGAAAAGAATTGGGCCACGGCGGCGGCGTCGCGCAAGTCCAACTCGGCCTGGGTTTTGCCAATCAAGTTGGTAAAGCCGCGGCGGAGCAGTTCGCGCCACAAGGCGCTGCCGACCATGCCGCGATGACCGGCGACGTAAATGGGGGCGTTTGCATTCATCAACGGGCGATGGTGAACGGAGGTCAGTAAAAAACCTAGCCAAAAATATGCCATCCCTTATCTTGGTCGCCGTGAGTGCCGTAGTGGAAATCCATGATCTGCGGGTGGAGTACCCGAGCCACGAGCTGCGCAAACCCCCGAAACTGGCCGTCGAGGGCCTCAATCTGGCGATCGAGGCGGGCGAAGTCTTCGGCTTTCTCGGTCCCAATGGAGCGGGGAAGACGACGACGATGAACGTGCTCCTGGGGTTCGTCAACGCGACGGGTGGGACGGCGTCGATTTTCGGGGTGGACGTGCGCCAGCCCATTGCGCGGAAGCGGATCGGCTATCTGCCGGAGATGACCTACTACTACAAATTCCTGAGCACGGAGGAATTGCTGCGCTTCTACGCCCGCATTTTCCGCATTAAGGGGGCGGAACGGGACCGGCGGATAGATGCGGTGCTGAAATTGGTGGAACTGGAGAGCGCGCGCAAACGGCTGATCAAGACTTACTCCAAAGGGATGCAACAGCGAGTCGGACTGGCCCAGGCGCTGATCAACGACCCGGACCTGCTCATCCTGGACGAGCCGACGAGCGGCCTGGACCCGTTGGGGCGGATGAAGGTGCGGGAGATCATCCAGCGATTGAAAGAGGAGGGCAAAACGGTCTTTTTTTCCTCGCACGAACTGGGGGAAGTGGAAACGGTGTGTGATCGGGTGGCGATATTGCACGAGGGCAGATTGAAGGTGGTTGGCCGCGTGGATGAGTTGGTCAGTCAATATCAATGCAACCTGGAGAATGTGTTTCTCAAAGTGATCGGATACCAGCCGCAGAGATGATATGAACAATGTAATCGCACTGGCGTGGGTTGTGGTCAAGGAGTTGTACCGGCGGAAGGACTTTTATGTGCTGTTTGTTCTGACGGCGCTGATCACGCTGCTGCTCGGCTCGGTCAACATCTTCAACGAGGATCGCATCGTCCGCTACCTCAAGGACGGTTGCTTGTTGTTGATCTGGGTCTCGTCGGTCGTGATCGCGGTGACGATCACGGCGCGGCAACTTCCGGCGGAGCGGGAAAGCCGGACCATCTTTCCGCTGCTGGCCAAGCCGGTGGGCCGGGGGGAGTTGATCATGGGGAAGTTTGTCGGGTGCTGGTTTGCCAGCGGGGTGTCGCTGTTCGTCTTTTACCTGTTTTTTGGGTTAATCAGCGCGTCGCGGGAACATGCCTGGCCGCTGCTGAGTTACTTTCAAGCGATCTGGCTGCATTGGCTGTGCCTGGGGATCATCATCGCCATCGCGTTGCTTGGCTCGATTGTATTTGCGGCGCCGTCCTCGAACGCGACGATTTGCTTTGTGGTGATAGCGGGGATTATGTTTGCCGGGGCGCATCTGAACGGCGTTGCGGTGGAGATGGGGGGGTGGAGAGGGACTCTGGTCTATGGCGTTTATTATCTAATTCCGCACCTGGAATGGTATGACGTGAGAGAATTGATAGTGCATGACTGGGGGACGATAGATTGGCTGGCTTGCGCCGGGGCAACGGTGTACGCGCTGCTCTACTCGGCGCTATTGCTCGACGTGACGTGGCTGCTGTTTCGACGGAGGACGCTGACTGTATGATGCGGTGGGTGGCGGTTCTTCTGCTGGTCTGTTGCTTTACGCTGGCGACGGTGTTGGATCCGGCTGTGACAAGGATTCGGGGCCAGAGCCACTCCGCGGAAACAGGCGGCGTGCTGGCGGTGCTGATGGGGGACAGCCGGCGGCTGTTTGCCAACGAGTTTTTCGCCAAGGCCGACGCCTATTTTCACAGCGGGTTTTATCCGACGATCTTTGACAAGGGCGCGACGGACGAGCCGGCCCACATCAGCGAGGAGGCGCATAAATCGCAGGAAGAGCGCGCCAAGCCGGAGCATGAAGAAGGGGAGGGCACTTTCCTGGGACCGCCGCGGGATTGGATTGAACGCTTCGGAAGGCATTTTTATCCGACGCAGCATACGCATTTGCACGGGGGCAATGAGCGTGAAATCCTGCCCTGGCTCAAGCTGTCGGCGGAGATGGACCCGCAACGGATCGACACATACGTGGTGGCGGCCTATTGGCTGCGCACGTCGCTGAACAAGCCCGATGAGGCCGAGAAATTCCTGCGCGAGGGGCTGCGGGCCAACCCGGACAGTTACGAGATTCTTTTGGAGCTGGGGCGGGTTTATTATTACAACCGCAAGGACGCGCGGATGGCGCGCAACATCTGGTCGCTGGCTCTGGACAAATGGCGCCGCCAGGAGGCGGCGGACCTAAAACCGGATCCGCATGCCTACGAACAGACGCTGGGAGAGATGGTGCGGGCCGACCGGGACCTGGGCGATCCGGCGCAATTGCTGGGCGATTTGCAGCAATTGCTCCCGGTGTCCCACAACAAGGAGACCATCCAGGGGTACATCGATGAGGCGAAGGCCAAAATGGCCCGGCCGGAACAGTGAGATAGCTGGCATGGAACATAAATTGATACGATGTTAAGTGAGGACCACAGGAGAAGGGTCGCAGAGGCGCTGGCGTGCAGGGACGCGGATGACATTCCCAAGGTTCCCGGCGCCGGGGGCGTGCGAGTGGATGAAATGGGGAACCGGATTCAGATCATGCATAATGGCGTGGCGGTTGTCGCCGACGGATATTATGGGGAATTCATCACCGAGACTGTTGAGCGGCTGAAGGGGCACCACGAACCGCAGGATGAAAAGGCATTCCACGAGATTTTGAAGGTCATTCCAGCCGGGTCAACCATGATCGAACTGGGGGCCTATTGGTCTTACTATTCGATGTGGTTTCAAAAGTCGATCAAGGGAGCCCGGAATTTCATGATTGAGCCAATCGAACGGTGCCTGGAATGCGGCGTTAAAAATTTCCAGCTTAACCGAATGCATGGCGACTTCACTCGGGCCTACATTGGGCGATGTTCCAGCGAGGGTTGGGAGCAAGCGGGAGTGCCCGGCGCCAGCGGCGAGGCTGGGCGCGTTTGTATCAAGGATTTTGCCCAAAGCAAGGGCATTGACGCCGTGACGCTGCTTCATTCTGATATTCAAGGATACGAGTACGAGATGCTCCGGGGCTGCGGAGATTTAATCGGCCGAAAGAAGATCGAGGTCTTATTTATTTCCTCACACAGCTTGAAGGTGCATTACCAGTGCAGAACATACTTGACACAGCGGGGCTACTCGATTCTGGCCGAGCATAATCCCAAGGAAAGCTACTCCGAGGATGGATTGATAGTTGCCTCGGCGTCATTGAGGCCGCTGGAGCGGATTGAACTTTCAAAAAAGCCGATGTCCGTTCGGCTGCGATGGAAGACGGCTCTTTTCAGGGCTGTTTTTTGACGGGATGCCGTCGTAGCCATGTTATTCAATTCGTATGTTTTTTTGTTCGCATTTTTGCCTCTTGCGCTGTCCGTTTTTTATGGTTTGTCGGCGGTCAGCGGAGCCAGAGCGGCAAAGGGCTGGCTTATTGTGGCATCGCTGGTTTATTACGGGTGGTGGAATCCATTCTTCGTGCTGCTCATTGTATTGTCGATGCTGTTCAACTTTGCCGTGGGGAGGCTCATGGGGCAGTGGGAGAGTTCGCGGCGCCGGCTGCGCGCGCTGTTGATTTTCGGCATTGCGGTCAACTTGCTGCTGCTGGGGTATTACAAGTACGCCAATTTTTTCGTTGAGAATATCGACCGGTTTTTTGGAGCGGCGTGGACGCTGCAGAAGATCATTTTGCCGCTCGGCATATCGTTCTTCACGTTTCAGCAGGTGACTTACCTGGTGGACGCCAGCCGGGGGATCGGACGGGAGTACGATCCGATGGACTTCATGCTTTTCATTTCGTTTTTTCCGCATTCCATTGCGGGTCCGATCGTGCATCACCAGGAGATGATGCCGCAGTTTGCGCGGCCTGAAACCTACCGGTTTCGATGGGAGAATCTGGCTGTGGGACTGTCGCTCTTCGCCGTCGGATTGTTTAAGAAGACGATGGTTGCCGACGCATTAAGCGGGCATGCGGCAAAGGTTTTTAACGCGGCGGCGTCGGGCGCAACGCTGGGCATGGGGGACGCGTGGGGTGGTGTGTTGAGTTACACGTTTGAGATTTACTTTGATTTCTCCGGCTACTCGGACATGGCGGTGGGGCTGGCGCGCATGTTTGGGATCACGCTGCCGTTGAATTTCAATTCGCCGTACAAGGCGGTCAGTTGCATCGACTTCTGGCATCGCTGGCACATGACGCTCTCGCGCTGCATGAGGGAGTATCTGTATATCCCGATGGGCGGGAGCCGCCGGGGAGAAGCGCGCCGCTACCGCAATCTGTTGGTGACGATGCTGATTGGAGGGATCTGGCATGGGGCGGGTTGGACGTTTGCAATTTGGGGACTTTTTCATGGGGCCTGCCTGGCGGTGAATCATCTCTGGGTCTTTATGCGAAGGAACAAACCGCCTCGGAAGCCGGCTCCAACCGGAGTCTCGGTCTGGGCGGGGCGGGTGCTGACTTTTTTTCTCGTTGTCATCGGGTGGGTTTTTTTCCGTGCAGCCGGAGTCCGGGCGGCCGGGCAATTGTTTGGGGCCATGTTTCATCTGACCGGGGGGCCGGTCGCGGGAGCGGAGGCCTTGCTGAAGGGCAAAACGTGGTATTGGCTCGTTGGGTTGACCGGATTTGTCTGGGCGGCGCCAAACGCGGCGGAAATGCTGAGAGAGTTTCGTCCCGCGCTCAATCCGTTCAAGGGCGAATTGCCCCTGGGCGGCGGGTGGCTGCGCTGGCGGTTGACACCCTGGTGGGCATTCTTCGCAGCGGCGTTGCTGGCGGCCTCGGTGTTATCTCTATCCAACAGCAGTGAGTTTCTCTATTACAACTTCTAGTCAAACTGGAAACGCGCGCGGTTTTGTCCTGGCGTGTCTGGGGATAAGCGCGGCGGTGGTGTTGGCGCTGGCCTTGCTGAACTATGTCGTCGATCCTTATGGCGCCTTCGGCAACAACAGGCTGGGGGTGTTCATTTCCGCCGAACGAGAGGCAAAGCCGATCTTGCTGCGGCGCTATCAGCACGATGCGTTGCTGGTAGGTGACAGCAAAATGGGCATGATCCCAGCCGGCCAGCTCGAGGGGTACCGCTTCTTCAATGCCTCGTTTGCGGGGGCCAGCGACGAGGAGGAGTATTTCTTCCTGGACCATTTTGCCACCGATCAGAAACTAGTCGTTTTGGAGGTCGATTTTTTGCAATGCGATCCGGCCGTTTGCAGCGGGGACATTTTCGCGTCTCGCGGGATGGTGTCCACTTTGGATTCGCTTTTGAGCGCCAAGACGGTGGAGTATTCGGCAAGAACCATCCTGGAGCATCTGGCAGGCACACCTGCCTCCCTAGAGCCGGATGGGAGCGGGGATGCGAGCGGATGGTTCAAGCTATACGACCGGGAGAACAAAGCGGTCCAGCGGTACAAACTGGAGAGACTTTTCAACTATTACGACCACGTCAGTCCTGGTTTCCACCTTTCTTTTTTTGGAAAAATTGCGAGGCTCCTTCGGCAACGCGGTGTGCGGTGCGCGGCCTTTGTGCCGCCCCTCCATGCCGCGCTGGCGGATCACTTGAAATCGTCGCCCAACCGGCAGGTCTTTGACCGCTGGCGCGATGAAGTGCGCGCGATTTTTCCCGATGTGGTGGATCTTTCGGTGTCGTCCTACGGAGAGCCAAAAAACTTTTTTCAAACTGATCCCGTCCACTTCAAGCCGGCTGTGGGAGTGCGCCTGCTCAACGAGAGGGTCATCCCTTTGGCGAAGGACCTGATGTCCACCAATTCGCACTCCATTGGGGACGCCGAAAGAAAGTGATTAAGAACGGAGTCTTTGGTAGGTTCCATTTTGCAAGATGAATTCCGTTGCGGCACCAAGTCAAATTCGTGATCCGGTCAACGCCCGCATTCTGGCGGTTTCCGAGGACAAAATTGAGGGTTTTCAACGGCAGCCCTTGCACGCCATCGCGCTGCAAAGCGGGGTGGAGCTGCCGGTGGTGGTGCAGCGGATTCGCGCCATGCTGTCGGCGGGGACGATCCGGCGGGTGCGGCAAACGTTGCTGGCCACCAATCTGGCCCAAGGGGCGCTGGTGGCCTGGCAGGTGCCGCCGGAGCGCCTGGAGGCCGCCTTCGATTACATGTTTCAGCAAGACCCGTTTTCCGGGCACGTCGTGACGCGCTCGACGGACAGCGCGACGGCCGGGTCGAATTACAGATTGTGGACGACGCTGAAGGTGCCGCAGGGTTTCTCGCTGGAGGATCATTGCCGGTTTCTGGCGCGGCAAACGGGGGCCGAACAGTTCCGCATCATGCCGGCCAAACGGCTCTTTGCCCTGGGGGTGGGCCATATACGGCGGCGCGGGATGGAGCCGGGGGCCAAGGCGGAGGTCCCGGCGGAGGTGACGGAGGTTTCCGCAGTCCAGCTCAACGATTTGGAGTGGCGGATTTTGACGGCGCTCAAGCGGGAATTCAGCCCGGCGGAGATTGAGCCGGATATATGGCGGGGGCGGGCGCAAGAGGCGGGCGTGCCGTTGGAAACATTTTTGACAGTGGCGGAGGACTTCAACCGGCGGAAGATCATCGGCCGGTTTTCCACCTTTCTGGAGCACGTCAAACCGCTCCAGGACGGCGAGCGGGTGACGCGGTTCAACGCCCTGTTTCATTGGGCGGCGCCGCCGGGGCGGGAGATCGAGGCGGGGCGCGAGGTGGGCCGGCATTATATAATGACGCATGCCTATTGGCGGGAGGGCGGCCCGGAATTCCACAACGTCAACATCATGGGAGTGGCGCACGGGACGGACAAGGCGCTGCTGCTGGCGCACAAGGCGGCCATTGACGCGCATCTGGCCGGGTGCGGGATTCCTGTCACTTATACGAATGTTTTTTGGGGCGGCCGCAGCGAGATCAAGCCGTCGGAAATCGCCCCCGCCGCCTATCGCCAGTGGCGGCAGAGTGTGAAGATGGACAGGGAGGAGAAAACTCAGGGTTTTTCGCCGACCGCGAGCACGGTTTGAAAATGGGGGGGTTGCTCTTCGCGGGCCACAACGGACACTTCGATTTTTTTGAAGCCGGCCTCTTCCAGCCAGCCTTGCAACTCGCCTTCGGTGAAACCGAGCCAGCGGTCGCCGTAGAGCTCGCGCGCCTGCTCGAAATTGTGGCGCAATAGATCCAGAATCAGCACCTGGCCATCAGGACGCAAAATCCGATGGCAAGCGACAATGCCGCGGGGCGGTTGGGCGGCGTGGTGGAGGGCCTGGCTGAGAATGACGACATCGACGCTCTCCGGGTCAACGGGCGGATCTTGCAGGTCTCCCAGCCGGAACTCGAGGTTCTTGATTTTGTTCTTGCGCGCCTTGGCGGCGCCAAAGGCGACCATGCGCTCGGAGTTGTCCACCGCGATGACCTTTTTTGCGCGACGGGCCAGAAGTTCGCTGAGCAGCCCCTCGCCGGCGCCCAGGTCGGCAATGACCAGGGGCGGGAGGATGCGCAGGAGCAATTGCCCAAAGGCCTGCCAGGAACGGCCCGGTCCGTAACTGCGGTCAAAACGCCCGGCGACCTGGTTGAAATGAAGTTGGGCCTGTTGGGCGCGCCGCGCCAAAACCCGCCTGAGGTTGGGCTGGTCCGCTGCGTGTTCGGGCAATTCCCGCGCGCCCCGCACGGCCAACTGGATGAATTCCTGCCTCGCCGGCTCGGCGTTGGCGACAATGCGGTAAAGGCTCCTTTTGCCGTCCCGCCGGGATTCCAGCAAGCCGGATTCCTGCAACAAACCCAGGTGAGTCGAGATGCGCGACTGGCCCATGCGCGTGATTTCCTGGAGTTCGTTGACCGACAATTCGCCATGCTCGAGCAGGGCGACGATACGCAGGCGGGTGGGGTCGGAGAGCGCCCGCAAGGCTTTTAAAGTGGCGGACATGCAAATAAAGGTTGACGCATTAGGGAAATAGCATATATCTTCCTATCAAGATACGTCAATATGTTATTCGACACAACTTGAACATGAACAAAAATTACATCTTTTCCTCCGAGTCGGTCGGCGAGGGGCATCCCGACAAGGTCTGCGACGCCATATCGGACGCGGTGCTGGACGCGCACCTGGAGCAGGACCCGCGCAGCCGCGTGGCGTGCGAAACCTACGCCAAGAGCAACATGGTGGTCGTCGGCGGGGAGATCACCAGCAAGGCCAAGGTCAATATCAATGACATCGTCCGCCGCTGCATCGCCGGCATCGGGTATGTCAATGACGATGACGTTTTTCATGCCGACAAGGTCTTTATCACCAATTTGGTCACGCGCCAAAGCCCGGACATCGCCCAGGGGGTCGATGCCCGCGCGGCCGAAGGCAAGGAGACGGCCGAGCAAGGGGCGGGGGACCAGGGCCTGATGTTTGGCTTTGCCTGCGACGAGACGCCGGAATTGATGCCCGCGCCGATCATGTTCGCCCATCGTCTGGGGCGGGAGTTGAGCCGGGTGCGCAAGGCGGGCCGGGCCGCCTGGCTGAGGCCGGACGCCAAAACGCAGGTTTCCGTGCAGTACGAAAACGGCAAGCCGGCGCGCATCGTCAACGTCGTCGTTTCCACGCAGCACGCGGCGGATGTCAAACATAAGGAAATCAAGGAGTTCGTGATCAAGGAAATCATCGAAAAAGTCCTTCCCGCCGAAATGCTTGATAAGAAGACGCGCTTTCTGATCAATCCGACCGGCCGCTTTGTGATTGGCGGGCCGCAGGGGGACACGGGGTTGACCGGCCGCAAGATCATCGTCGATAGCTACGGCGGCATGGGCCGGCACGGCGGGGGCGCCTTCAGCGGCAAAGACCCCTCGAAGGTGGACCGGAGCGCGGCTTACATGGGACGTTACGTGGCCAAGAACATTGTCGCCTCCGGCCTGGCGACGCGGGCGGAAATCCAGTTTGCGTACGCCATCGGCTACCCGGACCCGGTGTCGGTTTGCGTGGATACGTTCGGCACGGGGCAAGTGGAGGACCAGAAGATCGAGGAGGCGGTGCGGGAGGTGTTTAACTTCAAGCCGGCGGCGATCATCAAGCAGCTCAATTTGCTGCGGCCGATTTATTCCAAAACCACCAATTACGGCCATTTCGGCAAGATCGACGATCTGAACAGCATTACGTGGGAAAAGACCGACAAAATTGCGGCCCTGAAGAAGGCGGTCAAATAGATTTACAAAAAGGAAACGGATATGCCAATACAACTTGCCGCTTCCCGCCGCGCCAAAGCGGCGCGGGTCGCGGCGCCCAAAGCTGGAAACGGAGCGAGGGACTTCAAAGTCAAAGACCTGTCGCTGGCCGACTATGGCCGCAAGGCGATCGACATTGCCGAGCAGGAAATGCCCGGCCTGATGGCCATTCGCCGCAAGTACGCGGCCGCCAAACCGCTCAAAGGGGTGCGCCTGACCGGCTCGCTGCACATGACGGTCGAAACGGCGGTGCTCATCGAGAGCCTGGCGGCCCTGGGCGCCTCGGTGCGGTGGGCCAGTTGCAACATTTTTTCGACCCAGGACCACGCAGCGGCGGCCATGGCCAGGGCCGGCATCCCGGTTTTCGCCTGGAAGGGCGAATCGCTGGAGGAGTATTGGGATTGCACTTTTCTGGCGCTGGCGCATCCGGGCGGCCAGGGGCCGCACCTGGTGGTGGACGACGGCGGGGACGCGACCCTGCTCATCCACAAGGGATACGAAATGGAAAACGGCGATAGCTGGGTCAACAGCCCCAGCGCCTCGCGCGAGGAGGGAGTCATCAAGAATCTGCTCAAGCGCGTGGCCAAAGAGCGCCCGGATTTCTGGCACAACGTCGTCAAGGACTGGCGCGGCGTCAGCGAGGAAACCACCACGGGCGTCCATCGCCTTTATCAGATGAAAGAGGCCGGCCGGCTGCTGGTGCCGGCGATCAACGTCAACGACTCCGTCACCAAATCCAAGTTTGACAACCTCTACGGTTGCCGGGAATCGCTGGCCGACGGGATCAAGCGGGCCACCGATGTGATGGTGGCGGGCAAGGTGGCCGTGGTGTGCGGTTACGGCGACGTGGGCAAAGGCTCCTCCCACTCCTTGCGCGGTTTTGGCGCGCGGGTCATTGTCACCGAGATTGATCCGATCAACGCGTTGCAGGCGGCGATGGAAGGCTTTGAGGTGACGACGCTGGAGGAAACGCTGGGGCAGGCGGACATTTACGTCACATGCACGGGCAATTGCGATATAATCACGTTGGAGCACCTGGAAAAAATGAAAGACCAGGCCATCGTCTGCAACATCGGCCATTTCGACAACGAGATCCAGGTGGACCGCCTCAACAACCGGTCAGGCGTCAAGAAGCTCAACATCAAGCCGCAGGTCGATAAATACACCTTCCCCAGCGGCAGGAGCGTTTATCTGCTGGCCGAGGGGCGGCTGGTGAATCTGGGTTGCGCGACCGGGCATCCGAGTTTTGTCATGTCCAACTCCTTTTCCAACCAGGTGCTGGCGCAGTTGGATTTGTGGAAGAACAAGGACTCTTACAAGCCCGAAGTCTATCGTTTGCCCAAGAAGCTGGATGAGGAAGTGGCGCGGCTGCATTTGGAAAAGATCGGTGTGAAGCTGACCCGATTGACGCCCAAGCAGGCGCAGTACCTCGGTGTCTCGCCGGACGGCCCCTACAAGCCGGAGCATTATCGGTATTGAGTGGGGAACCCGGCTTGACAGCCGTTCGCCCGCGCGTAGGCTGGAACCATGAGTTTGAGCCGCGCGCGCACTCTCGAAGAAATCGCCACGACCTGCACACCGGAACCATTGCGGGGCGAGGCTCTGAAGGTGTTTTTTGTCGAAACCGCCAAGGCTCGTGACGAGAAGAGCGATCTTCGCAAGCGTCTGGTTTCCATCTTCAACAAAGACAACGTCCCCAAGCGGGTGCTGGTCTATGGTCACCGCGGTTGCGGCAAGAGCACGGAATTGAGCCACTTCAAAGGCGAAGTCGGCGGGCAATGGCTTATAGTTGATTTCTCGGTCCAGATGTATCTGCCTCCGGTGGGCTTGACGGCCGAAGACGTGCTGCTGGCGATTTCCGTCGCGATGGTCGATCAACTCGACAAGGCGGGGGCGCCAACCAACGGCCGGCATTTGAAAAGAATCGAGTCGTTTTTCGACGAGATCGCCAGAACTGAAACCAAAAGCAGAGACGCGAAGCTGGACACTGAAGCAGGGGTCGGTGTCGGCGGAAGTTCGCTTTGGAAGCACGTTCTGGATTTGAAAGCAAAACTGAGTTCCGAGCTTTCCTTCGGCTCGCGCATCGAGCAGAGCCAAGTTCATAAGATTCGGCAGCGGCCGGGCGATTTGATAGCCGCCGTCAATAATCTTATCAACGCGGTCGAGGAGATACTCACCGAGCGCGGGAAACACCTTTTGCTCATCGTCGAAGACCTGGACAAAATTCAACTCGCGGAGGCTTACGACATCTTCGTGCAGAACAACCTTTTGCTCTCGAAGCTGAATGCGAACGTCATTTATACCATCCCCATCTTCACCTTTTACACGGCGGATGCCGATGTCATTCGCGCGCATTTTGACGACGACGTGCATCTCCAAATGATCAAGGTGTTTAACCGGGACGGGTCGCCCGCTTCCGGTTACGCCAAGGTGAAAGAGATCATCCTCAAACGGGTCGATAAAGCGATGATTGACGAGGACGCCATTGATTTGCTTGTTCGCGGGACGGGCGGAGTTCTCCGGCATGTCTTTGAGGCGCTTCAGCATGTCAGCTCGTTTTCCAACATTCACGACAACCATATCCGGAAGCAGAACATCCGCGACGCCCTGAATAAGGTGCGCGCCGACCTTGGCATTATGATTGGCTGGCCGCGCAAGGAAGACGGCAGCCAGGACAAGCCGGATGATCTCTTCAAAACCCTCGCCGAAGCGGCGAAAAAACAGGCAAAGGGAGAAGTCTATCCTCCCAGGAACGATCCGGCGGTTCAAGTGCTGCTGCGCAGTTGCGCGCTCATTGAATACAACGGCGAGCGATGGCTCGGTGTGCATCCCCTGGCCTGGGAATACCTCCAGTCCCTCGGTTATGACGTCGGCAAAAACCCTTACGGCATCTGAGTTATGACGGCGGCGGAAGAGTACGAGGCGGCGCGTGGGCAGCTTCGCCGCGTCGCGGCTCAACCGTCCCGGCGCATGACGCTGGTGGAATTTGTTTCCCTGCCGCAACTGCGTGAGGTTCTTCGCGATCTGCGCGAAATTCATCCTGGCCGCGGTTTTGTGGAGGTGGAATACGATCCGCCCCAAAGAACCGCCCCGAAACTCCTGCAGGAGGCGGCCGAATCGTTGGCGCGAGTCCCATCCGACCCCATCCCGCTGCTTGTGCTAAGGCCGCGGGAGTTGAGCGCGAGTGCGGAGAGCGAGCGGGCAGCCTTCGAGTTTTGGCAAGCGATGAATTTCCGCCGTGAAACCCTGGCGGGATTGAACGCGCAAACCCTTTTGTGCGCTGACCCGTGGCACTGCCGGCGCATCGCCGATCGCGCCGGTGATCTTTGGACGTGGCTGGTCCCGAAAATCCACCTCATCCCACCATCCGACGCGGCGCTAGCGAGACAGGAAATCCTTCCGGCGCTGGCATCCTTTGCGGGATTCCACATCAGTCCGGAAGCAGCCGACAAGCAATGGGAAACTCTCTGGCCGGAGTTGGAGTTGAAGGTTTCAAAGGGCCAATTCGATTCCGGCGACTTCCGGCGCTATGTCTTCCCGCTGTTGGAGTCCGCCATTGCCACCGGCAATCTCGTCCGCGCGCGACAGGTTGCTGCAGCCGCGCGGGAAGACAAGCTCACTGCGGAAGACATGGTGGAATGGCACAGGCTGAATGGAATGCTCGCCTGCGGTGAATCCGACTTCTCCCGCGCGGAAGAACACGCGCGAAAGCTGCTCTCCCTTGCAAGACAACAAACTGGCAAGCCTCTTCGAGAAAATGCCGCAATAGCATTAAACAGCATCGCCAACCTGTTGAGTGAGTTTGGACAGGCCAGCGCCGCTGAATCTCTTCTCCGCGAGGCGGTTTCCGTTGAATCCGAGGTGTTTGGAGCCGACCACCGAAACACGCTTTTGAGCCGGAACGATCTGGCGCTTGCGCTACGGCAGCAGGGCAGATTTGACGAGGCTCAAAACGAGTACGAGTCAGTGCTCGCGCTACAGGAGTCAACGCTGGGAGAGAAGCATCCCGACACACTCGTGAGCCTAAACAATCTAGCCGATTTGCTGCGGGCCAAGGGAGACTACACGCGCGCCAAGCTATTGCAACATCGAGGGTTGGCGGGGATGGTGGAAACGCTTGGTGCGGAGAACCGCGATATGCTCTGCGGCCTGAGTAACTTGGCGAATTTGCTCGCAGCCGAGGGCGATTACGCGGCTGCCGAGCCATTGTATCGTAGAGCCTTGGAGACGATGGAAAAGACCCTCGGAGCGGAGCACCCCGACACCCTCCTGTGCATGAGCAACCTTGCCAGGCTGCTGTATGAAAAGGCGGATTATGTTGCTGCGGAGCCATTGTGCCGCCAAGCTCTAACGTCGGCGCAGAAGACGCTTGGGGCCGAGCATCCTTACACGTTAAACAGCCTGAACAACCTAGCCAATGTGCTTTGGGCCAATGGCGACTTTACCAGCGCCGAACCACTGTACCGCCGTGCGCTGGCGGCGAGAGAGAAAATCCTAGGAAGTGAACACCCTGATGTTTTCCGGTCCTGCTTTGGTCTGGCATTGGACCTTTTTCCGCAGGGCAAGAACTCAGAGGCCGGGAATCTTCTTAAACGCGCTTACGAGGGTTTCAAGCGCAAGTTCGGCGAGGACTTCCCTGCCACAGAACATGCTAAAAAAATTCTCGATCGTTTGGGTCTCGCGCATGCCCCGCCCCAAGAAGCCGACACTCCGATTTCGCGGTGATGGGTGCCCAGGTAACATAAGGCCTCAGGCGCGACTGTGGCGTCATCACTCCATGAAAGAATCAGAACAAATTTGCTGCCCCTATTGCGGACAAAGTTTTGAACTCGACATTGATACCAGCCAGGCGCAGCAACGCTTGATTGTCGATTGCGAGGTTTGCTGCCGCCCGTTGGAAATTTTCGCCCGCTGCGAAGACGGGGAAATCCTCGACTTGAACGTCCAGGCAGGGTAAAGAATGGTTTTTGGACTAATTATGACCGCAAATATCGCTGTGGGAATTCTGTGGGTTTATATCGTGCTGCTTTTGGCCGGCGGGGTGATGGGGTTCGTCAAGGCGGGGAGCAGGATTTCGCTGATCAGCTCGGTCGTTTTCGGCGTGTTGCTGGCGTTGTGCGTGATGGGGATCGTCAGGCCGTTTTACGTGGCGGACGTGCTGGTGGGGCTGTTGCTGATCATATTCGGGGTGCGCTTTGCCAAAGGGCGGAAATTCATGCCGTCGGGCCTCATGTTGGGATTGTCGGCCGCGATGCTGGCGGTGTTGTTGCTGGCGCGGTGACCGTTGTGCAGGCATCGCTTCCGATCTGGGAAATCCACCGCCCCGTTATCCAGGCGATGCGGGAGGGCAACCGGCTGGTGCTGGTGGCGCCGACCGGATCGGGAAAAACCACCCAAGTGCCGCAAATGCTGCTGGACAGCAAGCTCTTCGCCGGGCGCGTGGTGGTGCTGCAACCGCGCCGCGTGGCGGCCCGCACCGTGGCGGCGCGCGTGGCCTGGGAACGCGGCGGCAAATTGGGCGCGGAGGTCGGCTACCAAATCCGCTTCGACGACTGC